>JAVJSI010000004.1 GCA_040219515.1 Acidimicrobiales bacterium
GTCTGGACCTTCTCCGCCGCGGCCTGCACCACCGCACCCGGCAGCAGCGCATAGTCGACCTTCGCCGCCAGTCCTATCGCTTCGCCAAGGTCGTCCAGCTCCGAAACTTCCATACACGAAACATACCGAGAGGGTATGACACTCAACATCCGTACAAGGTCAACTCCACGTCGCTTCCGCCCGGCATCGAACCCGTCAGCTCACCAGGTCATCCATTGGCCGCCGTTGGCGTCGAGGCTGGTGCCGGTGCAGGCGGCGGAGAGGTCGGACGCGAAGAACACGACGGTGCCGCAGATCTGGGCGGAGTCGGGGATGAACCGGAGCGCGATCTGGTCGGCGATCAGGTCGTACTGCTCCTCGTAGGTGATGCCGGCGGTCTCGGCCATCCCGGTCAGATAGGCCCGCACCGAGGCGCCGAAGATGTAGCCGGGGCAGACGGCGTTGACCCGGATGCCGTCGGGGCCGACCTCGTTGGCGAGCGTGCGGGTGACCGACGTGAGGGCGGACTTGGCGGCCGCGTAGGCGCCGAAGTTCGGACGGTTGTTGCGGATGGACATGGTGGCGATGTTCACGATCGACCCGCCGCCCTGGGCTCGCATGGTGGGCAGCGCCGCCTTGCTGGTGCGCAGGGCGACGGTGCAGTTCATCTGGAGGCTCTCGTTCCAGGTGTCCATCGACGTCTGCTCGAGCGTCTCGAACGGTGGCTGCTTGAACGCGTTGTTGACGAGCACGTCCAGTCGGCCGTACTCGGCGACGGTCGCGGCGACCAGGGCATCGACGGCATCGTCGTCGGTTGCGTCGGTCGGCACGCACAGCGCCCGGCGACCGAGCGCCCGCACTTCCTGGGCGACGTCCTCGAGACGGTCCGCGGAACGGGCGGCCAACACGATGTCGGCGCCCTGTTCGGCCAGCCGCAGCGCAGCGTCTCGCCCCATTCCGGGGCCCACGCCCACCACCACACACGCCCGGTCCTGTAGCAGCATCGTCCCTGTCATCTCTGTCGCCCGCGTCGACGACCAGCAGACCGTGTGGTCCGGCGCCGGTCAATTCGGTGGGGTTTGGTCGATCGACGCGATGGGAATACCCCGCGACGACAAAGCGACCGGGAGGTCATCAATGAGTGAGCACGAGAAAGAACCCGATGTCGTCGAACGCGAGATCCACCACACCGAGACACGTCGGGCCGGCGGCGTCGTCGCCGGTTTCATTCTGGCGGTCGTGCTGATCGCCGCGGCCGCCGTCGCGTATCTCGTGATCTCCGACGACGACGCCGACGGCGAGATCGACGTCGACGTTCCGAGCGTCGACGTGGACATCGACGAATAGCAAGGTCTCGCGGCCGGGCCGACCGCCCCCCGGCCTGGCCGCGAATGTTCGCTCCGGGCACGGCATGAACCCAATGTCAAGTTCACTTTCCGGAAAGTGACCTTGACATAACGACAAGCGTCCTTTACCTTCGGGATCATGAGCGATTCCAACGAAACGACCCCTGAGCTCGAGATCCGGGGCCACCGGCTCAGCGCGGAGGACAAGCGCCAGCGCGACAGCTACCTCCGAGAGTTCATACCCGCGATCGCCGTGTTCGGCATCCTGCTGGCGGTGGTGAGCAACACCGTCGACGAGAACACCTCGGGCGCTCGCCTGTGGATACTCCTGCCGGTGGTCCCGATGATCGGCGTCGCCGTGGCCCTCTTCCGGGCCGTCCAGCGGGCCGACGAGTACGGACGCATCGTGATGCTCGAATGCATGGCCCTCGGTTTCGGGGTGGCGATGATCGCGGCATTCGCGCTCGGCTTCCTCGGCATGGTCGGGGTGGCCTGGACCTTCAGTGGTTGGGTCGTGTTCGGCGTAGGAATGACCACGTGGAGCGTGGCCCTCATCGCGCGCGGGATCGGTTGATGGAGAATCGACTGAAGGAACGCCGGGCGGCCGCCGGATGGAGTCAGGCCCACCTGGCCGACCTCCTCGGGGTGAGCCGACAGACGGTCAATGCCCTCGAGAAGGGGCGCTACGACCCCAGCCTGCCACTGGCCTTCCGGCTCGCCCGGGTCTTCTCCACCACGATCGAGGACCTGTTCAACCCGAGTGCCGAAGACCTCGGTACGGCGGCCGAGTCGTCGGCCGCCCCGGCTGAGCAGCGTCCTCGCCATGAGATCGACGGGGATGAAGGCAGCGCGTGAGCGGGTCCACGGCTGGCCCGACTCCGCGTCGTACCCGCTCGGGAGCTGCACACTCTCAGGTACGGCGGCGATCATCCCTGCAGCCTCGGCGGTGAGTAGGCAGCGGTTGACATGGTCGGCGTGGCCGAGCACCCCGGCCCGGCCGGCTTCCATGCCGGCGGCCGCGAGGAGCCGCAGCCCCTTGGCCAGCACCCCTTCGGTGCTGAGGTAGACGACGGAACCATCGGCGGCCGCATCGGGCTCGATCGAGATCACCCCGGGCACGTGCATGTCGGCGAGGACGTGCGCCACCTCCCATTGAGCGATGATCGGCACCGGTCGGTGGGCGACGAACGCAGCGGCGATGCGTGCGAGTTCCTCGTTGGTCGGGCCGGGCGCCAGAGATGCCATGGCGGGGATCTCGCCCTCCGCCGTCTCGACGCCTGACCGCAATCGGTAGCCGTAGGCGAGGATCCACAGCGACTCGACGATGTCGTCGGCGATCCGGGTCGGGCGATAGGAGAGAAGGGGAGCGGTGGCGACGCCCTCCCCCCGGATGAGCGACTCGACGATGTCGTCGGGGAGATCGGCGACCACCGCGCCAGCGAGCCGAGGGTCGCGGAGCTCCAGTGCGAGTCGTTCCTCGATCTCCACGATTCCCTTCCGTGGTCGGAGGCTAGGTCGGCGGTGCCACGCAGGGCGCACCACCGCAGACGTCGATGACTTCACCGGTGCGCAGGAAGTGGTCGATCTGCTCGATGGCGGGCAGGTGGCGGCGAGGGTCCTCGTGGGGGTCGTCGCCGTCGCGGGGCGGCGTGTTCGTGATCGGCGAAACCGGCGAACCGGTGTCCCAGAGCACCAGGGCCGAGCCGGCGAACGGATACGAGTCGATGCGGGGGATGTTCCAGAACGGTTCGACGTCGGTCGAGCGACCCGGGGCCACCGCAGGCCACACCACCGACGCGCCCATCGTGCGGGCCATCACGTCCATGGCGACGTTGGCGACCTGGTGGTCGCCGAGGGCACCGTGCAGGAGCGCCCGCTTCTCGTTCTGGCCGCGGAGCGGCTCCTCGAAGTAGGTGGCGTAGCCGTTGCCCTCGCTGCGGTCCCACAGCATCTGCATGAGGTCGAGCAGCAGCGCCTGGTCGGCCTTGTCGGGGTAGGCCGGGTTGAGCACCAGTTGGAACGCGTCGAAGTCGACGCTGCGGTTGAGCAGGGTGCTGTAGTTCATGCCCGGCACGCCGAAGACGCCGATGTCCCAGTCGGTCGAGACCGCGGTGGACACCGGGCCCATGATCCCGCCCTGGCTGATGCCGTAGTAACCGAGTTCGGAGGTGTCGAGACGCGGCGCGCCGTCGTCGTCCTGGAACGCAGGGTGCGACGCGAAGCCGTCGGCGTGGCGCATGAGACGGCCGAGGAAGAGGGTGTTGAGATGGCCCTGGAGCAGGCGGTCGGCCAGGGTCGGGAACAGGCTGGCATCGCCGAGCACCCTGACGGCGTGGGGGACGTCCTCCGCGGCCATGCCGATGAGGTCGGTGCCGCACACGACGTGGTTGTGGTTCTCGGCGAGCAGGCGCGGCCCGGTCGAGGTGGTCTGACTCCTCGTGCCGAGCAGACCATGGCCGTAGACCAGGCCTCGTCCCGGATCGGCCGCGGTGGCGATCTCGGGGATCATGCAGCGATACACGGACGAAAAGGTGCCGTTGACGGTCGGCCGTCCACGCCGGTCGAGGTTGAGGCCGTTGCCGGGTGAACCGTCGCCGGTGAGGTACAGCGGCACCTCGTAGGTGCCCTCGATCAGTCGGTACGTCGAGCCGTTCGGCACCTCGTCGCGATCGACCGTGAACGTCGGTGACGCCCGGCGGAGGGAGCGGAACGCGTCGTCGCGCATGCGCACCAGAGGGTCGGTGAGGTCCCTCGTGGAGATGACCGTGAACTCCCAGGCGAGCACGAGGTCGTCGCGTTCGACCCCGGCCCGTTCGAGCTCGCCGAACATGCGGTCCATGTCGCGGCGCCGGTCCTCGACCTCGGCAACGTCGCTCTCCAGATTGTCGCGGTAGGCCCGGAAGGCGTCGGTCGGCTCGATCGGGTTGCCGTCGTCGTCGACCAGATCGCGCAGGGCCACGATGATCCGGTGCCCGTTCTCGTAGTTCTCGGCCGGGCGGACGTAGAGGACCTGGCGATCGGGGTCGGTGGCGTTGGCGTCGAGTTCGGCCCAGTGCGGCCAGCGCTCGCCGGTGGTGGCGTCGAGGACCACGCTGCCGGAGTCCGCATCGAGCGAGCGGGCGATGTCGGTGATGGGCGCAAGGCCCGAACCGTCGGGATCGACGCCCGGGATGAGGGCGAGGGCGGCAGCACCGGGGCTGAACCCGTCGTTGGCATTGATCCGGGAGGCGTCGACCGAGGCCTCCGAACCGTTGACCGGGAGCGCGATGTCGGGGATCTCGACGTGGTGGATCCGGCCGGATGATCCCCGCTGGTCGGCGAAGTGGTTGCTCGGGAAGGGCAACGCACACCCGTTGCCGATGAACTCACACGCCGGATCCTGGTCCAGGGTGAGGTCGATCGTGCCGTCGAATCGTCCCTTCCCGTCGTGATCGTGGCGTCCGCCCCGGTGCGGATGGCAGGCCGCCGCCACCAGTCCCACGGCCATCAACAGCACCACGATCCGTCGCATGAGTCCCCCTCGTCCCCGTGCTTGTTGTAGTGCAGGCGGCGACGGGAGTAAATCGTTCGAAGCCGCTCAGGCGTTGGCGGCGATGACGCGACCGGGAAGGTCGCCGGTGAACTGCCCGTCGAGTTGGACCGGCACGCCGCCCACGATCGTGGCCCGGTAGCCACCGTCGGGGCGGCGCAGGCGGGCGCCGTCGTTGGGAAGGTCGTGGACGAATCCGTCGGCGTCGTAGTGGATCTCGTCGAGCGCGAACACGACGAGATCGGCGATCTTGCCCTCGGCGATCACGCCGCGGTCGGTGAAGCCGAACACCTCGGCCTGACGACCGGTCAGCTCGTGGACCGCCGCTTCGAGGGTGAAGTCGCCGCGCTCACGGACATGGCGGGTGAGCAACAAGGTGGTGTCGCCCGAGGCGCACAGCATCTGCATGTGGGCGCCGGCGTCGGACGAGCTGACGAGCACGGCCGGGTCGGTCAGGGTGCGGCTCATGCCCTCGACATCGGTGTTGGCCACGCCAGTGGCGACGATGCCCGGGCGGCAGTCGTTGGCGAGCACGAAGTCGGCCAGTACGTCGGACGGGTGGCCGCCCTTGGCGGCAACGAGTTCGGCCAGGTTGCTGCCGAGCCACTGCTGGTTCGCGTCGCCGACCACCTCGACGAAGCGGGCCTTCTCCGGCGCATTGACGGGGAACATGGAGCGGGTCGTGCGGTCCCACTCTGCCCTCGCGGCGTCTCGCCACTCGGGGTCGTGCAGGATCGCCGCCTTCTCGTCGGCCGGTGCGGCGATGACCTTGTGCCAGCCCTCGGGCATCGACATGAACATCATCGACGAGTCCCAGTTGAGGCGGAAGTCGACCGTGCGTGGAGAGAGCTGGGGATAGGTGTGGCAACCCTCGGCCGCCAGCATGCGGGTGACGTCGAGCCACTTCAGGGTGGTGTCCCCGGAGTGGACGAAGCCGGTCCACGTCATCGGGATGCCGCGAGCGCCGCAGCGGCGGGCGAGATCGATGAAGGCTGTCTCGGCGTCCTCGCCGAGCAGGTTGGGGATGAACTCGACGAGGCCGTGCCCGTGGCGCTCGATCACGTCGAGGAGGGCGTCGAGTTCGGCGCCGTCGGCGAAGCGGGATGGGACGGGGCGGCCCTGCGCATCGACGTCGAACTGCGAGGTGGACAGGCCCCACGCTCCGGCGGTCATGGCGTCGTCGAGGAGCGCGGCCATGGCGGCGATGTCGTCGTCGGTGGCCGGCTCCCACGCCCGGTCGCCCATTACGGCGAGGCGCAGCGGGCTGTGGCCGACGAGGGCGGCGAGGTTGATGCCGGTGCCGGTGGTGTTGACGGTGTCGCGATAGCCGGAGTAGTCCTCCCAGGTCCACGGCACGGCGTCGTCGAAGAGGTGACGGGGCACGTCCTCGATGTAGGCGAAGAGGTCGGAGATCTCCGCTCGGGAGCTCTCGGTGACGGGGTAGAGCGACAGGCTGCAGTTGCCCACGAGCATTGTCGTCACGCCGTGCAGGGGGTCCGGGTCGAGCCGCGGGTCCCAGAACACCTGCGGGTCGGTGTGGGCGTGCGAGTCGATGAACCCCGGGGCCACGATCGCGCCGGCAGCGTCGATCACGGTCTCGCCGGTCGGTTGAAGGTCGGGACCGACCTCGACGATGCGGCCGTCCTTCGTGCGAACATCGCCACGAACGGCCGGCGCGCCGGTGCCGTCGATGACCATCCCGCCGCGGATCAGAAGTCCCTTGTCGGTCATTGCGAGTCTCCAGCCGTCGAGGATCAGCTCGGGGGAGACGGTAGTGGTGGCCGACGGGCCGGTCCGCATCCTCGGTCGCGTGGACTGAATCAGAGCTCGACCGGTGTGCCGAGATCGAAGTGCCATTCCCAGAGCTTCCCCACCCGCATCAGCGCGACGGCGTCGGGTTCGGGTGCCTCAGCGGCATCCGGGTCGATGGTGATGTCGACGAGGACCCGGCCCCGTTCGGGGGTGGTGACCTCGACCCGGCTGCGACGATCGACGCCGAACGCGGTGCCGACGAAACCGGCTGGTTCGCCGGCCGCGCAGAGGCCGATCCATCCGGGGTGGCCGGGATCATCGAGGCCGGGGTGCTCGGACGTCAGCTCGACCCGGACCGTGTCGCCGTCGATGGTGATGTCGCGCCGGTAGCCGTGGGGGATGGCGCCGGTGACGGCGAGCACCGCGGCCATTGTTTCTGTAGGCCGTGGCTCGGTCGGGCGGGTCTCGGTCGGGTGGACGCCGGTCACGAGCGGGGCGAGCCGCTCGGCCGAGATGGCGGCGCTGGCCAACCACGACTGCACGATCATCGTGTGGGCCACGTCGGCGCCCCAGCGTTCGGCCATCGTGAGCTGTGCCGCGGCGGTGAGGAGTTGCGCCTGCACGATGAACTCGCGGGTGACTGCGGCAAGCGTCGACGAGTCGAGATCGGGGAGCTTGGCCGTGGGCACGAAGGCACCCGAGTAGTCCTCCATGCCGTCGCCGACCGGGGCGCGACGCTCGTTGGGCACCGTGCTGCCGGCCAACGCCTTCACCTCTTCGGTGATGGGGAACGTGGTGATCGGCTCGTTGGCCGGATCGATCTTCAGCGTCCAGTGGCAGTGGGGATGGCGGTCGACCGGAGTGCGCGGGGGCCGGTGGATGGGTCGGATGCGGGCCCGGGGGTTGGTGGCCAGCGCGGTGGCGTCGAACGTGGGGTCCTCGATGGTGTGACACATGCCGAAGACACGTTCGTCGCCGTGCTCCTCGGCGTCGATGAGCGCACCACAGTGGTTCAGCCAGAACTCGGCGTCGTGCTCGTCGTGCACGCGGTAGGCGACGTCCATGTACTGATGGACGAAGCCGTTGTCGAACTGCAGCGCCTTCATGATCGCGTCGACGCCGTCGCCCTCGATCCCGAGGAGTGACCGGAGCCGATGCGTGTAGACGGGGCTGGCCCCCATCCACAGGTCGATGGCGACCTCGTTCATCGAGTCGAACTCGCCGGTGTGCAGCACGACCTGGGGCAGCATCCCGCGGTTGGCGATCATGCCGAGGAGCATCAGCTCGTGGGCCACCGCCAGAAGCGTCTCCCGGTCGAGTTCGTCGAGCGTCGTCGAAGCGGTGGTCATGACGTCCCCCTTGTCGTCCGTCTCCAGTGGCGACGGCTGTGGTCGCGCGTTGTGTCGGACGACCACACGATGATCTGTCCCGAATGTTACGAGGCCGGGCCAGCGGACGCTATGGTGATCACCGCAACTTATCGCCGGTGTCGTCGTGACGCCGGCCGGCAAGTGTGGCGCCGACGTCGAACACCTCAGGGGGTGATCCGGAAGAAGCCACCGGCCGGCCGACGGAGACGCCCATGTGCCGCCAGGGGTTTCCGACTCCAGTTTCGCGCGGCCCTCGAACGAACCGGCGTTGCTCGACCTGAACCGCAACCCCGGACATCCACCGACATGCAGGCCACTGGACAACGCAGCAGCCCCACTGGACAACGCACGGATCGCAGCGATGGCACCCCACCGCTCACCATCCGACCGGCCACCGCCGACGACGGCGCCGCCATGTGGGATCTCGCCCAAGGCGCCGTGGATGACAACTCCCCGTACTCCTACCTTCTCATCGGCGAGTACTTCGGTGACACGTGCGTCATCGCCGAGCGCGAGGGCGACGTGCTGGGGTTCGTCACCGGATTCCGCCGCCCGGACGAACCCCGCACCCAGTTCGTGTGGCAGATCGTCGTCGGCGAGGCAGGACGCGGCGAGGGCCTGGGCTCCAAAATGCTCGAGGCCCTGGTCGACGGCCCCGGCCCCGGCACGCCGGCCGACTGCCTCGAGGCAACCGTGACGCCCGACAACGCGGCGTCGCAGGCGCTGTTCCGGTCCTTCGCCCGGCGCCGATCGGCCGAGTGCGTCGAGACGGTGCTGTTTCGGCGTGAACAGTTCCCCGTGGACGCCGGCGAACACGAACCAGAGGTGCTGTTCCGAATCGGGCCGTGGCCCGACCGCAGCGACTGACCGCAGCGAGGCTCTCGCCCGAACCGGTCCGGTCGCTCCCATCGGCGCGCCCCACCGGAGCAACGCACGACTTCCCCCACCCCCCCCATCCCTCGAACAATGAACTCACCCAAGGAGAACCCCATGGAATCGATCGAACAGCACGAGTCGCAGGTGCGGTCCTACTGCCGCGGCTGGCCCACGACCTTCGTCTCCGGCCGCGGCGCGACCCTGACCGCCGCCGACGGGCGCGAGTACGTCGACTTCTTCGCCGGCGCCGGCGCGCTGAACTACGGCCACAACGACCCGACCATGCGTGACGCGCTGATCGACTATCTGACCAGCGGTGGCGTGATCCACGGGTTGGACATGGCCACCGCGGCCAAGGAACGTTTTCTCGACACGTTCCACGATCTGATCCTGGCGCCCCGGAACCTCGACTATGTGGTGCAGTTCCCCGGCCCGACCGGCACCAACGCGGTCGAGGCGGCTCTGAAACTCGCCAGAAAGGTGAAGGGTCGTGACGGTATCGCGAGCTTCACCAACGGGTTCCACGGCATGACCCTCGGTGCACTGGCGGTGACCGGCAACGCGATGAAGCGCGAGGGTGCCGGCGTGCCGCTGACCAATACCGTCAACCTGCCGTTCGAGGGGTTCCACGGCAGCGACGTCGACACGATCGAGCTGATCGCCCGGGTCCTCGATCAGGACGGCAGCGGCGTCGATCTTCCGGCCGCCGTGATCGTGGAGACCGTGCAGGCGGAGGGCGGCATCCACGTGGCGTCGATGGAGTGGCTGCGGCGACTCCGCGAGGTCTGCGACGAACTCGACATGCTGCTCATCGTCGACGACATCCAGGCGGGTTGTGGGCGCACCGGCTCGTTCTTCTCGTTCGAAGAGGCGGGCATCGAGCCCGACATCGTGTGCCTGTCGAAGTCCATCAGCGGCTTCGGGCTGCCGATGGCGCTCACCCTGTTCCGCCGCGAGCACGACATCTGGATTCCCGGCGAGCACAACGGGACGTTCCGCGGCAACAACGCGGCCTTCGTCACGGGCACTGTCGCCCTCGAGAAGTACTGGGGTGACTCGGTGCTCTCCCGCGAGACTCAGCGCAAGTCCGCCGCCGTGCGCGAACGTCTCTCGATGCTGGCCGAGGCACACCCCGGCGTCTTCGGCGAGGTGCGAGGACGAGGACTCATCCAGGGAATCGACAGCCTCTCCGGAGAAACGGCCGACCTGGTGACCACTCGTGCATTCGAGCTCGGCCTGCTGCTCGAGACGGCAGGGCCGGACGGTGAGATCACCAAGCTTCTCCCGTCACTGACGATCGAGGACGACCTCCTCGACCGCGGTCTCACCCTGCTCGAACAGGCCGTTGAGGACGTGGTCGATCGCGAGGGCGCCCGTCTCCTCGAAGTCGCGGAGGCCAACTGATGAAGATCCGCCACCTCCACGAGATCGACGACACCGAGGCCGACGTCCGCGCCGACACCTGGCGCTCACGCCGGCTGTTGTTGGCCCGCGACGGCATGGGCTTCTCCGTGCACGACACGGTGCTCTACGCCGGCACCACCACCGAGATGCACTACGCCAACCACCTCGAAGCCGTGTACTGCATCGAAGGGCACGCGGAGATCGAGGACCTCGCCACCGGTGAGCGCCACGAGATTCGTCCCGGCACGCTCTACGCGCTCGACGACCACGATCGCCACGTGCTCCGGGCCATCGAGGACTTCCGGTGTGTGTGCGTGTTCAACCCGCCCGTCACCGGGCGCGAGGTCCACGACGAGAACGGCGTCTATCCGCTGCTCACCGACGGCCCGGCCGACGGGCACCGTGAGGTGCCCGCGTGAACACGTCACCGAGACGAACCGCGGACGACCGCTATCCATCCCGCATCGGCGGCTCCGCCGAAATCTCCGAACGCACGGCCCCACTCGTGTGGGGCGACGACGGACCGCTGTCGGGCCACGAGCTCCGCCGCTACGAGCGCGACGGCTTCCTCATGTTCTCCGGCCTCCTGCCGGAATCGACGGTCGCCGAGTGCCTGGAAGCGGTTTCGGAGCTCGAGCGCGGTGCCTACTCGAACTCGAGCGCCGAGGTGGCCGAACCCGGCGACGACGCGGCGCTCCGCTCGCTGTTCCAGCTGGACCGACACCCGGCCTTCGCCGCGCTCATGGCCCGCCCCGAGCTGGCCGACGTCGCTCGTCAGCTGCTGGGTTCCGACGTGACGATCCACCAGAGCCGCCTCAATCTCAAGCGGGCGTTCGAGGGTCGCGGCTTCCCGTGGCATTCGGATTTCGAGACCTGGCACGTCGAGGACGGCATGCCCGAACCCCGGGCCGTCAGCTGCTCGGTCGCCCTGACGCCGAACCACGCCCACAACGGCCCGTTGCACCTCATCGCCGGTTCGCATCGCTGGTTCGTGTCGTGCCCGGGCCGCACCCCGAGCGACCATCATCTCGAGTCGCTCCGCCGTCAGGAGTACGGCGTGCCCGACGAGAAGACGCTCACCGAGCTCGGTCGACGCGGGTCGCTCGACACGTTCACCGGCCCGGCCGGCAGTGTCGTTTTCTTCGAGTGCAACGTGATGCACGGCTCGGGCGACAACATCTCGCCCGAACCGCGCACCAACGCGTTCTTCGTCTACAACAGCGTCGAGAACGCCCTCGAGGCGCCGTACGGCGCCGAGAAGCCCCGGCCCGAACATCTGGCCGCACGGTCCGCCGAGCCGGTGGGTCGATCCGCAGGGAGCTGGCCGTCATGACGACAGGACTCAACGACACCATCGTCTGCAAGTTCGGCGGCAGTTCCGTGGCCGACGCCGATCAGATCGTGAAGGTGCGCGACATCGTGGCGGCCGACGAGCGCCGCCGCCACATCGTGGTGTCGGCGCCGGGGCGACGCCACGCCCACGAGGAGAAGGTGACCGATCATCTCCTCAACATCGCCACCCACGGCGCGCACTTCGCCGAGCGTCGTCCGCCGATCGCCGTCGAGGACAGCACGAAAGCCGTCAATACCCGGTTCGGCGAGATCCTCGTGGGCCTCGACCTGCCGTCGGAGCCGATGCTCCAGGAGTTGGACCGAGATCTCGCCACCGACCTCGAGGGTGCGGCGCGCGTGGCTTTCCTCGCGTCTCGCGGCGAGCACTACTCGGCTCGCATCGTGGCGGCGTTCCTCACCGCCAGCGAGATGCCCGCGTCGGCGCGCCTGCCCGAGGACTTCGGCCTGCTGGTCGACGGGCCGATGCTCCAGGCCCGCGTCCACCCCGACACGTCGGAACGGATCGCGGCGCTCGACGTCACCGACGAGCTCGCGGTGATCCCGGGCTACTACGGCGTGCAGGAGGACGGCACCGTCGCTGTGTTCTCCCGCGGCGGGTCCGATCTCACCGGGGGAGAGGTGGCCGCCGCGGTGAACGCCGGCAGCTACGAGAACTGGACCGATGTGAGCGGCGTCTTCGAAGCCGATCCCCGCGTCCTCCCCGAGGCACGGGCCATTCCCCGACTGACCTTCAAGGAGATCCGTCTCCTCGCTTCCAAGGGGTTCAACGTCTTCCACTTCGACGCGATGGTCAACTGTCGCCGGCGGGGGGTGCCGATCCACATCCGCAACACCAACGACCCCGAGGCGGCGGGTACCCGCATCCTCAACGAGCGGGTGCCCGAAGAGGGCGTGGTGGGGATCGCCCGCCTCGACGACGTGGGCTACATCTACCTCGAGAAGGACGATCTCAGCATGGAGGTGGGATTCACCGCCTCGCTGCTGCGCATCTTCCAGGACTTCGGCATCAACACCCACCACTATCCGACCGACCGCGACGACATCGCCGTGCTGGTCGACCAGACGGACCTGAAGGGCAGCATCAACGACCTACGTCGGGCCATCGACGAGACGCTGCAACCCGACGCGATGGAGGTGGTCTACAACCTCTCGATCCTCACGCCGGTGGGTCTGGGGCTGAAGCACAACTCGTCCCCCGTGGCCGACGCCCTCCAGTCGCTGTCGGAACGCAACATCGCCCTGGAGATGTTCCACCAGAGCCCGTCGCAGCTGTGCTTCCACCTCGGTGTCTCGGGAGCGGCAGCCGACGTCGCGTACCGCGCCCTCTACGAAGCGCTGATCGGCGGCGACTGAGCGAGGCACGAGGACTGGGGCGGAAAGCTCCAGCCTCTCAGGAGCGGCACAGCCGGTGATTGACGGTGAGTAGCTCAGCGAGTTCCGTCCAGTCCTGGTCCTGCTCGATCGTGAAGCCGACGATGCCCGGTCTCCACTGCGGAAGCTGGAACGGGTCTCCGACATCCGCGAGCACAAGGCGTTCATCGGACTCGACCTCGGTCGACCATCGCAGCGGGAGGTTGCGGCCGATCGGTCATGGGTCGCGATGCGCCGGCGCGATCGTGCTCATTCCACAACCGTTCCGGGCAGGCATCTGCCTGTCAAGGTTCTCAGTACGCACGACGGACTGCTCGATCGCGAGGTGGGCCTGGGTCGACGCATCCGAGTCCGTCGCTCGTTGTCACAGGGTCCGGGTAGCTTCTTGCTCGGACTGATCGGCGAGAAGGTAGTGCGATGACGGATGCGATCCGGGCGACGGGCCTGGTGAAACGATACGGCGACGTGACGGCGCTGGCGGGGCTCGATCTGGCCGTGCCGGAGGGGACCGTGCTGGCCCTGCTCGGGCCGAACGGCGCGGGCAAGACCACCGCAGTGTCGATCCTCTCCACACTGCTCATTCCCGACGAGGGACAGGCCACCATCGCCGGGGCCGACCTGATCTCGGCGCCGGTCACCGTGCGTCGGCGGATCGGTTTGTCGGGCCAGTACGCGGCGGTCGACGAGGTGCTGACCGGCTTCGAGAACCTCGACATGATCGGTCGTCTCTACCGCATGGGGAAGTCCGCCTCGAAGACCCGGGCCCGCGAGTTGCTCGAACGTTTCGATCTGGTCGAGGCCGGCGACCGTCCGGTGAAGACCTACTCCGGCGGCATGCGCCGTCGCCTCGATCTCGCCGGCGCGCTGGTCGCCGAGCCGCCGGTGCTGTTCCTCGACGAGCCCACAACCGGGCTCGATCCCCGGAGCCGCATCGAGCTGTGGGCGATCATCCGTGAACTGGTCGAACGGGGTTCCACGCTGCTGCTCACCACGCAATACATGGAGGAGGCCGATCAGCTCGCCGACGACATCGTGGTGATCGACCACGGGCGGGCGATCGCCCAGGGCACGAGTGACGAGCTCAAGACCCAGATCGGTGGCGAGCGCATCGAAGTGATCGTCGCCGATGCGGCCGATGTCGAAGCCGCTCGCGGCGTGTTGGCGGAGGTAGCGGTCGGCGACGTCGAGGTGACGGAGTCGGCCCGTCGACTTCTCGCACCGGTGACCGCCGGCGCGGCCTCGCTCACCCGCACGCTGCGCGGTCTCGACGACGCCGGGATCGCCGTCAGCGACATCGGGCTTCGTCGGCCCACGCTGGACGACGTGTTCCTCACGCTCACCGGCCACGCCGCCGGAGATGGGGCAGCCGAAGGAGAGGGGGAGTCATGAGCGCAATCCGCTGGATACTCGCCGACACCGCCGTCATCGCGAAGCGCAACGTCATCAAGATCGCCCGGGTGCCCGAGGTGATGGTGTTCGTCGTGCTCTCGCCGATCATGTTCGTGTTGCTGTTCGGCTACGTCTTCGGCAACTCGATCGTCATCGAGGGCACGAACTACCGCGAGTTTCTGATCGCCGGCATCTTCGCCCAGACGGTCATGTTCGGTGCCACGTTCACCGGCGCCGGGATCGCGGAGGACATGCAGAAGGGCATCATCGACCGGTTCCGGTCGCTGCCCATGTCGCGTTCCGCAGTGCTGGCCGGTCGCACGATCAGCGACGTGATCTACAACCTGGTGTCGCTCGTGATCATGGCCCTCACCGGGCTGCTGGTCGGCTGGCGCATCAGGGGGTCGATCCTCGACGCCGTCCTCGGCATCCTGCTTCTGCTGCTGTTCGCCTACGCGGTGTCGTGGATCATGGCCTACGTGGGGCTGGTGGTGCCCAGCGTCGAGGTGGTCAACAACGCCTCGTTCATGTTCATCTTCCCGCTCAGCTTCATCGCCAACACCTTCGTACCGTCCGACGACCTGCCGGGGCCGCTCAAGGCATTCGCCGAATGGAACCCGGTCTCGACCGTCACCCAGGCATCACGAGAACTGTTCGGCAACATCCCCGAGGGCGTACCCGAACCCGAGGCCTGGCCGCTCGAGAACCCGGTCGTCTACACGCTGATCTGGGTCGTGCTCATCATCGCAATCTTCGCGCCGCTGTCGGTCGGTCGCTACAAGAAGGCCAACCGGGGCTGACCACAGCCGGGCTATGAGACGATCGCGACGCCACCCAGCTTGTGGTTGGCGAAGCCTTCGACCCTTTCCACGAACTGCGGCGAGCGCCGCAGTCGGGAGGCGATCTCGGCAGTGTCCACGCCGTCGGCGCGGGCCTTCAGCACGTGGCGCTCGATGGGTCGGAGCGTCCCGTCGTCGGAGTCGAAGGACGACGCATCGCGGTCGATCTTCGTCAGGTCGATGATTCGCTGCACTGCGCCGGGGCTGCGGCGAAGTCGCCAGGCGATCTCGTCGGTCGTCATGCCCTGCCGGGTGCGCTTGAGGATCGTGCGTTCGAGGGGGCGGAGATCGTCGAGACTCACAGGTCGGGCCTTTCGGGAGCGGATATCCCGCGTGACCTACCCTGCGGCGCCGAGCGGCAAACACCGTCACATGCACTGCAGTCGCGGTCCGCGGCGTTTAGCGGCGCCCGCCGCCGGGTAGCCCTCCATCAGGAGCACGCAATCGACTCGAAAGGATGATTTCAGTGTTGTTCCGCTTTGACCCCTTCGATCAGCTCGACCGCTTCGGACGCCCCCAGTCGATGCTGGCGATGGACGCCACCCGCACCGACGACGAGGTGAACGTCTACTTCGATCTCCCCGGCGTGATGCCGGAAGACCTCGACATCACCGTCGAGAAGAACGCCGTCACCATCGAGGCGAGCCGCCGCTGGTTCGACGCAGACGCGAAGACCGTGGCGAGCGAACGCCCGCAGGGCACCTTCAAGCGTGAGCTGCAACTCGGCGAGCACCTCGACAGCGATGCCCTCAAGGCCAAGCTCGAGAACGGTGTGCTCACCCTGTCCGTGCCGATCAAGGAAGGCACCAAGCCCCGCTCGATCAGCGTGTCCACACGCGACGGCGAGGCGAAGGAACTCTCCACCAGTTCCGCCAGTTCGGGCTGATCGCCACCACTATCAGCCCCGCTTGGCCGGGCGGACCTCCGGGTCCGCCCGGTTCGGCGTTTTCGGGTCGGTGGCCGGCGTCCGGGTGAGATCGCCGACCAGTCGTTCGATCGACGCCGAGAGCGTCGAGAGGTCACCGGCCTGCCATTCCGACAGGGCGTCGGTGAGATAGCCCAACCGGTAGGCGACGACTGCGTCGTAGACGGCACGGCCGCGCGGCGTGATCGTGACGCTGACGGCCCTCCCGTCGTTTTCGTCGGCGCGCCGCACGACGAGTCCATCGGTTTCGAGTCGGTCGACCTGGCGACTGGCCGTGGCCGCGTCCATCGCACACGCCTCGGCCAACGCAGCCACACCCATCCCGTCGGACGAGGACAGACAGCGCAGCACGGCGTAGCCGGCCCGGGTGACCGCCGCGCCAACGGCCTCCTCCTGACGCGCGTCGAATCGGCGGTTTGCCCCGAGCCGGAACAGCTGCTCGAGAGCACGCTCGACGTCGGCCAGGAGATTAGATGACATAGTCAATAATTGTCAGGGTCATGTATACTCAAACCTAGGGGTTGCGCAACAGGCGTGACAAGAGGGGACACAGCATGGGTGAGGAACAGGGACGTCGGATCGAATACGCGGGGTCGGTGCACGACGAGCGCGAGATCGAGGCCGTCGTCGAGGTGCTGCGGGGTGGACCCACCGCGCTGCGCATCGGCAAGAACGTGCGGGCCATGGAGGCCCGCGTGGCCGAGCTGTTCGGCAAGCGCCGCGGTGTGATGTGCAACTCGGGGAGCTCGGCGCTCTATCTCGCCATCGAGGTGCTCGGCCTCGAGCCCGGCGACGAGATCGTCACGGCTGCGGTCACCTTCTCCACCGACATCGCGCCGATGATCCGCGCCGGCATCGTGCCGGCGTTCGTGGACGTCACCCGGGACACCTTCCAGATCGACGTCGATGGCATCGAGGAGATGATCGGCCCCCGCACCCGGGCGATCCTGGCGCCCAACCTCATCGGCAACGCGCCTGACTGGGACCGCATCCGTGAGATCGCCGATCGCCACGACCTCAAGGTGATCGAAGACTCGTGCGACGCCCTCGGGCTCACCCTGCGGGGCACGCCCACTGGCACCCGGGCCGACATCAGCCTCACGAGCTTCGCCCTGTCGCACATCATCACCGCGGCCGGCACCGGTGGCATGGTCTGCTTCGACGACGATGAGATGGCCGACCAGGCACTGCTGCTCCGCCGGTGGGGGAGGCGCTCCGAGGTGCAGCTCTTCGGCTCTCGCCGCGGGGAAGGCGACCGCTTCTTCAGCGCGATCGAGGACGACCTCGAATACGACAACCTGTTCATCTTCGACGAGGTCGGCTGGAACTTCGAGCCGTCGGAGCTGTCGGCCGCGTTCGGTCTCGTGCAGCTCGACAAGCTCGGCGACAACCTGGCCCGCCGCCAGCGCAGCTTCGAGCTGACCAGCGCCCAGTTCGCCAAGTGGCCCGACATGTTCGAGCTCCCTCGACTCACCGACGGCATCGAGACCGGGTGGCACATGTTCCCGCTGATCATCCGCGAGCACTCCGGTATCCGCCGTGGCGACTTCCAGAAGTGGATGGAACGCCACGGGGTCGACACCCGCATGGTGTGGACCGGCAACGCCGCCCGTCAGCCGGCCTTCCGCGACAAGCCGCTGCGCCAGCCGACCGCAGGGCTACCCAACGCCGACCGGGTCATGGAATGGGGAGTGGTGCTCCCCAATTCCCACTCGCTCGACGACGACGACTGCGCGTACATCGGCGAGTGCGCCGAAGGGTTTCTCGCGGCCGAAGGCCTGCTCGGCTGAGCTATTCGATGAACGGGGCGACAGTGGGTGCGAGCTCGGGCGTCGGGTCGTCGGCGCGCGCACCCGCAGTCCACAGCACGGCCGCGCTGAGCGCGCCGAATCCGACGACCATGGCGAACACAGGGGTGAACTCGCCGAGCGACGGCTGATTGCCGAGGAGGGTGATCGCGATCGCGATCGCGAATGCGTTTCCCGTGTTCTGCATCGTCTGGTTGATTCCCGAGGCGCTCGCGAACCCATGACCGTCGAGCTCCTCCATCGTCAGCGTCGGCGTGGCTCCCCAGAAGAGGCCGGAGCCGACGCCGCTGGTCACGACGACGATCAACCACATCGTCACGTCGGGTTCGTCGCTGATGAGCACGGCGAGTACGAGCATGGCAACCGTCCAGAGCCCGGCACCGAGTGTGGCCACGGGGCGGGGTCCGGCGCGGTCGACGGCCCGTCCGGCGATCGGGCCCATCAGTCCGGTGGTCAGGAAGAAGGGCGCGGCGAGCAGGCCGGCCCGACCGATCTCGTAGCCCCAGACCTCGGTGAGGAAGAAGATCGCCGCGAACTGCATCGTGAAGAAGCTGGCGGCGAACGTCGCCAGGCCGCCGTTGCCGGCGCGGAAGGTGCGCAGCCGGTAGAGCCCGAGATCGATGATGGGCGCCGGGTGACGCATCGACCGACGGAGCAGCGCAGTGATGAGCACGAGGCCGGTCACCGCTGCGGCGATCGTGCGGGAGTCGGCCCACCCCCACTCGTCGGTCTGCACGAGCGCGAGGATCAGTGACCCGACACCGAACATGAGCATCAGGGAGCCCAACGGGTCGGGCAGTCGTTCACGACGCGTACCGAAGCTCTCGGTGAACACGACCGCTCCGAGCACCACCGAGACGAGGCCGACGGGCACGACCGCCAGGAACGCCCAGCGCCACCCGAGGTGTTCGACGATCACGCCGCCGAGCGACGGGCCGAGTGCGGCGGCGAGTCCGCCACCCATGGTGAACACGCCGATGGCGATCCCCCGCTTCTCGAACGGAAACGCCTCGAGCACGAGCGCGATCGACGACGGACCGGCGAGGGCTGCGCCGAGGGCCTGGATGCTCCGTCCGAGGATCAGGATTCCCACGCCGGGCGCCGTGCCGGCGACGATGGATCCGACCGCGAAGATCAGCGTGCCCGTCAGGGTCGTGCGCTTTCTTCCCCATTGGTCGCCGATCGCGGCCCCCAGTACGACGGTCGACGCGCTCACGATCGTGAACGCGTTGATGGCCCACGAGAGCTCGGAGTTCGTTGCGTCGGGGAAGTAGTCGCCGAGGTCGACGAACACCACGAACACCGCCGACAGCGTCATCGTGGTCTGGAAGGCCGCGAGGATCACCACGGCGACCGTTGTCCACGCATGGCGCATCGAAGGCACGCTAACGATGGTCTCGTGTGAGAGGAAATCGGCGCCTACGACGAGCCTGGGCTAGCCGCGCACGTCGTAGCGGATGCGCATCTCCTTGATGCCGTTGATCAGATTCGAATGGAGGCGTCGAGGCGGCGCCTCGAGTTCGACGTTCTCGATCGCTCCGAGGAGCTCGGTGTAGAGCAGTCGCAGCGACATCCGGGCCAGGTTGGCGCCGAGGCAGAAGTGTTCGCCGATGCCGAACGACTGCTGGCGGTTCGGCGTGCGATCGATGTCGAAGGTGTGGGGATTCTCGAACACCGAGGGATCACGGTTGGAACCGGCGTACCACATGATGACCTTGTCGCCCGCGGCGATGGGCTGGTCGCCGATCACCGTGTCGGCCGTGGCGGTGCGGCGGAAGTGATGAATCGGCGGCTCCCAGCGCAGGATCTCCTCCACCGCGCCCGGAATCAGGCTCGGGTCGGCCTGGAGGCGCGCCATTGCCTCCGGGTGCTCGATCAGCGCGAGGAGACCGTGGGAACTCGCCGTGCGCGTGGTTTCGTTGCCCGCCACGATCAGGAACATGAAGAACAGCGTGTATTCGAGGTCGGTCAGCTTGCGGCCATCGACCTCGGCCTCGAGCAGGGTGCTGGTGAGACTGCCCGTCGGGTTGGCGCGCTCGCGGGCCGCCATCTCGTTGGCGTAGGCGAAGATCTCGATGGACTGCTCCGCCGTGACATCCGGGCTCGGCGCCACCTCGGGATCCTGGTCGTCGATCAGGGCGTGGCTGAGTTCGTAGAGGCGGTGGCGGTCGGCCTCGGGCACACCCATGAGTTCGCTGATCGACCACATCGGGATCAACGCGGCGACCTCGCTGACGAAGTCAGCAGTGTTCCTCTTGCGGAGATTGCCCACCACGCGGGCCGTCTCTGCCCGCAGGGACGACTCGAGCCGAGCCATCATCTTGGGCGTGAAGGCCTTCGACACGATGCTGCGGAATGCCTGGTGCTCGGGCGGGTCCATGCCGATGATGATCATGCGCACCTGATCGAGGCCGCCCTCGGGCGGATCGAGTCGCAGCGGGCCGCCGAGGTAGCTCGAGAAGAGTCCGGGCGAGGTGGAGATGTGGCGGACGTCCTCGTGACGTGTGATCGCCCAGAATCCCTTGCCGTCGGATTCCTCGTGCCAGTGGACGGGCGACTCGCTGCGCAGACGGTCGAGCCACTCGTGCGGCGCAGCCTGCTCCCAGACCGACGCGTCGGTGAGGTCGATGTCGCTGAGGTCGGGGGCGCGGAGATCGCTCACTTGGCCGCTCCGGCCGTGGTGAAGTCCGCCTCGACGAGTTTGCCGAACTTCTTCAGCATGCGCCTCACCATGAAGCCCATCATCTTGTCGCCGACCTTGGCCTTGGCTCCGGACTTCTCGGTGGCCTCGTCGCCCCCGGGCTTCCCCGTTTTCGGCTTCAGCGCCATCGTCCACTCGACGCGGCACCGGCCGCCACCGAGATCGGTCACCTGGTAGTCCTCGGCGAACGCGGCGAGCGAGTCCTTCGACATTTCGTTGAAGCGGAACGCCATGCGCACACCGTGCTCGTAGGCGATGAACTCCTCGTAGCCGATGAGGTCGCCGCGCATGTGCACGTTGCGGGTGGATCCGACTTCGAGCGGGAAGCCGGAGGTCCAGTCGACGCGGGTGATGGGCATGGCCCACTTCGTCCACGCTTCGGCATCCAGAAACGCGTCGAAGATCTGATCGGGTGTGGCCGCGACCTCCACGTTCGCTCGGTGGATCGTCGGGGCGGTCTCGAAGAACTCGAGCCCCACTTTCTCGCAACTGAACGTCATTTCTTGCTCCCTCGTGGATCGAGATCGAATTGGGTGGTGAGAACCGGGACGACATACGTGTCGATCATCCTGCGCTCGGCCTCGGGGCTGGGTCCGGGCATCACGAGGAGCGAGATGATCGTGCGCAGCAGCCACTCGCCACGTCGTTCGATCTCGGCTCGCTGCGTCCCGTTCGTCTCGAGCTGGCCGACGAGTCCGACCGACATCGCTCGGAGCAGCTCGGAGTTCTGGCTCACTGCGATGGGCACGGCCATGTTCTCCGGTTCGAACCACACGGCGAGCAGCGGGTCGGTTCGCACCGCCTCGATGCCGCTGAGGATTCGGTCGGTGAGGGACTCGGCGCCATTGTCCTGACGCGCCGAGTCGAGTCGACTGGCGATCCGCAGCGTTGCCCGGTGAACGAAGCTGACCTGTAGCGCTTCCTGATTCGGGAAATAGCGGTAGAGGGTCGCCCGCGAACAGCCCGCCTCGCGGGCCACGTCGACCATCGTCGCCCTGGACACCCCGTGCTCGGCAAACGCCTGGCCGGCGGCATCGAGAATGCGGTCGACGGCGACGTCGCCGTCTGCATGTCGGGGCCAGCGCTTGTGAGACATATAGGTTAGTATGCCTTACATATGACCACCTCGCGCAACGACCTCGTCCTGATCGACAAGCCCCGGCCCCACACCACGGTGATCACGCTGAACCGCCCCGAGCGAATGAACTCGATGGCCTTTCACCTGATGGTCCCGCTGCACGAGGCGTTCGAGGAAGTCGCAGCCGACAATGACACGTGGACGGTCGTGCTCACCGGCGAGGGGCGTGGCTTCTGCTCGGGCGCCGACACCTCCGACGACGGCGGCCCCCCGCCGAACATCGACGGCATGACCCTCACCCGCATCGCCAGCAAGGCGATGTCGGTGCTGGCCGATCTCGTGCCCGCGATGCAGCGCATGCCCCAGCCGGTGATCTGCGCGATCAACGGCGCGGCCATCGGCGGCGGCATGTGTCTCACCCTCGGGGCCGACATCCGTCTGGCCGGCGAATCGGCCTATTTCCGCGCCGCAGGGATCAACAACGGCCTCACCGCCACCGAGCTCGGCCTCAGCTTCCTGCTGCCGCGGGCCATCGGTTCGTCGCGAGCGATGGAGATCATGCTGTCGGGTCGCGACGTCGACGCCCACGAGGCCGCGAACATCGGTCTCGTCTCCCGGGTCGTGCCCGACGAGGACCTGCTCACCGAGGCCCTCGACCTCGCCGACCAGATCAACGGCTGGAGCACCCACGGCACCCAGCTCACCAAGCGGACGATGTGGGCCGGCCTCGAGATGGGCAGTCTGCGGGCGGCGATCGAGATGGAGACCCACACCCAGTTGTACATTCGCCTGACCACGAAGAACTTCGAGGAGGGTGTGCGGGCTCGCAAGGAAGGCCGCGCGCCGGACTTCCAGGACTGAGAGACCCGATGAGCGACGGCAGGAACACCACCGGACCCATGGAGGGTGTGAAGGTGCTCGACATCTCGATCGCCCTCACCGGGCCCTACGCGGCGGCGTTGCTCGCCGATCAAGGGGCCGAGGTCATCAAGGTCGAGCGGCCGGGCATCGGCGACATCGCCCGCTACGTCGGTGTGTCGGTCAACGGAATGAGTTCCCTCTACCTGGTCTGCAATCGGGGCAAGCGGTCGATCGCGGTCGACATGCAGACGCCCGAGGGGGCCGAGATCGTCCGTCGTCTCGCGGCCGACGTCGATGTGGTGATCCAGAACTTCCGGCCCGGGGTGATGGACCGCCTCGGCCTCGGCTACGACGACGTCAGGAAGGACAATCCCGACGTGGTCTACGTCTCGCTCTCCGGCTTCGGCTCCGAGGGTCCCTATCGGGACCGGAGTGCGTACGACACCGTGATTCAGTCCTACGCCGGGCTCGCCGCGAACCAGGCCGACCCCGACGACGGCGTGCCCACGTTCCTCCGTCAGACGGCGGCCGACAAGGTGACCGCGCTCTACGCGACGCAGGCGGTCACCGCGGCGCTGTTCGCCCGCGCCACCGGTCGAGGTGGCCAGCACGTCGAGCTGTCGATGACCGACGCGGTGGTGTCGTTCCTCTGGGCCGACGCGGCGGCCAACGAAGTGCTGCTCGACGCCGACCATTCCCAGCACTCGAGCTTCGTCGCCGGGTTTCGTCCCATGCGGTTCCTCGACGGATGGGGCATCGTCACCCCCACGTCGGATCACGACTTCGCGGGCATGTGCAAGGCGCTCGACGTCGAAGGCTGGGACGATCCCCGCATCGCCACGATCCACGAGCGGACCAAGAACCGGGACGTGCTCGAGCCGGTCATGGACATGGTCTACGCGATGGCCGCCAACCGCACGATGGCGGAAGCCACCGAGCGGTTCGAGGCCGAGCGGGTGCCGTTCTCGATGATCCTGACCCCCGAGGACATCACGAAGGATCCCCACGCCGTCGCGATCGGCCTGTTCGAGGAGGCCGACCATCATGTCGTCGGCCGCACCCGCCTCCCGCGGCACCCCGGCCAGTTCAGCGAGACGCCGGCGCAGGTCACCGGCGACTCGCCGGCGCTCGGCCAACACACCGATGAGATCCTCGCTGAACTCGGCATGGCCGACGAGATCACCGGGCTGCGGGAACGGTCCGTCATCAGCTGACCTTCGTCGATGGCCTAGCTTCGGAGGCGACGCCGACCCGAGGAAGAGCCAGCCGCTGCCATGTTCGCCGAATCCGATCTCACCCCGACGCTTGCTGATGATCTGACGGCGTGGGATTGGGGCCAGGCAGCCATCGTCCTGGTGGCGGCAGTGGTGCTGGCCCGGGTGCTGCGGATCGTCATACGACGGGCCTTCGCCCGCAGCCCGGCCGATGACTTCCTCGGCGATCTGATCGGGCGGATCGCGGCCTACGTGACGGTGGCGGTCGGCATCGTCTACTCCCTCGAAGGACTCGGGGTCGCCATCGCGCCGATCCTCGGCGCCCTGGGCATCGCCGGCATCGCCATTGCGTTCGCGCTCCAGGACATTCTCGAGAACTTCGTGGCCGGCATCATCCTCCAGCTCCGTCGGCCGTTCACCGCGGGCGACGAGATCGAGTCATGTGATCACGAAGGAACCGTGGCCTCGGTCGACGCCCGCACCGTCACCGTACGAACGCCCGACGGCGAGCTGGTGCGACTGCCGAGTGCCGAGGTGATCAAGAATCCGATCATCAATCACACCGCCCTCGGTCGTCGGCGCACGACGGTCGACGTCGGCGTCGCCTACGGCACCGATCTCGACATGGCTGCGCGGGTTGCGGCAGAAGCGGCGGCTGGTGCCGAGGGGGTCCGGTCGTGGCCCGAACCGGATGCGCTCGTCCACACCTTCGGCGAATCGAGCATCGACATCGCCGTGCGGTTCTGGCACGAGCCGACGATCCTCGCCCGTTGGCAGACACGAGACAGTGTGGTCCGCGCGATCGCGCGAGCGTTCGACGACAACCAGATCACGATCCCGTTCCCGCAGCGGGTCCTCCACCCTGCGCCGACCGAGTCGCCGTCGGGCGGCGACTGACCTGCAGGTCAGGACGCGACCTCGTAGGCGATCACCTGTGGGGGACCGGCTTGTCCCACGGGCACGAAGATCCGGTCCCCGACGACCGACATCCACCCGTTGATGCCACCCGGCGTGGCGAGCTCGTACATGATCTCGCCGGTGTCACGTGCCAACGCCAGGATCCGTCCGTCGAGCAGCGCGGTGAGCACGAGATCGTTGACCACCGTGACCCCACCGAGCGGATCACCGGGCACCGAGGTGGCCCAGAGCACGCCGCCGGTGGCGGCGTCGATGGCGACGACCTCGCCCGGACCGGTGCCCAGTTCGCTGCCGAAGTAGGCGGTTGCGTCGGGCACGAGTCGGGTCGGGGCGTTGAGCGTGGCGACGTAGACGATGCCGTCCTGCGACGCCGGCGGGGTGAGCACGCCGCCGTAGGTGCCCGGATACACGGTCGTTTCGCCGGTGAGCTCGTCGAGGTCGTCGTTCTCGTGGCGACCAACCGGGGTCTCCCACAACGGCTCGCCGGTCGGGTCGATGCCGACGACGGTGCCGCCCTTGCCGGTGGCGATCACGATCTCTTTCGCTGCCGAATCCGAGCCCGTGTCGAGGTCGACGAGCATGATGTGCACGAGGTCACGGTCGAAGATGTCGTGCGGGATGACCTGGTGGTACCACTGCAACTCGCCGGTGGCGATGTCGAGCGCGACGGCCGAGTTCGTGTAGAGGTTGGGCCCCGGCCGGCTGGACCCATTGGGGAATTCGGCGGTGCCCGGGAAGGGGGCCGGATTGGCCACGCCCCAGTAGATGAGGCCGCGGGCCACATCGATGGCCGGCGGGTACCAGGCGCCGCCGCCGGAGTTGACGTCGGGATTGCCCCAGAGGTCCTCGCTGTCGACGGTATCGAACGTCCAGACGACCTCGCCGGTGACGGCATCGAGCGCATGGAGCACGCCGCGATCGCCGCCCACGTAGATCCCTCCGATGCTGACGGGGACGGTGCTCACCATCACGAGTCCGTCGTAGACGACCGGCTGGATGTCGATGCCGGTGGTCGGGGTCGCGATGATCTCGCGCACCCAGAGTTCCTCGCCGGTCTCGGCGTCGAGGGCGACGACGCCGCTCGATCCGTAGACCGCGAACACCCGGCCGTCGGCGATCGCCGCGCCGAAGGGGCCGATGTTGAACCCGGTGGCGGTGCTGGTCCAGATGGCCTCACCGGTCTCGGCGTCGACGGCATGGACCGAGCCGCTGCCGGACTGGGTGTAGACGACGCCGTCGGCCACGATGGGCACCGTCGAGAGCGTCCCGCCGAATTCGGCCGACCAGACCATCGAGAGGGTGTCGATGTTGGCGCTGGTGATGGAGGACCCGACGGCGGCCCGGGAGTTGCCGTAGTCGGCGCCGGGCAGCGCCCAGTCCTGCGGTTCGACCTCGACCGGCGTGCCGGTGGTGGACGGCGACGTGGATTCGGCCGCCGGGAGTGTCGTGGAGGCCGGGGCAGTGGTGGCCGTCGACGCAAGATCGGGGAGCGGATCGTCGCCGGCACAACCCGCCGCGAGCAGGACGGCGACGGCCGCCACGAGGGCGTGTCTCACTGATCCGCCGTTCGGTCGCCGGTCCGCAGGGCGTGGAGGTGTTCGGCGACCTTGCCGAGGCCGACCGCCAACGCGGCGACGTCGTCGGTGTCGAGGTGGTCGAAGACCAGTCGGCGGACCGAGTCGAGATGGTTCGGCGCCACCTCGACCAGCAGGTCGTAGCCGGCCTCGGTGAGCACCACGTTGATCGCCCGCCGGTCCTCGGGACAACGCTCGCGGGCCACGAGGCCGCGTTCGCTGAGCCGGTCGAGGCGCTGGGAGAGTCGGGTCCGGCTGGCCAGCATCTCGTTGGCGAGGCTGCCAACACGGAGTCGGCGCGTTTCCTGGTCGGAGAGGAGGTGGAGGACCTCGTAGTCCTCCAGCGTGAGGTCGGCGATGCCGCGGAGGTCACTCGACAGTGCGTCGAAGAGCCCCGATCCGACTTCGATCAGGGCCAACCACGCGGCCTTCTCGGCGTCATCGAGCCAGTGCACGTCGGTGCGGGTGGCGGTTCGTTCCATCGGGCGAATGTAGTTCGTGCCCTGCGCCGGGACCGCCCGGAGGGAGGTGGCGGCCCCGGCGCGCGGCGGTCACGGACGCACGAACTGGGCCTCGATGCTGAGGGCGACCTTGTCGCCGATGGCGACCTTGTCGGCGCCCATGGGCACGTCGAACTCGATGCCGAACACCTTGCGGGACAGCGTGCCGGTGGCCGAGAAACCGGCCCGGTACGACCCGTCCATCGGGTTGTCATCGGTGCCGTTGAACTCGACGTCGAGCGTGACGGGGGCGGTCACCCCGTTGAGCGTGAGGTCGCCGACGACCGTGTAGGTGCCGTCGCCCCCGTCGGTGATGGCGGTGGACGCGTAGGTCATCCGGGGATGGGTGTCGGTGTCGAAGAAGTCGGTGCTGCGCAGGTGGGCGTCGCGGTCGGCGTTGCCGGTGTCGACGCTGGCGAGCTCGATCGTGGCCCGCAGCGAGCTGGTGTCGAGCGAGTCGGCGACCTCGAGGCCGGCGTCGAAGGCGTTGAAGCGGCCCCGCACCTTGCTGAGCCCGAGGTGGCGGACGGTGAACTCGACCGTGCTGTGCACGGCGTCGACCGGCCAGCTGCCGGCGGTGAGGGGGAGGGTGGTGGTCGTGGTCATGTTCGGTTGCTTTCCTGATGTGGTGGCAGGTGTGCCAATTTTGACGTATCTGAGGGCACCAACTCATGTCAAGATTGACATATTCCCGCGACCCGAGAATTCTTGCGCGAGATTCGCGGCGGTAGCGTGCGGCGATGGACGAGCCACAGGGCAAATCGAAGGCGGAGCGCAAGAAGGCCCGCCGTCGCGCTCGCAAGGCCGCCGAGGTCGCCGAGTCGAAGCGCCTCGAGACCCTGGCCACCGAAGGTGTCGATGCGGCGCTCCGCCTTGCGCCCGAGGTCGCCGCGGCGGCCCATGACTCGGCCGACCGGGCCCTGCCCGTTGCGGTCACGACGGTCGATGCCGCGCGCTTCGTCCGCAAACGGATCAACGAAGCGCTTGCCTACGAGGAATGGCACACCGAGGTCGAAGCGTGGGTCTGGGATGCCGACACCTCGGTGCGCGAGGCGCTGACCGAGCACGGTGCCGAGGTCGGCGTGGAGTTGCGGCTCGAACAGGTGCGCACGGTCCGCGACTGATCGCAGTGGCCGTCTCGCCGTGCTTGCCGTCGCCACCACCGCCGATCGCATCGATGCTCTGATCCGACGCCTATGTGATTTCGGGCTGCTCGCGGCCGAACACCGGGCCCCGGGGGAGGCCCGACGGGTCGTCGTCGCAAGACTCGACGACGAGTCCACGTCCGAGAGCGCCGCGGTCGCGCTGCGGGCGGAAGGATGGATGGCGGTCACCCGGCCGGCCGAGGGGCCGGCGCTGGCGGCGTGGCACTCCGCGACCCGGCCGGTGGTGATCGCCGACCGGTTCGGGATCTGTCTCGCGTGGTCCGAGCACGACCGCGCCGGGCTGCCGGCGATGATCGAGCTGGGCCCGGGCGGCTTCGGCAGCGGCCACCATCCGACCACCCGCATGCTCGCCGAGGAGATCGCCGCCCGGACCAGACCCGGTGACCGGGTCCTCGACGTCGGCTGTGGCAGCGGTGTGCTCGCCTTCTGCGCGATCCGGGCCGGCGCCGCGCACGCCGTCGCCCTGGACCTGAAGCCGGAGGCGATCGCAGCCACGCGGGCCAACGCTGCGCTCAACGGCATGGCCGACACGGTCCGGGCCACATCGACGCCGCTCGAGCAGATCGACGACTCGTTCGACCTCGTCGTGGCCAACATCGCCCGGGCCGGCATCGTGGCGTCGGCCCGCGGGCTGGTGTCGTCCGTTTCCTCCGGCGGTGTGCTGATGGTGAGCGGCATCAGCCCGGCACAACGCTCCCTGGTCGCGGGTCACCTCCAGCCGCTCGTGGCGATCGACGACCGCATCGACGGCGACTGGTCCACCCTCACCCTCGCCCACCCCACCCCGGCAACTTGAGGCGAGTTCACTACCTCCGCGGTGGTCAACTCGCCTCAATTTCGTGGGGGTGGGGTGGTGTCGACGACGACCCAGATGAGTTCGTTCTTGTCGTCGGCTCCCGCGATGACACCGGGCGCAAACTCGATGATGCGACCGGTCCAGCGCCGCACCTCTCGCTGGTCGGCGTCCGGATCGATGAGGACGATCACGCCGGTGCCCCGATCGTCATCGCCCAGGCTGCGGACGAGCACGGTCATGCGGCGGGTGCCGTCGCGACCGGTCATCGCCACCAGGGCGGGCGAGCCATCGACCCTTCGCCGCACCGTGGCCGTGCCGAGATCCTCGGCGATCGAACCGATGTAGCCGGTCCGAAGGAACCCGACGGCGTCGGTGGGGAACGGCGGCTCCGGTCCGTCGCAGTCGGGGTCGGCGGCGTCGAACAGGCCGTCGAGATCGTCGTCGCGTTCGTCGCCACAACGGTCGCCGCCGGTCAGGACGACATCGACCGGATCCGATCGGTGGCCGTCCCGGTCGGTCACGGTGAGCCGAACCCGGAAGGTGCCCGGCGCGTCGACGAGCAGACTCGGGGTCCAACCGTCGGCACCGCCGAGCTGCCAGGCCGATCCCCGGGGGGCGGACACCAGCTGCCATTGCGGCGTGAGGCGACCACCATCA
This sequence comes from Acidimicrobiales bacterium, assembly GCA_040219515.1. Taxonomy (NCBI): domain Bacteria; kingdom Bacillati; phylum Actinomycetota; class Acidimicrobiia; order Acidimicrobiales; species Acidimicrobiales bacterium. Next base: position 29,407 of record JAVJSI010000004.1, read on the forward strand.
GGGTCGCACGACGCCCGACCATCGAGTCGGACCTCGGTGCCGAGGTCGACGCGGGTGGCGGGCGCGTTCGCAACGGCGCCCGGGCGGCCATCGACGGGTGACGGTGACCAGAGAACGCGGTCGGCGCCGCTCGGGTCGATCCGAACGCGGTCGCCCGAGACCTCGGCGGCGCACCCGTGATCGAGGTGACCGGCCCCGAGACCGTCGAGGAAGAGGGAGTGGGCCGGATCGGTGGCGACGATCTCCCAACCGCCGGAGACGCCGGTGGCCAGGGCGACGGCCGAGGCACCGGGTGCCCGCAGCGTCACGTCGCCCGTCTCGACGGTGTCGCCGGTGGCGTAGGCGATGACATCAGGCCCCTCGACGGCGCGGTCGTCGAGCGTGAGGCCGGCGTCGCCCAGCGAGATCTCGACCGCTCGACCGGCCGCGGGGTCGTCGATCGAGACGGTGATGGTACCGTCCGGGCCGGTCTCGGTCTCGATGGTCGGCGCGGTATCGGCCAGGGCCGACGGCACGAGCACCTGGAGCGCCCGCACCGTTCCCGCGGCCGACACGGTGGCGTACTGCGCCTCGTGGGTGGCCTCGGCCCGTCGCTCATCGGGCACCTCGTGCTCCTCGACGCGGCTGGTGATGGTCGGCGCTCCCACCGAGGTGGCCACCGCGCTCGTGAGCCGGGCGTCGTCGTGGGTCCACGTGCCGCCGTTGGCCTCGGCGACGTAGGTACCGCCGCTCGTGGCGCCGCCGTTGCCGTGGAGCACCCAGTCGAGCGTCACCGATTCGTCGCCGTCGGGCACGATCTCGTCGGTGATCAGCAGGTAGCGGTCGTCGACGAACAGGAAGTCGCGGTCCAACTGGATGTCGGTACCCGACGCCGCCGCGCCGTAGCGGGTCGTGACCGAGGCGCCGTCGATGCGGTCGGTGTCGAGCGTGTTGTGCAGTGTCGCGAAGCCGTCCTGCGGTGGTGGACCGGTCGGGTCGTTGCGCCAGTTGATCGAGTTGAGCAGCATCGCCTCCGGTCCGGCGCCGTTGACCAGCACCATGTTGTGATCGCGCGCCTCGAGGACCTGGCCGTGGGTGCCGAACGTGAAGTAGCCCGGATCGAGCACCAGGGTCGAGCCGTGGGCATAGAGCAGGAAGGAACCCGGCTCCATGTGTTCGTGGCTCTGCGGGGCGCGGCCGATGCCGTTGGAATCGCGGCCGAACAGGGATGCGGTGATGCCCTCGGCCTGGGCGATGACCATGGTGGCATCGGTCGACCAGTCCGAGCGGAAGACCGCGTTGCCGCCCTCGTACCAGAACGACGTCGGCGAGCCGGCCGGCGGCTCGGCGACGACCGTGTCGTCGAAGGCCATGAGACTGTCGACGGCGAGGTCGGTCGTGGCCTCCCACACGTGGGCCGGTTCGGCGTTGGCCCAACGCCAGGCGTAACTGCCCTGGTTGGGCAGCGTGGGCAGCGCGCCGAAGTAGTGGGCTTCGTGCGTGTTCGCGTCGTCGATCGGGGCGAGGGTGCCGTCGGGGAGCGTGAGCGCCAGCATCCAGTCCTGCGTGAACCCGAACTGGGCGGTCCGGTGGATCGCCGGAACCACCCGACCGTCGCCGGTCGTCCACGAAGCATCGCCCAGCAGACGGTCCCACATGCCGAAGAACGGTGCCATCGTCTCGGTGGTGAAACGCTCGTAATGGGGACCCTCGGCGTAGGCGCCGTCGCCGGTCACCAGGATGTAGCGCAACGCCTCGTCGACCAGGGTGATGCCGTAGTCCCACCACGCGAGCGGATTGCGACTGCCGTCGGGATCGTCGGCCGGGTCGGGCCCGAACTCGGCGAGCACGACGGCCGCGGTGGCCATTGCTGCGCCGCTCTTCGATCGATGGTTGTTCTGGTGCAGTTCGGCGACGCCCCCGGCGGTCTCCGGCCGGGTGTAGTTCCGGTAGAGCTCACTCGTGACGTCGGTCAGGCGCTCCGCGATGATCTCGTCGTTGCCCTCGAAATCGAACCCGGCGCCGAGCAGGGTGTCGAACGCGCCCGCCCACTGCAGGATCTCGGCTGCGGTGTCGATGTCTCGATCCCAACCCCCGATCGGGGCCGGGACGGCGAAGCGGCTCCGCTGGTAGAGGCCGAGCAGCAGCTCTTCCACGATCTCGCCGGCCGCGAGGCGAGCCTCCGGCGTGGGGAACGGCACGATCTCGCCGTCGACGACGGTGCGGTCGATGGCGTAGGCGAACGCGAGGAACCGCGCCGCCCGGGTCATGTCCTTCTGGGCCTCGCGGCTCGGGTCGCCAGGCGTTCGGGAGAGCCGACGGGCCTCGTGGAGCGCGTGGGCATCCAGGAAGATCGAACGGTAGGGCTCTCGATCGAGTCGGGCCGCGAGCTCGGCCTCCGTCCCAGGGGTGTAGACCGCGCGGGGGCGTTCGGTGTCGAACCCGGGGACGGTTCGCTCTGTCTGCGCTGCGGCCGGTCGGATACGCGACGGGGTGAACCCGATGACCGCGGCCGCACAGGCGGCCGCGAGGAGAACCGTGCACCATCGTCGCCCCATGACGACCACGCTGCCACACGGTCGTGACGAGCGTCGAGAAACCCTTCAGGCAGTGCCGCCCTCAGACAGTGCCGGCGAGGCGGGCGACCACGGGTTCGAGGGCCATCGCCGTTTCGATCCCCTGGACGATGAAGTAGCTGAAGCCCCAGCGTTCCCGTCGTTCCTCGAGCTGGCGGACGATCTGGTCGACCGAGCCGATCAGCAGCAACGGGCTGGCGGCGGCGTCGGCGGGGTCGAGGCCGAACATCGCCGCAGTGGCCTCGATGGCTGCCTGCTGGTCGTCGACGATCTGCGTGGTCATCACGAGCGAGTTGAGCTCTATCCGATCCATGCGATCGCCGGCCGCGTCGGCGACCCAGGCGAGCTTCTCGTCGAATCGCGCCGGCGTGATGTCGGCCACGGCATCGGGGCCGACCGCGCCGGCCCGCAGGTTGGCCGTGATGCCGACGATGTCGGCCTGCTGCGCGGCGATGGTCAGCATGCGCTTGCCGCCACCGCCGATCAGCAGCGGGGGCGGGGACTGGATCGGCTTGGGTCGACCGTCGAGACCGGTGATCGAGTAGTGCTCGCCCTGGAAGTCCACTGGCCCGTCGCCGAACAGTCCGCGGATGATCTCGATCGACTCGAGCATGCGCTCGATCCGTTCGCCCGGGCGGTCATAGGACATGCCGGCGGCGTCGTAGTCGGTGCGCATCCAGCCGGCGCCGATGCCGAACTCCATCCGTCCGCCGCTGAGCACGTCGAGCGTGGCCATGTCCTTGGCCAGCACGACCGGGTGGCGGTAGTCGTTGCCGAACACCAGTGCGCCCACCCGCAGGGTGGTCGTGGCTTCGGCGGCCACAGCCAGGGCGGGACCCACGGCGAGTTGATCCTCGAAGTGGTCGGGCATCACCAGGGTGGAGAAGCCGAGCGACTCGATCCGACGCGCGGTGTCGCTCCAGCTCGTGCCGTCGGTGGCGGTGTTCATCTGAACGCCGAAGCGGAACGGATGGGTCATGGGTTCGCTCCTGATTCCGGGCGGGTGCCGCGTGTGATTCGGGTGCCGGCCATCTCGCCCTCGTCGCGCCATCGTTCCAGATAACCGGCGTAGTGCATCAGACTCCCGGGGTAGACGAGGTTGCGGGCGCCCTCGGCGGTGAAGCTCCCCTCGCTGTTGTAGTAGCCGGGGGTGCAGGTCAGCGAGTACTCGGCGAGGCCCATGGCCACGCCGTAGAGGACGTCGAGCCATTCGTCCTCGGCCTCCGGGGTCGCCTCGATCGAGGTGATGCCCTCCTCCTCGCATGTGGCCACGATCCAGGCCACGTGCTTCGCCGACTCCGAGAGGAAGTGGACGAAGTTGGTACCGAAGCCGGCCTGCACCGTGCTGATGACCAGCAGATTCGGGAAATCGGCCGAAAGCACGCCGTGGAGGGTGTGCGCCCCGTCCGACCATCGCTCGCCCAGGGTGATGCCGTTGCGGCCGACGGGGTCGAAGCCGAGGCGGCGAACGAGGCCGGTGGTCACCTCGAAGCCCGAGGCGAAGATCAGCAGGTCGAGGTCGTAGTCGACGCCGTCGACCACCGGGCCGCCCGGCCCGATCTCGCGGACGCCCAGCCCGTCGGTGTCGACGAGATGGACGTTGGGCTCGTTGAACGCCGCGAGGTAGTCGTCGTGGAAGCACACCCGCTTGCAGTGCTTCCCGTACCAGGGCTTGAGTTTCTCGGCCGTCGCCGGGTCGTCGACGGTCTCGTCGACTCGACGCCGGAGTTGTTCCATCACCTCGAAGTCCGCCTCGTCGAGTTCGCGGCGCTGTTCGGGGCTCTCGGCCTGGATGTTGGTGTTCTCCCAGAGCACCTCGGTCCAACCGTCGCCCACGAGGTCGCGCTCGGGCTTCTCGCCGGTGACGGCGGCGGTGAAGTTGCGCATTCGTTCCGCCTGCCAACCCGGTTCGAGGCCGGCGAACCACTCGGCGTCGGTCGGGCCGTTGTTGCGCACGCCGACCGCCGATGGCGTGCGCTGGAACACGAACACGTCCTTGGCCGTGCGGGCGAGCTGCGGGACCACCTGCACCGCCGTGGCACCCGTACCGATGATGCCCACCGTTTTTTCCTCGAGGTTGTCCATCGGCGTCGTGGCACTACCGCCGGTGTAGTCGTAGTCCCAACGGGCGGTGTGGAACGACCGGCCGGCGAACGTCTCGATGCCCTCGATGCCCGGGAGCTTCGCCTTGTGCAGGATGCCGCCGGCGGTGATGAGGAACTCGGCCGCGATCCGGTCGCCGCGGGTGGTGGTGATCTGCCACCGTGCTGCCTCGTCGTCCCACTCGGCGGTGGCGATCTCGGTCTGGAAGAGCGCGTGGTCGTAGAGCTCGAACTGGCGACCGATGCGCTGGCAGTGTTCGAAGATCTCGGTGGCGCTCGCGTACTTCTCGGTGGGCATGTAGCCCGTCTCCTCGAGGAGGGGCATGTAGGTGTACGACTCGACGTCGCACATGCAGCCCGGGTAGCGGTTCCAGTACCAGGTGCCGCCGAAGTCGCCGGCCTTCTCGATGATGCGGAAATCGCGGATGCCGAGCTTCGTCAATTCGACCGCGGTGAGCATGCCGCCGAACCCGGCGCCGACGATCACCGCCTGGCGTTCCTCGACCACCGACTCGCGGGTGAACCCGGGTTCGACCCACGGGTCGCGGTCGAAATCCTCGAGCTCGCCGGTGAACTCCCTGTACTGCGCGATGCCATCGGTACGGAGCCGTTTCTCGCGTTCTCGTTGGTAGCGGTCTCGGGCGGCAGCGATCTTGTCGGGGTTCATCGCCCGAGAGTCTCGCATTTCGTCAGGCCGGGAACATCAGCGCGCCGCCGCGGGTTGTTCGGTTCCATGGCCTACAACGACGCACCTGAAGGCTGGTGGCGGGAGTTCGTCGGCGCCACTCCGGCCCGCACCGCCAAACTCGCCGTGGTCCGCAAGGACGGCTCACCGCACGTTGCGCCGGTGTGGGTCGACCTCGACGGCGATGACATCGTCTTCATGACCAGCGCCGACACGATCAAGGGCAAGGCGGTGCTGCGGGACCCGCGGGTGGCGTTGTGTTTCGACGACGAAGACCCGCCGTTCTCGTTCGTCACCATCGCCGGCACCGTGTCGCTGTCGACCGATCCCGACGAGCTGCTCCACTGGGGCACCCGCATCGGCGGGCGCTACATGGGCGCCGAGCAGGCCGAGGCCTACGGCAGACGCAACGCGGTGCCGCCGGAGATGGTCGTGCGGGTCCACGTCGACAAGGTGGTGGCGAAGGTCGACGTCGCCGGCTGACGGACCGAGGGGCCCGGAGGTGTGTCACTTCGCTGATCGGGCCCCCAACCATTCGCGCCACGCCAACTCGTCGTGCTCGATCGCGGCCGCACCCGGCTCGCCGTAGAGGTAGCGCCACACGGACACTTCGATCCCGTCACCGCGCCCTTCCGCGGCGATGAACGCGGTGCCGGGCGCCGGAGAGTCGACGACGAGCGAAACGCGGTGCGGTGTCACCTCGACGACCTCGCCGGCCAGTCCGGCGGTGCCCGCGGCCCTTGCCTCGATGCGCTCGCCCACCGCGGGATGGGCGGGGACACCCAGCTCGCTCGTCAGCCGGGCCCACGCCTGGTCGCGGGGTCCGGCCCATGTCGCCATGGGAAGGCTGGCCGTGGCCGACCGCCCGGCGAAGCGCTCGAGATGGAGACGGAGATTGGCCAGGAAGATGGCCCACCCCTCGGTCATCCCGTCGTAGTGGTCGTCCCATTCGCCGCCGACCATGAAGCCCGAGTTCACGAGGCGGACGATGCACGTGCCGCCGTCCCGGGCCTCGATGAGCCACTCGAACGCGAGACCCTCGTCCTGGTCGCCACCGTCGAAGACGACTCGGCGCGGCGGTTCCCAGGCGGCCACCCGACCGGGCGCCTGCATCTCGGGCTCGGGGCCGAACGACGCGACCGCGGCACCGCCCTCGCGCTCCTCCACGACGTGGGGTACGTACCAGGAGGAGATGCCGGGGCCGGTGGCGATCGCTCGCCACACCTCCTCGGGCGTGCCTGGCACCTCGATCTCGATCTCTATCGATCGGCGCTCCTCGGGATCGGTCTCGGTCATCGCGTGGGCTCCTTCTCGGGGGCGGGACGGGGATGGGCGGCGATCACGAGTCGATGCCAGCGGCCGTTGCGGCTCGTCTCGTCGTGGTGTCGGGCACAGACGGCGGCCACCGCTTCGGTGAGTTCCCGCGTGAACGCGGCGCGGTCATCGGCGGTCGCGAAACGAACGTCGGACTCGATCGTCAGTGTCGCGAGGGGCTTGTTCGCCGCATCGGCCGAACGGGCCAGTGCCGCGACGTCGCGGATCAGGCGGCCCGCCACGGCCACGAGGTAGCGGCTCGAGAGCTTGTCGACCCGAGCGGGAGTGGCGGCGTTGTCGCCGAGCACGTCGGGGGACAGTGCGTAGGCAGCCGCGCTCGCGACCATGATCCGTTCGGAGAGGCCCCGGCGGGGACGGGTTTCGATCAGCCGCACGAGTCCGTGGTCCTCGAGCGTCCGCAGGTGGTAGTTGATCTTCTGGCGGGTCTCGCCGAGGGTCGCGGCGACGGTGGACGCCGAGCCCGGCTCGGCCAGCACGGCGAGGATTCGGGCTCGGAGCGGGTCGAGCGCGGCGATGGCCGCGGCCGGCTGGTCGATGACGTCGAGGTCAGGCACGAGGCACAGTGTCGTATTGACAAGAAAGATTGTCAATAAGCCGGGAAGTATCTTGCCGGAAAAAGCGCGAGGGTCGGGGTCGTGAGGATGACCCGAGTGGGCGAGATCGACATGGACGCCGTCGCCGCGGTGATTCAGGAGGCCGATGCGGCCGAGATCGCGCCCCGGTTTCGCACCCTGCACGCTGGTGACATCGAGGAGAAGGCGCCCGGCGAGATCGTGACGGTGGCCGATCGAGCCTGCGAGGCACGGCTCACGGCGCACCTCCGCGAGATCGCCGACCTGCCGGTGGTGGGCGAGGAGGCCGCGTCGGCCGATCCCTCGCTCGCCGCGGTACTCGCCACCGCCGACGCGGCCTGGCTCGTCGACCCCCTCGACGGCACCACGAACTTCGCCGACGGTTCCTTCGACTACGCGGTCATGGTCGCCCTCGTCGAGCAGGGCCGAGCGACGGCGAGCTGGATGTGGCACCCGACCGGCGGGTCCATGTCGATGGCGGCCCGCGGTGCAGGGGCGACACGCAACGGCGTCACGGTCGCGATGTCGATGCCGAGATCCGGCGACGCCATGCGTGGGGTGGTGAAGGGGCGGTTCCTGCCGCCGGCCGTCGCCCAGCGCGTCGCTCACAACCGTGAACGCTTCGCGGGATACGACGCCGGCCCGAACTGCGCCGGTGTCGAATACCCGTCGCTGGTGGCCGGAGAGGTGGACTTCCTTCTCTACTGGCGCACCCTGCCGTGGGATCACGCGCCCGGCGCACTCTTCGTCGAGGAGGCCGGCGGCACCGTGTGCCGTCCCGACGGTGAGGCCTACCGATGCGGGTCAGGTGGCGAGGGTCTGCTCGCCGCCCACGCCGATGTCATCGACGACGTGCGGCGACGGCTCCTGACCTGACCGCGCGGCGGGCGTCACCCGGGTCGGCTCGCGGGCGGGTCGACGGCCGCTTCGACGACGGCGAGCATGTCGCGACCGTGTGACATCGCGCCCTCGGTGCCGAACTGCACGGCGGCGAGCAGCATGGTGATGAAGATGCCGACGATGCCGTGGCCGATGGTCTCGGCGTCGATCTCGGCCCGTACCAGGCCGGCCTCCTGGTCGGCCCGCAGGCGGGCGGCCACCGCGCCGCGGAGGTGCTCCATCGCCGGGAGTTCGATGATGCGATCGGCCACCTCGGGTTCGAGGCCCGCCAGCATGCGCCGGGCCAGAGGACGACGATCGAGCGCCTCGATGAGGGTGAGGACGAGCGAGTCACGCCAGGTCTGATCGCCGGGGGTCTCGAGCACCGAACTGACGCCTTCCTCGATGAGGGCGGCGATGTCGGCGTCGAGTGCAGCCAGAAAGAGGGCCCGCTTGTTGTCGAAGTAGGCGTAGGCGAGTGTGCCGCTGACATCGGCGTCGCGGGCGATGTCGGCGACCGAGGTGGCGCGGAACCCATCGCGACCGAAGCGCTGGATGGCCACCTCGAGAATCTCGCGTCGGGTCTGCTCGCCCTTTGTCGTGATCGCGGTCGTGGGTGCAGTCGTGCTCGAATCGGTGACGGACATGTGACAAGCATAACAGATTGAGGGATTGAGTAAATCACTCAATTTCGCTACGATGACGTCATGAACGACCTCATGAACCCCGAAGCCGAACGTTCCGTACGCCAGGTCCCGACCCGCCGGGTGTCGTTCGAGGCGTCGCTGCGAGACCTGCCGAAGCACTTCGCCGGCGAGGGCGACCTGATCGCCAGTCACCTCGTCGCCGTGCTCTCGGCCGTGTTTCCCGACGGCGAGGACTTCTTCGTGCGCTCGGTCCGGAACTACCGCGACCAGATCGACGACCCGGTCCTCAAGCGCGACGTGGCCGGGTTCATCGGGCAGGAGGCCATCCACGGGCGTGAGCACCGAGTGCTCAACGACCGTCTCGCCGAACTCGGTTATCCCACCAAGCGACTCGAGCGCAACGTCCGGTTCGGGCTGAAGATGCGTGAGCGGATCGCCTCTCCCATCGCCAATCTCGCGGCCACCGCGGCGCTGGAGCACTACACGGCCACCCTGGCCGAAGTACTGCTCAGCAGTGAGGAAGCCCGTGCCCAGCTCGGCGACGCCGCGTTGCGCGACGTGTTCCTGTGGCATGCGATGGAGGAGTCCGAGCACAAGGCCGTGGCCTTCGACGTCTTCAAGGCCGTCGGCGGTACGGAGCGGACCCGCACCCTGCAGATGAACCTCATCACGCTCACCTTCATCGGCGGCATCTCGTTCAACGTGTTCCTGTCGTTATTGCGAGATCGGGAGACCTACCGTCGTGGCGTGTTGAAGGAGAGTTTCCGCCGGGCCCGCAAGAGTCCGATCTTCTCCCGTGACACGTGGCGCCGCCTGCGCGACTACAACCGGCCGGACTTCCACCCCGACGATCACGAAACCGACGAGCTCCTCGAGCGCTGGCGCGACGAGCTGTTCGGTGATCACGGACGTCTCAACCACATGCTGGCGGGCGCTGCGTGACACAGCCGGCCGGCTCGGCGGGTGAGTGGGCCGACGTCGAGCATCTCGACGTCCTGGTGATCGGCGCCGGCTTGTCGGGCATTGACGCCGGCTATCACCTCCAGACCACCTCTCCCGCGTCCTCGTACGCGATCTTCGAGGCCCGCGAGGCCATCGGCGGAACGTGGGACCTGTTCCGCTACCCGGGCGTGCGATCCGACAGCGACATGTACACGCTGGGCTACCCCTGGCGACCCTGGACGGGCGAGAAGGCCATCGCCGACGGTGACGACATCCGTGACTACATCGTCGACGCGGCCGCCGAACACGGCATCGACGAGAAGATCCGCCACGGTCACCGCGTGGTCGCCGCCGACTGGTCGAGCGACGACGCCCACTGGCGGGTGACCGCCGAGCGTGTCGACAGCGGCGAGCCGGTCCTGCTCACCTGCGGTTTCCTGTTCGCGTGCTCCGGCTACTACCGCTACGACCGCGGTCACACCCCCGACTTCGACGGACTCGACGGGTTCACCGGTGAGCGCATCCATCCCCAGTTCTGGCCGGCCGACTTCGACGGCACCGGAAAGCGGATCGTCGTCATCGGCAGCGGCGCGACCGCCGTCACGCTGGTACCCGCGCTGGTCGACCGAGCGGTCCACGTCACGATGCTCCAGCGGTCGCCCAGCTACATTGCCGCCGTGCCATCCAAGAGTCCGATCGTTCGGGCGATGGAGAAACGGTTGCCGGCACGCTGGTCCGGCCCGGCCGTGCGCTGGCTCGCCGCCCTCGGCTCCCAGGGATTCTTCCGGTTCTCACGGCGATTTCCCGGCGCCGTCCGCAACCTACTGCTCAAGGGGGTGGCACGCGAACTGCCCGAGGGCTACGACATCGACACCCATTTCACACCCCGCTACGACCCCTGGGACCAGCGCCTGTGCGCCGATCCCGAAGGACGACTGTTCAAGGCCATCAGCGATGGCGACGTGACCGTCGTGACCGACGAGATCGACACGTTCACTGCGAGTGGCATCCGTCTGCGCAGCGGCGTCGAGATCGAGGCCGACGTGGTCGTGACCGCCACCGGTCTCGAGCTGCTCTTCCTCGGCGGCATGGCGATCTCCGTCGACGGAGAGCCGGTCGACCTGGCCACCCGACTCACCTACAAGGGAATGATGCTCGAGGGTGTGCCCAACCTGGCGATGGCCGTCGGCTACACCAACGCGTCGTGGACCCTCAAGTGCGATCTCACCTGCGACTATGTGGCGCGGCTGCTCGAAGAGATGCGGCTGCGGGGCGCCGTGCAGGCGACCCCCCGCAATCGCGACGCGGCGATCTCGCCGGAGCCCATGCTCGGATTGACGGCCGGCTACGTCCAGCGCTCCGCGCATCTGTTCCCGCGCCAGGGCAGCAGTGCGCCGTGGCGCGTGCATCAGAGCTATCTGAAGGATTATCGGGCGATGCGACTGGGTGACGTGGTCGACGATGCCCTCGAGCTCGTCTGATCCGCGTATCCTGCGACCCATGAGCGACGACGAGACGACACAACAGACCCTGGTGGGCATCTCGTTCGAGGATGTCTTCCGAGCGCAGGAGTTCATGAGTGCGGCAGCAGGCATGGCGTCTCGCGGCGACCTCGTGCTCGACGACCGGGTGCTGATCGTCAAGGACGACGACGGCAACACCCGAGTCGTCGAGACCACCGATCTCCAGGGCGGCCGGGCTGCGTTCTCGGGCGCCGTGTGGGCCGGTCTCGTCGGCGTGATCCTCGGTGGCCCCGTGGGTTGGGCGGCCGGCATCGCCGCCGGTGCGGGGGCGGGCGCGCTCGCCGCGAAGGTCATCGACGTCGGCATCTCCGACGAGTGGGTCGAGTGGTTCCGCGAGGCGGTCGTGCCGGGCTCGGCCACGGTGGCGATGCTCGTCACCGATCTCAAGGAAGACGCGCTGTTGGCCGAGGCCGGGCGCTTCGCCGGCTCGCACCTGGTCTACGCCAACCTCGAGGACGGCATGGTCGACCGGCTGGCCGACGCCCTCGGCGATGCCGACGGACCCGATGCCCGGGTGGCGCCGGCGGAAACCGCCGACTAGCGGCGTCCGCGTTCGGGCTTCCAGTAGCCGCGAATCGTCGCCTGGAATCGGGCGAGTTCGCGTTCGTCGAACAGGTGCTTACGGATGGCCTGCATCGACGCGGCCTCGCCGGCGGCCCACACGTGTGTGGCCGGATCGATCTCGGGCAGGGCCGTTGCTGCTGCGACCAGACGGGCACCGGGTGGGGCGGTCGGGTCACGGAGCAACCACTCGACAGTGACGTCGGGGTGGTCGGGCAGCGGGCGAATCGCGTGCTGGGCCTCGACCTCGGCATGGACGGTGATCGCTGCGGCGCGGGGAAGGACGGTCAGGAGCTGGCCGATCGCGGGGACTGCCGTCTCGTCGCCGAGAAGGTGGAACGTGGTGGTTTCGTCGGGCCACTCGAAGCCCCGGCCGGGCCCGGAGAGCGCGGCCGGTGCCCCCACGGCGACGTGCTCGGCCCACTCGGACACCACGCCGCCAACGTGGCGAACGATCCCCAGATCCAGTCGGTCGGGTCGGTCGGCCGCCAGGGGAGTGAAGGTGCGCAATGCAGGCCGTTCGCCGCCGGGCAACAGGAACTCGTTGCCGTCCCAGGTGGGCATCACGAGCTCGGTCGAGCCGGGCGACGGCACGAGCAGGCGGACACTCGCGGCCGGATCGGCGTGCATCTCGTGGATGCCGTCACCCTCGAGCGTCAGTCGCAGCAGCCGGGGCGTCACCTCGTCGCGGGCGATGACCTCCACCGGCACGAGCGGCGGGGGCTCGCGGCGGCGAAGCCGTGAGAGTCGATCTTCGGCGGTGTTGTCACCCATGCCCACCATCATCGCGGTTGGCGAGGCGTCGCCAGTCACCGGCGGCCAGACGCTGCCAGAGTGCGACCTCCCACCGCACCGGGAGTGTGAGGTCCAGTTCCGTCGCGGCGGCCGCGGCGGCGATGTCGTCGGTGCCGTAGGCGATGCTCAGGTGCAACCAGTCCTTCGGACGCAGCGGGTCGTCGCCGGGGCCGATGCGGTGACAGCCGATGAACCGTTGCGTCGCCTCGATGAGCCAGGGCGACGACAACTCGAGGCCGACCCAGTCGGCGCTGCGGCGCAGGGCGATGATGTCGACCGCGTCGGCCGGCATGGGTCCGCTCTCGCGCACTGCTCGGTCGACCTCGGCGAGGATCCTCGGGATCTCGGCCTCGCGGCGGTGGAAGAAGCCGGTGAGCGTGCAGTGGGGTGGATAGGTCTGGGCGGTGGTCGGGCCGAGCGCCGAGATGCGGTGGAACTGCTCGTCGAGCGCGTCGGCCAGCGGCCCGGTGGGCGTGGCGTAGAGGATCAGTTCGGCTCGCGTCACGGCGTCACCGTCTGGGGATGTCACGGGCTTCAGGGTGTGAGGGCGGCGAGGCGGCCGCCGACCACGACGGCGCGCCACGCGTCGCCGAGCGAAGCGCCGAGGGAACGGAGGGCGAACGGTGCGTTGAGCAGGGATTGGTAGTGGTAGTCGGAACAGATCAGGTCCGCCACGCCCGCGTCCCAGGCATCGCGTACGGAGAGGTTGCCGAGGTGCGACCGGCCCCGCACCAGGTTCGGGGCGCCGAGCAGGATGGCGATGCCGTGCTCGCGATAGCCGTGGGCGAGGTCGATCGAGAGCGGGAACTCGGCGACCGCAACCCCGAGTTCGAGGTCGCGGTGGGGGTCCTCCGCGGTCGAGGCGTCGTGGCTGGCGGTGACGACACCGGCAGCCGCCGCTGCGGCGGCCAGCCGTGGTTCCTGGGCCTCACCGTCGGCCCGTCGCCCCACGGCGGTGGCCTGGCATCGTTCGAGTTCGTCACGAGCCACGCCCGAACGCTGGGTCTGGAGCTCGCTGAGTCCGCTCACGCCGACGATCCCGCCCGGCGTGTGGTCGCTGTACGACAGCATCTGCACCGCACCACAGGCGATCCACTCGACGAGCTCATCGAGGTCCTCGGTGTTGGTCCGCTCGTGACGGACGTGCAACGCGAGCCAGGGAAGCGGTCGGCGGCCTCGGCCGCGCCGAGAGCGCCGACGAGATGGCGGAGCGTTTCGCGGCTGCGCAGACCGGGCTCCCAGCCGTCGGTGACCGACACGAAGCCGGTGGTGATGCCGGCGGCGAGCAGCTGCGCTCGGGTCTCGGCCAGCGCCGCGTCGACGTCGACGAACACACCCGGTCGCGGCATGAGGGTCCGCTCGAACCCGTCGCCGTGGATGTCGACCAGACCGGGGAGGACCAGCGCGTCGTGGGCATCGATCTCGATGGCGGCCTCGGCCCGCGAACCGATCGAACTGATCGAATCGATCACCGTCCCTGCACAGACGACGTCGGCTTGCGTCTGCGAACTGTCGGGCAGAAGAACGGTCCCTCCTCGTATCGCCAATGGTGCGGGGAGGGGGGTCACGGGGGATCAATCTACGCCGGGCGCGTCAGCCGATGTCGAGACATTCGAGCCCGTCCCGTGCCACCATCTGTCCATGAGCAGGAGGGTTCGATCGTTCGTCGCCCGCCGTCGGTCCGTCACTGGCTGTCTCGTCGCAATCGTGTGCCTCGGGCTCGCCGGTGGCGACGCCGCCGTGGTGGAACCGGCGCGAACCCCGGTGCCGAGTGTCGGGCCGGTCAGCGAGAACCCCCATCCGCCGGCGCCGACGACCGCTCCCGATCGGTCGACTCCCACCCTCACCCTGCGATCGAACCCGGTGGTGGTCGAGCCCGACCCTGATCCGAACGGGCCGTGCGACGGACCGTCGGATGGCGACGAGCCGTGGATCCCCGCCGTGGTGCCGCCGGCCGTCGGGGAGAACCGAGGCGAGTCACACGATCTCTTCCTACGCGACGACCAGGAGATCTGCATCGTCCTCCTGGCCGCGCGGCTTCGTTGAGCCGCGATCCTCAGTGAGTCGCCCTCTTCAGTGAACCCCACGGGTGTTCGGGCCGTTCGGCTCGACCACCTCGTCGACGTCGATCATCCGCTCGAGCAGGAACTCGAACGGCAGATACGACACCTTGTGCTGTTCGCCTTCCCGGGGCGGGAGCAGTTGCGACATCTGGAGCAGGCGCCAACCGTCGCGTAGCGCATCCAGCCCGGTGACGTAGGGCGGCGAGCCGTCGCGGTCGGGGATGTCCGGCCCGTTGCCGTCGGTGCCGTCGTGGAACGCCCAGGCGACCACATGGCTGCCGAGCGACGAGTTCGTCGTGTAGAGCTGCAGCACCTGCTGACGTTGCGTCGTCACCCGACGACTCCGTCGCGGTCGATCAGCGCCGAACGACCCTCGATGCGGGTGCGGTACCAGTCGACGTCGAAGTGCTCGTCGCCGCTGAGGTAGCGCCACAGGCGCACCCGTTCCATCGTCTCGAGCCGGTACTCACCGTCGAACGACCAGGCCTGCATCTTGCGCAGATGGTTGGCCACGGTGTCGCCCTCGGCGGTGGTGGCGAACATGTGGTCCCACGACCCACTCACGGCATCGTCGTAGTCCGAGGTGTCCCACAAACGAACCTGGGGCTCGGTGGGGTTGAGCCGCAGTTTGAACATCCACCGGTGGTCGTCGGACGGGTTGGGCTGGCCGGCGTGCCACACACCCTGATGGAAGATCAGGACGGTGCCGGCCGGGCCGGTGAAGTACTGCTCGCCGGCGATGTGCTGGTAGCGGGCGACGCTGTTCTCGTGGATGTTGCGGATGTGGCTGCCGGGCACGAATCGGGTGCCGCCTGCGCCCTCGGCAACGTCGTGGGGGAAGTAGAAGAGCTGGATGTCGAACGGTGGATCGCCGCTGTCGATCGCCGCATCGCAGTGGAGGTCCTGGATGTAGTCCGAGCCTCGGGGCAGGAAGTGGATCGCGTGGTGGTCGAACAGGGGATTCGATCCGACCAGCGACAGGATCGCCCCCGCGATCTCGGGTACTTCGTAGACCCGACGGATCGCGCTGTCGGCCGGGTAGCAGTCGCGCAGCGGCGTGCCCGAGCGGGGTTGGAACGGCGACGGCTCGTGCGACGGCTTCCCCAACCGCTCGCGGAGCTCGGCCATCACGCCCTGGTTGATCTCGTCCGGGACCACGGCGTCGAGGCGCAGATAGCCGTCGGCCACGAATCGGGCCATGTCGAGCGTGCTCAGCAGCTTCGGTTCGGTCACGTCCGGCCCCCAGGATCATCGCCAGTGTCGTCGCGTCGGTGACGCGTTCGCGATCGCCATTCGTAGCAGCCGGACTACGGTCGGCGCCATGACTCGACCCAATGTGAACCCGCAGATGGAATACCGACGGCTCGGCCACACCGGGCTGAAGGTGAGCGTGCTCTCCTTCGGGAGCTGGGTCACGTTCGACACCCAGCTCGACGACTCCCTGGCGATCGACTGCATGGCTGCGGCCGGGGAGGCGGGCTGCAACTTCTTCGACAATGCCGAGGCCTACGCCCGCGGTGAGAGCGAGGCGATCATGGGTCGTGCGCTCCAGGAACTGGGTTGGCCCCGGTGGTCCTACGTGCTCACCACCAAGGTCTTCATGGGCATCCACGGCGATGTGCCGAACATGCGCATGACGCTCAACCGCAAGTACCTGATGCAGGCGATCGACGCGTCGCTCGAGCGGCTCCAGACCGATTTCGTCGACGTGCTGTACTGCCATCGGGCCGATCCCGACACGCCGATCGAGGAGACGGTGTGGGCCATGAGCGACATCATCTCGGCCGGCAAGGCCCACTACTGGGGCACGAGCGAGTGGCGGGCCGACGAGATCATCGCGGCCATCGAGATCGCCGAGCGCCACCACCTGCACAAGCCGGTCACCGAGCAGAGCCAGTACAACCTGCTCGAACGCAAGAACGTCGAGAAGAACTACGCCCGCCTGGTGAACGACCACGGCTACGGCAACACGATCTGGAGTCCACTGGCCTCGGGTCTGCTCACCGGCAAGTACCGCGACGGCATCCCCGACGACTCCCGCGCCGCCCTCGAGGGCTACGAATGGCTCGCCGGCCGGCTCACGGCGGCCGAGGGAATCGAGCGGGTCGAGAGGTTGCGACCCATCGCCGAGCGGCTCGACTGCTCGATGGCCCAGTTGGCGCTGGCGTGGTGCACGAAGAACCCGGCCGTGTCGACCGTCATCACCGGTGCCTCGAAGGTCGAGCAGGTCGTCCAGAACTTCGGTGCGCTCGACGTGATTCCCCGGCTCACCGACGAGGTGAAGGCCGAGATCGAGGCGGCCGTCGCCTGATGGAACTGGGCGTCGTCGACCTGTCGGCGCCGATGCCCGATCAGGTGCGAGCCATGCGGAGGGCCTGCGAGAGCCTCGGCTTCATCCGCCTGCCGGTGAATGTGATCGATCGCGACGTCGCCGCCGAGGCGTGGGCCACCACCGCAGAATTCTTCGCACTGCCCGAACCCGTGAAGCGCGAGATCGAGTTCCCCGAACCCGGATACCCCTACGGCTACTCGCCCTATCGATACGAGACGCTCGCGCGCTCGCTCGATGACGCGACCTCCCGGCCCGACATGAAGGAGTCGCTGTCGGTCGGTCCGGATTGCGGATCCGCGCCGGCGTCGGCAACTGATGAGGAGTGGATCCGCTCGCCCAGCCTCTGGCCGTCGGCGCTGCCCGGACTCCGGCCGGCGTGGACGGCCTACTACCGGGCGCTGGCCGACGTGGCGGCCTCGCTCATGTCGCTGATGGCACAGGCGCTCGATCTCCCACCCGATCACTTCGACGCAATGATCGACCGTCCCATCAGCTCGATGCGCGGCATTCACTATCCGGCGGCCGAGGCGACCGACGGTGCGCTGCGGGCGGGCGCCCATGCCGACTACGGCACGTTGACGATCCTGCGGACCGACGACGTCCCGGGCCTTCAGATTCGCGCCGTCGACGGGACGTGGCTCGACGTCGCCCCCGACCCCGACATGTTCGTGGTCAACCTCGGCGACTCGATCTCGCAGTGGACGAACGGCCGCTGGCCGTCGACGGTGCATCGTGTGGTTCCGAGCACGATGCCCAGGCAGTCGATGGCCTTCTTCCACATGGCCAACTGGGACGCGACGATCGAGGCCCTGCCCGGCTGCGTCGAGGCCGGCGAGGCGCCCCGCCACCCGCCGGTCCAGGCCGGTCCATGGTTGATGAAGAAGTTCCGGTCGACGGTGGTGGGCGACGGCGCTGCGTGACGTGTGTCACACTATGAGCCCTGGGAAGATCGGAGACGAGCGAACGTGTTGATCAGCGAGGTCCTGCAACGGAAAGGCAACGCGGTTGCCACGATCGCGCCAGGGGCGTCGATCACCGAGGTCGTCACGGCTCTCGCCGAGTACGGCGTCGGTGCGCTGGTGGTGTCGGCCGACGGAAACGCCGTCGACGGCATCATCTCCGAACGCGATGTGGTGCGCGGTCTCGCCACCCACGGTGGCGACACCATGGATCGCACCGCCGCCGACCTGATGACCCGCGAGGTCGTCACCTGCAGTCAGCAGGCGACCATCGAGCAGCTGATGACCGAGATGACGG
The DNA here is from genome assembly GCA_040219515.1 of Acidimicrobiales bacterium. Classification (NCBI taxonomy): domain Bacteria; kingdom Bacillati; phylum Actinomycetota; class Acidimicrobiia; order Acidimicrobiales; species Acidimicrobiales bacterium. The sequence continues at coordinate 47,655 of JAVJSI010000004.1, forward strand.
AACGTCGATTTCGTCATGTCCCGGTGACCGAGGACGGTCGCCTGGTCGGCATCGTGAGCATCGGCGACGTGGTCAACGCGCGGGTCCGCAATCTCGAGACCGAGACGCGTCAGCTCACGAACTACATCTCCGGCTACTGATCAGTTCCGTCCACTGACCGGTTCGATCCTCGGATCAGCGCCGCCGTCGGCGGGCATGTGACGCCATGTGCGGCTCCGGCCGGTTCGTGTCGACGACGTCGATGTCGAGACCCGGTGGCAACAACTCGTCGAGGGCGTCGAGAACCGATTCGTCGAGCCGGACCGACGCCGAGGCGAGTGCGTCGTCGAGTTGGGCGGGGGTGCGTGGTCCGATGATCACGCTGGAAACGGCCGGGTGTTCGGCCACCCACGCATGGGCCATGTGGCTGAGCGGGAGACCCGCGTCCTCGGCGATCGAGAGGAGCTCTTCCACGAGGTCGAGCTTCGCCCGTGTCTGCGTTCGACTGCGGTCCCAGCGCGCCGCGTTGTGTGCCATACGAACAGCCCGGGCATCGTCGGGCACGTCGACATCGTGGCGGTACTTGCCGGTCAACCAGCCGCCGTTGAGCGGGGAGTAGGTCATCACGCCGACGCCGAGTCGCTCGCAGGTGGGAAGCACGGCCCGCTCGACGTCGCGGTTGAACAGGCTGTAGAGGCACTGCTCGGAGCGCACGCGAACGTGGCCGCGTCGGTCGCTGATGTGGCGGGCCTCGACGATCCACTCGGCCGGGGTGGCCGACATGCCGGCATAGAGGATCTTGCCCTGCCGCACGAGGTCGTCGAGGGTGCCGAGCGACTCGTCGAGGTCGAGCCTCGTGTCGCGTCGGTGGAGCTGGAAGAGATCGATGTGGTCGGTGTCGAGCCGGCGCAGGCTGTCCTCCACCGCCCGGACGAGCCAGCGCCGCGACCCGCCCTGGTGATTCGGGTCCTTGCTCATCGGGATGAAGGCCTTGGTCGCCAACACGACCTCGTCTCGGCGGCCCTTCAGCGCCCGGCCCACGATCTCCTCGCTCTCGCCCATGCTGTAGGCATCGGCGGTGTCGATGAAGTTGATCCCGCCGTCGAGCGCGGTGTGGACCATCGCCACGCACTCGTCGTGGTCGGTGTTCCCCATCGCACCGAACATCATGGCGCCGAGGCAGTACTTCGAGACCGAGACGCCGGTGGCGCCGAAGGTTCGCTGATCCATGTTCACGTCTTCAGCGGCCGCGGGATGCCATGTACTTCGCCATCCCGTCGGCCCAGTCGCGCAGCTCCGGGTCGGCGGCGAAAAGTGGCTCGAACTTCTCTCGGGCCTTCCGTCGCTTCTCCGGGTAGTACTCGGTCGGCCAGTAACCCTCGTGAGGGGCGTAGCCCTTGAGCACGTTGCGGGCCACGGTGGCCTTGTGCACCTCGTCGACACCGTCGGCGATGCCCATCGTCGGCGCCGCGGCGTACATCGCCTGGATCGGCGTGAGGTTGGTGGTGCCCAAGGATCCGAGGATGTGCAGGGCGTTGAACGACACCTCGCGCAGCACCTTGGCCATCGAGAACTTCACGGCCGCGATGTCGGTCCGGGTCTCCTGGGTGCTCGAGTTGTCGATCTTCCAGGCCGTCTCGAGCACGAACAGTCGCAACATGGCGATCTGGGCGTAGGAGTCGGCGATCTTCTCCTGGACCATCTGGTGGTCGCCGATGATCTTGCCGTGCGACTCCCGGCTCAGGGCCCGCTCGCACATCATGTCGAAGGCCAGCTTGCAGTTGGAGATCGTTCGCATGGCGTGGTGGATGCGTCCGCCGCCGAGCCGACGCTGGGCGAGCACCTTCGCGCCGTCCTCGGGCCCGAGGAGATGATCGGCGGGAATGCGCACGTCGTTGTAGATGATGTGGTTGTGGGTACGGGGCTCGGGCTGGATCTCGACACCCGGCGTGTCGGTGGGCACCACGAACATGCCGTTGGTGCACATGACGAACAGGATGTCGGCGGCCCGGCCGGCGCTGGTGAACCACTTCTCGCCGTTGATGACCCACTCGTCGCCGTCGCGCACGGCGTGGGTCCTGAACAGGTTGGGGTCCGATCCGCCCTGGGGCTCGGTCATGGAGTACGCCGACCACATCTCCTGGTTCAGCATCGGCGTCAGCCAGCGCTCCTTCTGCTCGTCGGTGCCGTAGGCCGCGAGCAGTTCCATGTTGCCGGTGTCGGGCGCGGCCGACCCGAAGATCTGCGGGGCCGAGCCGTAGCGACCGAGGATCTCGTTGAGCAGGCCGAGCTTGAGCTGGCCGAGGCCGGGGCCGCCCAGTTCCTCGTCGAGGAACAGCGCCCAGAGTCCCTGTTCCTTCACCTGGTCCTGGAGGGGCTTGACGAGCGCCTTGATCTTCGGATCCTTCGACCGCACGGCATACGGGAAGATCATGTCGAGCGGTTCGATCTCCTCCCGGCAGAACTTGTCGACCCAGTCGAGCTTCTCCTGAAACTCGGGTTCAGTGGAAAAATCCCAGGCCATCGTCAGTCCTCGTTCTCGTCGTCGCGAGAAATGTAGGTCAGACGCGACACCGCACGCCTCTTGCACCAGGATTGACCGGTGGACGCCCCCGAATTCGACGAGGACGACGAACCGGACCCGGAGCGCCTTCGCGAGTGCGAGTACTGGCGCTGTGGTGAGCTCTTCGAGGCGCGGTCGGCCACGCACCGTTTCTGCCGCAAGGCCTGCCGCAGCCGCCACCACAAGTGGCACCGGGCCGAAGCCCGCCGGGTCCGCCGGGCGGCGCGCCGAGCAGGTCGTTGACGGTTCGTGGCCGCCGAGCGACGGCCACTACGCTCCGCCGGCATGGCTACTCCGTCGATCTCCATTGGCATTCCTCCGCGACCGGGAGCGACCGATCTGGCGGTGCTCGCGGAGGAACTCGGCTTCGAACGGGTGTGGCTCTACGACTCGGCATCCATCTACGAGGACATCTGGATCCACCTGGCGCTGATCGCCGAGCACACCAGCCGCATCGGGCTCGGCACCGCGGTGCTGGTCCCCAACCTCCGACACGTGATGACGACGGCGTCCGCGGTCGCCACGGTGGCCCGCATGGCGCCGGGGAGGCTCGCGGTTGCGATCGGCACCGGCTTCACCGCCCGGCTGGTCATGAACAAGGGGGCTCTGTCATGGGCCACCACCGAGACGTATGTCCGCCAGCTCAAGGGCCTGCTCGCCGGTGAGGTCGTCGAGATCGCCGGTGAGAAGTGCCAGATGATCCACCACCCCGACATGGCTGCACCGCGTCCGATCGACGTGCCGGTTCTCCTGTCGGCGATGGGTCCGAAGGGGCAGGGCATCGCGGCCGAGATCGCCGATGGGCTCATGCACGTGGCGCCGCCCGACGGCGGCGACTGGGACTGGTACGTCGAGATGCTCAACGGCACCGTCCTCGACGAGGGCGAGTCGGCGACCGATGCCCGTGTCGTCGAAGCGGCCGGCCCGTGGGAGGTGCTCGCCTATCACGGGGCGTGGCATCTCGGCGGTGAGGAGATCGTGCCGATGCTGCCGTCGGGCGAGGAGTGGTTGGCCCGCGTGGTGGCCGATCGGCCCGCCGACGAGCGTCACCTCTCGGTCCACGAGTGGCACTGCAGCCACGTGAACGACCGGGACCGGCCGCTGCTCGACGGCAAGGGCACGACCGAGTCGCCGTGGTCGGGTTGGGTCGGCGACGACGCGTACTTCGCGGGACGGATCGCGGCGAGTGGCGCGGCCGGTACCACCGAGGTGCTCTACACGCCGGCCGGGCCCGACCTCGAGCGCGAGATGCGGGCCTTCGCCCGCGCCGCCGGGCTCTAAGTGAGCGCGGCGTAGACCACGTTGCGCAGTTCCCGGCGCAGCGGATAGGTGCTCGAGGGCATCTGCTGGGTCATGAACACCACGGCGAGATCCTCGGCGGGGTCGACCCAGAAACCGGTGCTGGCCGCGCCACCCCAGGCGAACTCGCCCTCGCTGGCGATCAGCCGATTGGCGACGGCGTCGGTGAGAACCGAGAAACCGAGGCCGAAGCCCATCCCCGTCATCTGCGCCTCGGCGAAGGTCTCGGCCAGCCACATCTCTGCCACCGTCTTCCCGCCGGGAAGGTGGTTGCGGGTCGCGATGTCCAGCGTCTTGCGGCCGATCACCCGAGCCCCGCCGAGTTCGCCGCCGTCGAGCAGGCACTGGCAGAAGCGCAGGTAGTCGTCGAGGGTGCCGACCATGCCGCCGCCCCCGCCCTCGAAAGCGGGCGCCTCGCGGACCGATGAGGTGGCGGGGTCGTCGATCAGGAAGAGCTTCTCGTCGGAGGTGGCGAAGTAGTTGGCGGCCAGCCGATCGTGCTGATGCGGTCGGGCCCAGAACGCCGTCTCGTCCATGCCCAGCGGGCCGGTCACCTGCTCGGCCAGGTACTCACCGAGCGTCGTGTCGGCGACGACCTCGATCACCCGGCCGCACACGTCGGTCGCCATCGAGTAACCCCAGTGGTCGCCCGGCGAGTAGGCGAGCGGAAGCTTCGCCAGCGCGCGGGTGACGTCCGCGAGGGACCGTTCCTCCCGGGCGAACGTGCCGATGCCGGCGGCGGAGTAGATGGCGTCGACCGGGTGGGCGTCGAGGAACGCATAGCTCAGTCCCGAAGTGTGGCGGAGCAGATCGACGATCTCCATGGGCCGATCCGGCGGACGGGTTTCGTAGCCGTCGAGGTCACCGCTGACGTAGACCTCGGTGTTCGCGAACTCGGGGAGGTAGGACGCCACCGGGTCCTCGAGCCGGACGAGCCCCCGTTCGACGAGTTGGAGCAACCCGATCGACGTGATCGGTTTCGTCATCGAGAACAGTCGGAACACGGTGTCGTCGGCCACCGGTGTGCCTCGCTCGACGTCGGCCAGACCGTAGGCGTCCCGGTACACCTCCTCGCCGTGCCGGATCACCGCGACGAGCGCGCACGGCATCTTGCCCTCGTCGACATAGCGGTGGGTGAGGTCGGCGATGCGCGGGAGGCGTTTCGGGTCGACGCCGAGTTGCTCGGGTGTCATCGCGGCAGCGTAGGTCGGTGCCGCAGCGCAGGTCGGTGGATGCAGGACAGGGGCGGTGAAATAGGGTGGCGGCCGTGACGCAGAACCGAGCGCCGGCCGACCGACCGTGGATCATGCGGACCTACTCGGGGCACTCCTCGGCTGCCGCCAGCAACGAGCTCTACCGGACCAATCTGTCCAAGGGGCAGACCGGGCTGTCGATCGCCTTCGATCTCCCCACCCAGACCGGCTACGACCCCGATCACCCGCTGGCCCGCGGCGAGGTGGGAAAGGTCGGGGTGCCGGTGGCGCACCTCGGCGACATGGCCAGGCTGCTCGACGGGATCCCGGTCGACTCGATGAACACGTCGATGACGATCAATGCGCCGGCCGCGTGGCTGCTGGCGCTCTACGTCGCCCATGCCGAGACACGGGGTGTCGCCCGCGCGCGGCTGCGTGGCACGACCCAGAACGACATCGTCAAGGAGTACCTCAGCCGGGGGACCTACATCTTCCCGCCGGAGCCGTCGCGCCGGTTGACCGTCGACACGATGGCCTTCTGTGCGGCCCACGTGCCGAAGTGGAACCCGATCAACATCTGCTCGTATCACCTCCAGGAAGCGGGAGCGACGCCGGTGCAGGAGGTCGCCATCGCCCTCGCCACGGCGATCGACGTCCTCGACGCGGTGCGGACGTCCGGGCAGGTCGACATCGACCGGTTCGCGGCGGTCGTGGGTTCGGTTTCGTTCTTCGTGAACAGCGGCATCCGCTTCGTGGAGGAGACCTGCAAGATGCGGGCCTTCACCGAGATGTGGGACCGCATCACCGCTGAGCGCTACGGCATCACCGATCCCAAGGCTCGCCGTTTCCGCTACGGCGTGCAGGTCAACTCGCTGGGTCTGACGGCCGAGCAACCCGAGAACAACATGCACCGCATCGGGCTCGAACTGCTCGGCGTCACGCTGTCGAAGGACGCCCGGGCCCGCTCGATCCAACTGCCGGCGTGGAACGAGGCGTTGGGTCTGCCCCGACCGTGGGATCAGCAGTGGTCATTGCGGATGCAGCAGATCCTCGCCCACGAGTCCGACCTGCTGGAATACGACGACATCTTCGCCGGGTCGCGCGTGATCGAGGCGAAGACGGCCGAGATCATCGAGGGCGCCGATGCCGAGCTCGAGGAGATCCTGTCGCTCGGCGGCGCGTTCGCCTCGATCGAGGAACTCAAGACCCGGCTCGTTCGATCGCACGCGGCACGGCGGGCCCGGATCGAACGAGGCGACCTCACCGTGGTCGGCGTCAACGACTTCGTCGAGACCGAACCGTCGCCGCTCGGCGGTGGCGCGAGCGTGCTCACGGCCGACCCGGCCATCGAGCAGGAACTCGTCGACGCGCTGGCCGGCTGGCGCGCCGCCCGTGACGGCGACGCGGTCGAGGCCGCGTGTCAACGCCTCGCCGCCGCAGCCGCCAGTGGCGAGAACGTCATGGACGCCTCGATCGCGCTGGCCCATGCCGGTGGCACCACCGGCGAGTGGGCCGACGTGCTGCGGGCCGAGTTCGGCGAGTACCGCGGCCCGACCGGGGTGTCCGGCGCCGGACCCCGTCCTGCGTCGTCGTCGCTGCGGGCCGTGGCCGTTCGGCTGCAGGCACTCGACGCGGGACCGCCCCGCATCCTCATCGCGAAGCCGGGGCTCGACGGCCACTCGAACGGGGCCGAGCAGCTCGCCATCGCGGCCCGCGACGCGGGGATGGAAGTGATCTACCACGGCATTCGCTCGACGCCGGAACAGATCGCCCATGCCGCCCGTGACGAAGACGTCGACCTCATCGGACTCTCGGTGTTGTCCGGCAGTCATCTCTCGCTCGTGGCCGACACACTCGACCGGCTGCGCGCCGTCGCCGTCGACGCACCGGTCGTGGTGGGCGGCATCATCCCCGACACCGACCACGCCGTCCTTCGGACTCTCGGGGTCGCGCGGATCTACACCCCGGTCGACTTCGACCTGGCATCGATCGTGGACGACCTGGCCGATCTCGCGCTCGCCCACCGCGCATGAGGATGCGGGTCGCCACCTACAACATCCGCAACGGTCGGGCGATCGACCTGTCGTCGTTCTGGTGGATGCGGCGGCGAGCGGTTCGTGCGGTCATCGCCCGGATCGATGCCGACATCTGGGGCCTGCAGGAGGCCTACGGGTTCCAGCGCCGCCACCTCGAACGCACGGTGTTGCCCGACGAGCAGTGGGGGAGCGCAGGCGACGGTCGCCACGGAGGTGGCCGGGGCGAGCAGGTGCCGATCCTCTATCGCCGCGCCGCGTTCGCCGAGGCGTCGGCATCGACCCGTTGGTTCGGGCCGACCCCGGAAGTGGCCGGTTCGGTGGTCGACGGTGCCGCGTTCCCCCGGATCGCGACCGTGGCGGACCTGACAATGCAGGCCGGCGGTGTCGTCCGGGTGGTCAACGTCCATCTCGACAGCGACTCCTCGGACCGGCGCGAAGCCGCGCTGCGCCAGCTGGTCGACTGGCTCGACGAACTGACCGAGGCGCCCACGATCGTGATGGGCGACTTCAACGGCACGTTGCACGACCCCGGCTACGACGCGTTCGCGGGGGCCCGTCTGCGGACGGCGTTGCCGGCCGACACGGGACCCACATCGAACGGGTTCGGCCGGTATCTCGGCGCCCAACGACAGATCGACCATGTCCTCGTCTCCGAGGAGTTCACGGTGCGATCGGCGCGGATCGACGTCGAGTCGGGGCACGCGTCCGACCACTATCCGGTGGTGGTCGATCTCGAGCTCTGACCGGTCAGGCGGATGCGGGGCTCTCGATGAACTCGAGGCAGGTGCCGTCCGGGTCCCGGAAGAAGGCCGCCCACAAGCCGGCGATGGGAATGGTCGGGCCCATGTCGAGCAGGACCGGATCGGGGCACTCCGCCTCGTTCCGGCGTGCTTCGGCCACCGCAGCGGTTGCGTCGTCGACGAGGAACGCCATGCGGAAGATGCCGAGGTCGTTGGCGTTCGCGTAGGCAGGACGGTCGGGCGCGCCGGGACGGAGCCGGATGACGAAGTCGTCGCCGGGCACCGACAACTCACCGGTGGGTCCGGTGAGCCCGAGCACCCGGCGGTACCACGCATCGCTCGCGTCGACATCGCGCACGTTGACGACCACCCCGAGGAACCGGACGGCGTCGCCGGGCTCGAGGACCAGCCGGGTGCCATCGGGGTCGATCACCTCGGTCGTGTCGTTTAGGGTCGGGCTGGCGAGGCGTAGAGCGATCATGCCGAGAGCGTCGGGCGACGAGTGGGGTGGCCGCCCCGGCGCCGGGACCTTCCACTCCAGCAGGTCGATCACCGGGTTCGCCCGTCCGTCGGACATCATCCACGCGTCCCACTGGGCGGGCCCGTCGATGCCGAACCCCGAGCCGTCCTGGGGGTCGGGTGCGGTCCGTACCAGCGGGTGCAGTCCGAGCTCGTCGCGGTAGAAGTCGACCGATCGCCCGAGGTCGCGGCAGTTGACGTTGCAGTGCTGCACGTGGCGGAGCATCTTCAGTCCCGGTCGGTCGGGCGAATGGTGGCGATGATGTCCTGGATGCCGCCGAGGTCGTAGGCCGTCTCCGGGTCGGCTCGCACCGCAGCGTCGAGCGCGTGGGCGTCGTCGCCGACCAGGATGCGCCACCGGCTCTCGCGCACCCCGTCGAGGATGACGGTCGCCGCGTCGGCAGCCGACATCGGGGCGTTCTGCTCGAAGGCATCGGCGGCGGCGTCGAAGAGCTGCTGGACGTCGTCGGTCAACGCCGGGTTCTCGCCGTGCCGAAGTGAGCTCCGCACGATGCCGGTCCCGATGTGGCCGGGCATCACGAGAGAGACGCCGACGTGGGGGGCGTGCACCCGCAGGTCGGTGACGAGCGCCTCGGTGAATCCCTTCACCGCGAACTTGGCGGCGGAATACGCGGTGTGTGGCTGGGTGGGGCCGAGGCTGGCCCAGAACCCGTTGACACTCGAGGTGTTGACGAGGTGGCCCTCGTCGGCCGCCACCAGCAGCGGCAGGAAGGCGCGGGTGCCCCAGTAGACGCCGCCCCAGCAGACGGCGAAGCACCGATCCCAACTCTCGCGAGTGCCCTCGAAGAGGCTGCCGCCGCCACTGATGCCCGCATTGTTGAAGACGAGATGGACGCGGTCCGTGTCGTGCTGCGCCACGACCTCGTCGCGGAAACGCAGGATCGCCTCCTCGTCGCCGACATCGCAGTGATGGCTGGTCACCTCGACGCCGGCCGATTCCTCGCGGATCTGGGCGGTGGTGTCGGCCATGTCGTCGTCGGACAGGTCACAGATGGCGACGTCACAACCCTCGGCCGCGAGTTGGCGGGCGATCTGGCGACCCATTCCGCTCGCACCGCCGGTGATGACCGCCAACTTTCCCGAGAAGTCCCGCATCCGGCGAGCATATGGGCGACGACGCTGCGGGACCTAAGCTCCCCGCGATGACCGATCCCCGCACGCTGAGCGATCTACCGACGCCGAGCCTGGTGGTCGAGCGTTCGATCTTCGACGCCAATGTCGCGGCGATGGCCGCCGCCCGGCCCGGGGCCCGGCTGCGCCCCCACGTGAAGGCGTTCAAGTCGACGGCCCTCGCCGCGGAACTGGCGGCGGCCGGCCACGAGAACTTCTGCGCGGCGACCGTTCGCGAGATGGAGGGCATGGCCCGGGCCGGTCTCGGCACCGACCTCCTCCTGGCCAACCAGTCGCTCGACCTGCGCCGCCTCACTCCACTGGTCGAGGCCGGTCACCGGATGACCGTCGCCATCGACTCGCCCGAGACACTCGCCGCCGCCGTGAACGCGGGTATTCCCGAGGTGCTCGTCGACGTGTTCGTCGGCATGCCGCGCTGTGGCATCCACGCCGACGGCGCCGGTGCGCTCGCCGACGCGGCACGGGCCGCCGGGCTCGGGGTGCGCGGGGTGATGGGTTACGAGGGGCACCTGATGATGGCCGACGCGGCCGACAAGCCGGCTGCCGTCGAGGCGGCGATGGCCCTTCTGCTCGCGGCCGCAGCCGATGTGGGGGGCGACATCGTGTCGGCCGGGGGCACCGGCACCTACGACGTGAACACGTGGGCCAGCGAGATCCAGGCGGGTTCGTACTGCCTGCTCGACACCGACTACGCGAAGCTCGAGTCGCCCTTCGAGATCGCCATCACGGTGCTCGCCACCGTGATCTCGGTGAACCGCGACGGCTGGGCGGTGGCCGATGCCGGCCTGAAGTCGTTGGGAATGGACCACGGCAACCCCACATGGCCCGAGGGCGATTTGTTCTTCTGTTCCGACGAACACACGACGTTGTTCGACCCCGACACCCGTATGCGGGTGGGGGACCGGGTGAGGCTCCAGCCCGGCCACGTCGACCCCACGATCGCTCGACACGAGGTGATGTGGGTCGTCGACGGTGAGGACATCGTCGATCGCTGGCCGGTCGATCTGAGGCACTGGTGAGCACGACCTTCCGCAACTGGGCCGGGAACCAGGTCTGTCTGCCGACCGAACGGGCGATGCCGCGGTCGTCCGACGAGGTGGCAGCGATCGTCGCCCGGGCCGCGGCCGACGGTGTGCGGGTGAAGGCGGTCGGCGCCGGTCACTCGTTCACCGCTGCGGCGATGACCGACGGCGTGTTGATGTCGCTCGACCATGTCGCCGACGTCATCTCGGTCGACACCGAACGCCGGCGGGTCACGGTGGGCGCGGGCATGCGGCTCGCGGACCTCAACGTGGTGCTCGACAAGGCGGGCCTGGCCATGCCCAACCTGGGCGACATCGCCTATCAGTCGATAGCCGGCGCGGTGGCCACGGCCACCCATGGCACCGGCGCCGAGCTCGGCAATCTGGCCACCACGATCGTCGGCATGGAGATCGTCGACGGCACCGGACAGCGGATCCGCTGCGACGAGAACGAGCGGGCCGACCTGCTCCGCGTCGCCCGAGTGGGCGTCGGTGCGCTGGGGATCGTCACCGAGGTGACCCTCCAGTGCGTGCCCGCGTTCGACCTCCACGCCGTGGAGACCATCGAGGTGCTCGACGACGTACTCGACGGCTTCGAGGACAACTGGCGGGGCAGCGACCACTTCGAGTTCTTCTGGATGCCGGGCGCTCGACGCTGTCAGGTGAAGCGCAACAATCGCACCACCGAACCGCGCCGCCCGCAGCCTCGGTTGGCCTACCTGCGAGACAAGATCGTCGCCGAGAACCTGGCGTTCGGATTGGTCACCAAGGTCGGTGCTCGTTTCCCCGGGGCGGCGCCGCGCATCGCCAAGCTCGTCGACTCCGGTGTCTCGGGGCGTGATCTCGTCGATGCCAGCCACCGGATCTTCGCCAGCCCGCGATGGGTGCGCTTCACCGAGATGGAGTACGGCATCCCGCGAAATGCCCTACCCGAGGCGATGCGGCGCGTGCGCGATCTCGTCAAGCGCGGAAGCGAGCCGATCTTCTTCCCGATCGAGGTGCGGGTATCGGCCGCCGACGACATTCCCCTGTCCACCGCGCAGGGCCGCGACACGGCGTGGATCGCCGCCCATGTGCACAAGGGCGGCTCCTACGAGACGTACTTCCAGGGCATCGAGCGGATCATGGCCGACTACGACGGCCGCCCTCACTGGGGCAAGCTGCACTTCCAGGACCACACGACGCTGGCGCCGAGGTATCCCGAGTGGGAAGCCTTCCAGGCCGTGCGGGCGGAGCTGGATCCCGCCGGCCGGTTCGCCAACTCCTACACCGATCGGGTGCTCGGACCGGTCGCATGACCGGGCGAGGTTGAGCCGGTGTGCCGATGAGTAGCGAGGTCGCCGACTTCTTCCGGGCGTTCGCCGACTACTCGTTGAAGGGCTACGCACCGATCTACGAATCGATGGTGCGCGCCGCAGCCGACAACGACGAGGTGATCGCGCTCGTGGCCTCGGCGCCGGCGGAAGCCCACGTACCCAACAACCTCCACGCGGCAGCCCGCTATCTGACGCTCACCGGCGTCGATCATCCCCTTGCTGCGGTCTACGAACCCGGATTCGTGATCGGGTCCGGCGAGGACGTGGGCGCGATGTTCTGCGATCTGGTGCTCGCCTGTCCCGATGAGATCAGCCGGCTGCTGGCGACCCGCTACGTCCAGACCAACGAGGTCAACCGGACGTCCGCGATCGCGCCCTTGCTCAATCTGATCGGCCGCCGGACCGGGTCGGGTCTCGCACTGATCGATGTCGGATGCAGCGCCGGGCTCAACCTGCTGCTCGATCGGTACCGGATCGATCTCGGCGCCGTTGCCCTGGGCCCGGCCGACGCTCGGCTGCATCTCGCCGCGGAGAGCCGGGGGAGCACGCCGGTTGCCGAGCCGGCCGACATCTCGTGGCGACGGGGCGTCGACCGCAACCCGATCGACGTCACCGATCCCGACGAGGCCCGCTGGCTGGAGTCGCTCGTGTGGCCGGACCATCCCGAACGGCTGGCTCGGCTCCGGGCCGCGATCGCCGAGGTGCAGGCCGACCCGCCGACGCTCGTGCGTGCCGATGCCGTCGCCGGTGTGCGCGCCGCGCTGTCGGCCGCGCCGCCCGACCTCCATGCGGTCGTCCTCACGACCTGGGTGGTCTTCTACTTCGACGAGCAGCTGCGCCGGGAGTTCGAGGCGGCGATCGTCGGCGCCGACCGGACGACGTCATGGTTGGCGATGGAGATGGCGGGCATCGTGCCCGGCATCGACGTCCCGCCGGCGCCGACCGGCGAAGGCGAGGTGAGCGTGATGACCCTGGTCAACGGTGGTGCCGGCCGACCCGTCACCCGCGAGTTCCTCGGCTTCACCCATCCCCACGGCGCGTGGGTGGATCTCGCCTGAGAAGCCTGAGGATCAGCGGACAAGCGTGGTGCCGCCGTCGACCGTGATGATCTGGCCGGTCATGAACGCACCCGCCGGGCCGGCCAGCAGCAGGGCGACCCCCTTGATGTCGTCGGCATCGCCCCAGCGGTGCATCGGGATCATCCGGAGTTCGGCTTCGTAGGCCGCCGGATCCTGCTTCGCGTATTCGGTGAGGTCGGAGTGGAACCGGCCGGGGGCGATGGCGTTCACCCGGATGTGTTGCGCAGCGAGCGTGGAGGCGAGATTGCGGGTCATCTGGTGCAACCCGGCCTTGGACACGCTGTAGCTGTAGGTGTCGCTTGCGTTGGCGCTGATGCCCGAGATCGACCCGATGTTGATCACCGCGCTCTGCTGCTCGGCCGTCGCCCGCTTGGTCAGCAACGGAATGAGGGCCCGGGTGAGGAAGAACGGTGACTTGAGGTTGAGGTCCATCACCTTGTCCCAGCCGTGCTCGGGGAACTCGCCGAGCGGGGCGAGCCAGCCGCGGCCGGCGTTGTTGACCAGCACGTCGAGGTGCGCTTCTCGCTCGCTGATCGTCGTGGCGAGCGTTTGCACGTCGTCCATGGTGGAGAGGTCGCCGGCCAGGGCGATGCACTCGCCCTCGTGAGCGGCCGTGAGTTCGGTGGCGGTCGCCTCGACGACGTCGGTGTTTCGCGCCGTGATGTAGACTCGGTCGGCCCCGGCCTCGAGGAACGCCTCGGCCATGTGGCGGCCCAGCCCCTTCGATCCGCCCGTGACGAGACACGTACGATCAACCAACGAAAAAAGTCCAGCGCCCATCCCGAAACCCTCCCACACCTGCAGCGTTGGGGTCAGACCCCCGTCCCAACTTGGGTTGTGAGGCGCTGTCGGGCGGACTCGAGGAGCGCGCGGAAGGCGGGGTCGGTCCGGGCGAGCGCTCGTGCCCGAGTCGTTGCTGACCGAACGCTGCTGGCGGAGCGAAAGCCGTAGCGATCGGCGAGGGTCTGGGCGGTGCCGGCGGTGAGTTCGGATGCAAGTAGGACGCAGGCCATCCGCAATTCGTTGCGCACCCCGCGCCCGCCGGCCCGGAGAAGCTCTCGCTCGGACGGCGACGACACACCGAGCGCCTGTTCGATGGCATCGGCGCCGGTGAGTCGTGGTGCAGAGCCGAGAATCGGGCGGTCGGGTTCGACCTCGCCGCCTACGACGAACTTCCGGTAGGCCGCGACATCCCCGGAGAATCGGTCCAGGATCGGTGTGATCGAGAGCCAAGGAGGCGCCGGTGAAACCCCGAGATAGGCGAGGTGGCTCGTCCATCGGAACACCGACAGCGTGGGCCGGTCCGAGGTGACCGGGTTGCGGTGGATGTAGCGCACGACCTGGTTGAGGTATCGGTCCTCGATGATGGGCTTCGTGCGATATCGGCCTCGAAGGAGCGCCCCGTCGAGGCCGTACTTGGTGTTGAACCGCTGTGTGTAGCCGCTGCACAACGCCTGCATGGTCGAGGAGAGCGACTCCACCGTGCCCCGGACGAGCAGGTGGAAGTGGTTGGGCATCAGTGCGTAGGCGTGGACCTCGAGTTCGTGGTGTCGCGCCGCCTCGCCGAGGCGGCGCAGGAATGCATCCCGGTCGCCGTCGTCGCCGAAGATCGGCAGCCGCCGTGCGCCCCGATTCATCACGTGGAACCATCCGTCGTCCATCAACCGTCTCGGAATTCGTGCCATGCGGTCGACGCTAGAAATCCACTGTGACACTCCGAGTTGGGACGGGGGTCTGACCCCAGCGCTGCAACTGGGGGAAGAAGCATGGGGGAACTGTGCGATGGGGGGTGTGGGTCGTCTAGGGTCACCGCAAAACCCCGAGAACTCGACAAGAGGAAATTTTTCAATGGCAACTTCGCAGCCCGCGATCCTGTCCGATCTCCAGAAGTACCAGTGGTACGTCCACATGAGCCGTGTCGACGGTGCCGACCTCGGCCACATCAAGAGCGTGCTGAAGGCCACCCAGGCCGACGCCGATGCCCAGGGCGTCAACCTGTGCATCCTGCTCGGCCCGTCGCTTGCCGCCGACCTCGGCGTCGAGACCGATGGCGATTTCCAGGCCTACCCCGGCTACGAGTCGCCCGACGGCGCCAAGGTCGCCAAGGGCACCCAGGAAGAACTGCTCCTGTGGCTGCACCACGCCGACAAGGACCTGATCTGGGAAGTCCAGCACACCGCCCGCAAGGCCCTCGCCGGCCACATGTCGGTCGCCCGTGAGACCCCCTGCTTCATCTACAAGAACAGCCTCGACCTCACCGGTCACATCGACGGCACCGGCAACCCCGAGCCCGAGGACCAGAAGGACCGCGGCATCATCGACGACGGCCAGGCCGGCGAGGGCGGTTCGTACTGCATCGCCCAGCGGTGGGTGCACGACCTCGACTACTGGGCCTCCCTGAGCCTCGATCAGGAGGAGAACACCTTCGGTCGCACCAAGGCCGACTCCACGAAGCTCGAGACCCAGGTCCCGCGCTCGCACCTCTCCCACGTGGAGCTGCGTGAAGGCACCACGGCCGACGAGTCCACGCCCAAGCGGGGCGAGATGGTTCGTCGTTCCACTCCCTACGCCTTCCACGACGGCACCGTCGGCCTCTACTTCATGGGGTTCTGCAAGACCCAGGCGCCCCTGCGTGAGCGCATGGAAGCCATGTACGGCCACAACGGCCACGAGACCGACTTCATCACCGACTACTCGACGCCTGCGTCGGGCGCGTTCTACTTCGCCCCGTCGGTCGAAGCGCTGGCGGCCGCGCTCGGCTGAGCCCCACCACTCGTGAGAAGGGCGGTCCTCCGGGGCCGCCCTTCTGCATTTTGGCGTGTCGCCCGGTTACCGTCGGGGCCATGGCGACCAAGGACGTGGCTCCCGCAGGAGCGGCCGACGGATCCGGATTGCGGGTCGTCGTGATCCGCACTCGGTGGAACCCCGAGATCATCCGACGACTGGCCGACGGCGTCGACCGGGCACTGGCCGAGGCCGCCGTCACCGACGTGACCGTCGTCGAGGTGCCCGGCGCCTTCGAGATCCCCTTCGCGGCCCGCACTGTCGCCGCCTCGGGCCGAGTCGACGCGATCGTCGCGATCGGCGCGGTCATCCGCGGCGAGACGACCCACTACGACCTGGTGTCGGAGGAATGCGCCCGAGGACTCCAGCACGTGCAGATCTCCACGGGTGTGCCGATCGGGTTCGGCGTGTTGGCCACCGAGAACCTCGAGCAGGCCCTGGCTCGCAGCGAGGGCCCCGACAGCAACGAGCCCGACAATGTCCCTCAGCCCCACAATGTGGGATACGACGCGGCACAGGTCGCGGTCGAGATGGCGTTGCTCGCCCGGGTCTGGCGCTGACCTCGTGACCGAGGCGCGTCGGCCGCCGACGACGCACGTGATCCACGAGCGACTCGCCGCGGGCTCGCGACCGGGCGAACGCACCGACGGCTACACGGTCGCCCTGGCAATCGAGGGCGGGGGCATGCGCGGTGTGGTGAGCACCGGGATGCTGGTGGCGCTCGAGCAGCTCGGTATGACCGACTGCATCGACTTCGTGGTGGGCACATCGGCCGGCGCGCTCGCCGGCGCCTTCTTCGTCGAAGGACTGGTCGCCGAGGGAAGTGTGCTCTTCTACACCGAACTCCACACCGAGCCCTTCCTCGATCGCAGCCGCCTGTTTCGACGTGAGGCCGCACTGGACCTCGACTATCTCGTCGACTCGGCTGCGGTGGATCGCGGTCTCGACTTCACTGCGGTCGCGGCCAGCCGCATCCCGCTGTTCGCGACGGTGTCGCCGACCGACCCGACCTCCGAGGTCCGCCATCTCCATGTCGGCGGCAGCGCGGTTCGGGTCTCGTCGATCCTCAAGGCCACGGCGTCGCTCCCGGTGCTCGCCGGCGGCGCGAGAACCGTCGACGATGCGTCCTACGTGGACGGGGGTCTTCATGAACAGATCCCGTGGCGCACGGCGGCGCGCCTGGGCGCCACCCACGTCCTGGTCCTGCCGTCGAAGCCGGTCACATCCCGAGAGGCGCTCGACTCGTTGAGCTTCGTCGAACGGGTGTCGGTCATCCCGGTGATCCGCCGTGTGCACGGTGACCACGTCGCCGATCTCGTGGCCCGACTGCCCCAGCGATCCTCACGCGAAGCGTGGAACCTCCGTGCCGTCGCGGAAGGCCGGGCGACGCCGATCGACGGGGTGGAGGGCCGGGGACAGCCGCGATTCGACATCGTTCACGTGCCCACGACGGTACGTCTGCCCGGCGCCCTCGAACGGGAACGCACCGTGCTCGTCGATGCCCTGATGGGTGGGGCGAGAGCGGTCATCGACCTTTTCGGTCTCAGCGACGACGACGGCGTGGTGGTCGAACCGCGGGTCGTCCTCACCCACCCGGGCGCGCCGGTGAAGCACTTCCGCGCCGCGCAGCTCACCGGGTTCGTGATCGACCGCGGGCCGGCGCCCGATCAGCCCTGACCTCTCCGCCGAATGCCGATCACGCCGGCACCAACCGCAATCGCCGCGGCCGCACCGGCACCGAGCACGAGGCCGGTGTTCGTACCGTCGTCGGAACCCGACCGGTCCGTGACCCGAGCGAGCGTGTCGGTGGGCGACGGGGTGGTGGTGGGCGCAACAGTGGTCGAGGTCGGTTCGTCCTCGGGCGCCACCGTGGTGGTGGTCGTGGTGGTGGTCTCCGGCGGTGCCTCGACGATGCCCCGGAAGGGACCGGTGACCTCGTAGGTGATGCCGCCGAACGACTCGGCCGAGTCCATCAGCGGGTTGATGTCGACGATCGGACGAGGCGACGGTCCCCGCTGGCTGGAGAAGTAGAGGCGGTCTCGCGCCGGGTTGAAGACCGGACCGGTGATCTCGGAGTGGTCCTGGTCGACCAGCCGGGCGAAGGGGGCGACCTCGCCGTCGGGGGTGATGACGACGACCTCCATGTTGCCGCCGTCCTCGGCCACGAAGATGTCACCGGAGCCCTCGTCGACGGTCAGGTTGTCGACGCCCGACAACACCGCGGTACCGGCCGCCACGTCGTCGGGGTTCGCCTCGTAGAGCAGCGTGTGGGTCTGGTTCGCCAGGTCGATGCCGTGGATCTTGTTGTCGAACTTCGTGGAGAAGAAGATCCAGTCCTCGAAGTACCAGATCCCCTCACCGCCGAGGAACGCGGTGGACTCGGGAACCTGGAGGCGGGTGGCGGTCTCGGCTGCGGAGGGATCGGGCACTTCGAGCCACGTCACCGATCCGTCGTCGGCCACCGCGCACACCTCGAGCAGGCCTGCCGTCAGGTCGGGGTAGTTGTCGGGGGTGAAGCGGTAGAGGCGCCCGTCGGGCATGTCCTCGGTCTCGAAGACGTGCTCGCGCACCGGATCGACGGCGGCCGCTTCGTGGATGAAACGGCCCATTGCCTCGAGAGCGACGGCGTCGGTCTCGCCCGACGGGTCGCATTCCCACAACACGCCGAGGCCGCCTGCGTAGTCCTCTTCGCCGGAGAGGAACGTGCCCCACGGGGTCGGCCCGCCGCCGCAGTTCGCGTTGCTGCCCCGCAGCACCTCGTAGGCGTCGGTGATGTTGCCGTCGGCGTCGTAGCGAATGGCACTGACGCCGGCGGCGCCGGGGATGAAAACCTCGCTGTTGACGGTGTGGATCCAGCCGCCGTCGTCTTGCGCGAAGACCGCGGCGCCGTCGGGAAAGATGTGCCACTCGAAGTCGGTGTCGCCGACCGGTTCTCCGGCCACCGCCACCACCCGCGACGTGAAGCCGGGCGGCAGTATCAGGCCGTTCTCGTCGGGTTCGATGCCATCGAGAGCCCCATAGGGGCTGGCGCCGGCGCTCTGTGCCCCGGCCGCGTTCGTGAGCAGCGGCAATGCGGCAGTGCCGCCTGCAGTGAACACGCCGGCCTGCAGAAATCGTCGTCGATCCATGGGCGTGAGAATCTCACATTCCAGTTCGGGCTGCGAGAACTGGGGGAGTGCAGGCAGGACGGGGCCCGGCGCGAGCCACGATCTGCCATCGGCCGTCGGATCTTCGCAGAACCGAACCCCGATCGTGGATGTCGTGGTGGCACCGGCGGCAGACCAGGACGAGGTTGGTGATGTCGGTCGAGCCGAAGTCCTCCCACGGGATCAGGTGGTGGGCCTCGCAACGATCGGGAGCGGCGCCGCAACCGACGCAGCCACGGTCGCGAGCGATCAGTGCTCGCCACTGTGCGATCGTGGCCGTGCGATGGTCGCGGCCGACCCAGATCGGCCGGCCGGGGCCGTCGAAGATCACGGGTGTGAGATTCGAGTTGCACGCCAACCGCTCGAGCACCGACTGCGGAAGTGGGGCGCCATCGATCACGGTCTGCGCCAGTCCGGAGGCGTCGGGGCTCAGGCGCTGGAGATCGGCGCTCACGAGGAGGTGGGCGCCGACCGGTGGAGTGGCTCGCCGCCCTGCGGCAAAGGAACCGGTCTCGGCACTGCACAGCGTCGAGAACGCGTCGGCGCCTCGCTGCGTGGACGTGCGGGCGTCCGCTGGGGCGTCGCGTCCGCCGTCGTCGTGCCACAGTTCCTTGAGCAGTGAATCGAGGCGACTCTTGGCCTCCTTGCCCGAGATCTCGTCGAGCTCGAAGAGGAACTTCCACATCCCGTCGTCGACCCAGTGGGCGTAGGACCGACGTCGCCGTTGCCGGGCGACCTGGTCGGCGCCGTCTTCGGGGGCGGCATGGGAAGCCGCCCATTCGCGGCTGCGCTTGGCGAACAGATCGGCGGGCGGCGCTGTCGTCTCCGGCACCAGCGCGGCGTCGGCCTGCTCGGGCGAGGTCGTCTCGCTCGCCGTCGCGATGGCCTTTGCGTGTTCGATGGTGAGGCGACCGTCGGCGAGTGCTTCGGCCGTGCGGGGCAGCGACTCGAGCTTCTCCGCCGTGTCGGCCAGCACACTGGCGGCTCTCGCCGACATTCCTCCCGTGCTGCGCAGCATCCCTGCGCCGTCGAGACCACGATCGCCGAGTCCGTCGGTGGCGTTGACGAGGCGGACTTTGTAGGCGGAGACCGCTCCCTCGAGTCGGCGGATCGCTGTGAAGCGGTCGTGGAGGCAAGCACGCGTCAGGTGGTCGACCGGGTCCTGTTCGAGAAGGTCGATCACGGCGGAGAACATGGGTCCATACTATCGAACACATGTTCGCCTTGCAAGGGATCTATGCAGAACCTCTCAGACGTAGACGAGCTCGAAGGCCACCGCGAGATCGAAGGGCGAATCGTCGCCCATTCCCTTGGCCGCTCCCCGTAGGAACGCATCGGGATCGGGCGGCTCGTCGAGGGCATCGAGGTAGACGCGATGACACTCGAGCGACGCGATGCCTCGATCGATCGTGTCGGTGACGTCGACGCAGTGCCGTGACTCAGGTGACGACCCGAACGCCACGAACTTCACGCCGGACCAGGCCGGACCGGCGTCGGGGAACAGCCACTCGTTGCCGGCGTCGCGGGCTGCGTCGAGCAGCGCCCGTCCGACGTTGCGGTGGTCGACGTGGTTCCACGAGGGACCGCCCCACGAGTCACGATGGTTGATGCTGATCAGCACGTCGGGCTTCGTCGCCCGGATCACCTCGGCCAGGTCACGCCGCAGCACGAGGTCGTTCTCCACCTGCCCGTCGGGGTGGTCGAGGTAGCGCAGGTCGTCGACGCCGACCGCAGCGCACGAGGCCTCCTGCTCGACGCGACGCAGACGCGTCGCCTCGGCCGGCTCCATTCCGGCGATGCCCGCCTCACCGGCCGTCACCAAGCAGTAGCCGACCCACTTTCCCTGGTCGGTCCAGCGCGCAACGGCGCTGGCGGCGCCGTACTCCATGTCGTCGGGATGGGCGACCACGGCGAGCGCACGGGTCCAGTCTTCGGGCAACGGTTCGAGCATGTTTCGAGCCTAGGGGTGCAAGAAACGTCGGTGCTCGTGCGTCGTTGTGTCTGATGGACGAGGTGGCGATGGAAGAATCGGCGCAGGTGATGAACGAACCGGAGGTGGCGGCGCTGTTCGAGCGGGAACGCCTCGGTCTCGTGCGTCTGGCGTTCCTCATGACCGGCTCGATCGAGACGGCCGAGGACGTCGTGCAGTCGGCGTGGATGAACGTGTTGCCCCGATTGGCCGACACCGACAAGCCCGGTGCGTACCTGCGCACCGCCGTGGTCAACGAGGCCCGCTCGCGGCTGCGTCGCCGGCGGCGAGCGCCGCGGCTCCCGTTGCCCGTCTCGGCCCATGTCGACGAATCGGCGGTGGAGCTCTGGGACGCGCTGCGACGGCTCCCCGAACGGCGCCGGGTGGCGGTGGTCCTGCGCTACTGGGGCGACCTGTCGACCGACGAGATCGCCGAGGCCATGGGCTGCCGGCCGGGCACGGTGTCGTCGCTTCTCCATCGAGGAATCGACTCTCTTCGCAAGGAGCTTGGTGATGACTGAGGAATCCGACTTCGAAGCGCGCATCCGCCGCGACCTCGACGCAATCGCCGGCGCGGTAGCGGACGTCCCCGCGGAGACGCCCGCGCCTCAGCCCGATGATGCCCACCCTCGGCACGCGCCGCTACTGGCCGCCGTGGCGGCTGGTCTCGTACTGCTCGCCGGCCTGCTCTGGGTGGCGAACGACGGTGATACCGACTCGAGTCCTGCCGACGTGGCCGGTAGCACCAGTACGAGCGTGGCCCCGACCTCGACCACGACACCGAGCAGCTCGACGACGGTCCCCGCTGCCGAGGCCGCGCCGCCGTCGGAAACCGGCTCCTATCGGCTCTGGCTTTCGACCGAGGCGGTTTCGACCGATGGCTCCGATGTCATCTTCGTGGTGCTCGGACCATCCGATGTCTCTGAGGTTCTGGAGTGGGACTCTGCCGTGTTGGTCGATCGCTGGAACGGTGAGGATTGGCAGCCGGTCGCCGAGGGCGGGAGCTGTCAGGACTTCTGGCATTGCTGGGGTGATCTCGGCGAGCGGGGCGCGAGTCTGGTCGAGTATCGCGAGCGACGGCAGTTCCTGCCCTCGGGCGTCGGCTACGCGGAGTACATCCATCTCGACGGACTCGACGAGGGATGGCACCGCCTCCGCCAGACCATCGACGGGGAGCTGGCCACGGGCGTGTTTCGAGTCCTGGAACCAGCCGTGATGCCGGCGGTCGCCTCGCTCGCGCCGGTCGGGGAGGATGCTCTATTCGTCGAACCGGTACTCGCCAGTACCGCCGGCGCGGTGCTCACCGTGAAACCGGCGATTGCCGCACCCGAGAACGACCTCGGTGAGGTGGCGTCGACCACCCGCCTCGATCAATGGGACGGCGAAGAATGGGTCGAGTTGCTGACGTTCGACACACCCCGTTTGACGCTCGAGATACAACTGCCACCCCTGCCACCGGGTCCCTACCGCGTAGTCCGGGGCCGAACCCCCGGTTCCGATCTGATCGGGAACCTCTGGGTGATCGACGGCGGCCCGAATCCGGTCGCGTGTCATGTCCTGCCGAGCCTCGATGCGCTGCTGACGAACGCGGACGACTTCGACGGCCCGACGCCCCCGACGACGGAGCTCCGCCCGTCGTTCGACGTCGGTGGCTTCCGGGTGCAGTGGGACTCACCGGACACGACGATCGCCTACTCCTATCCGATGGGGTCGGTGATCGATCTCGTGGGTGAGCGGTACTTCCAGGACGGACTGTTGCTGCTCCGGCCACTAGGGGACGCTGTGGAGGTGTGGGTCGAACTGCCCGGATGTGGCGATCCGGGTACCGTCACCGCCGGGTTCCTCGTGTCGGGGGGCTCCGAACAGCAGAATGTCGCGCTCGCGGCTCGACTGGGTCGCTCGCTGGCCCAGCGCTGGAACGTCGACGGGGGTACTCGAATCTGGGAGCAATGCCCGGACGGGGAATCGGTGATCTCGACGCCTCGCAACGGCGTGATCCTCGATGTCTGGATGTACTGCCGTGAGGTGGGCGACACCGATTCGCGGTTGGTTCCGGTGGCGACGAACATCATCTCCGAGTCGGTGATCGAGTCGGCGATCCAGCGCGGCCTTGGCGGCGGATGGAACGGACTGGAGTCGGCGATCCCTCTCGAACTTCAGTGGGCCTTGTCGGAGATCGCCATCATCGACGGCGTCCTGACGATCGATTGGGACTGGGACTTCGCAGCCGACCCGATCGACGACCTCACCACGTCGAACGTGTCGGGCCGGATCATCGATCAGATCGCGGCCAATGCGTTCCAATTCGAGGAGATCGATGCCGTCGACCTGGGCGACCTGCCGCTCGACCTCGGCGGCGACTCCGTCTACACCCGCGAACAATGGGAGCAGGCGCAGGCCGAGAACTAGGGTCGCGTCTGACCCAGGAGTTCCCATGGCCGACAAGAAGATCGTCACCGTTCTGCACCCCGAGGACGAGTACACGCACGAGCCCGACCCGGTTCCCAACTACAACGAGTCGATGTACCTCAACGGCTTCGACCTGGAGCGCGAGGTCGGCGCGTGGTTCCGCATCGGCAACCGGGTCAACGAGGGCTATGCCGAGATGACGGTGTGCATCTATCTGCCCGGCGGACGCGTGGCGTTTCTCTACGGCCGCCCCGAGATCGACAACAACGACGAGATGCACGCCGGTGGGCTCGAGATCAAGGTGGTCACACCGTTCGAGCACCTGAAGATCAACTACGACGGCAAGGTCTGCCTGCTCGATGAGCCCGAGCAGATGGCCAACCCTCGCGAGGCGTTCAAGACGAACCCGTTCGTGGAGTGCGAGGTGCGCCTCGACGTGCACGGCGTGTCGCCCATGTACGGCGGGCTGCCGCAGTACGAGGACGGCACCCCGATCGAGACCGACGCCGAGAAGAGCTTCGCCAAGGCCCACTACGAGCAGCACACCAAGGTGACCGGGACGATCCAGGTGGGCGACGAGATCATCGAGCTCGACGGCCTCGGCCTGCGGGACAAGTCGTGGGGTCCCCGCTACTGGCAGGCCGTCACCTGGTACCGCTGGCTGCCCATGATCTTCGGTCCCGACTTCGCGATGATGCTGTCGATCATCGACAACGAGGGCAGCACCCGTTATTCCGGCATGGTCCTGGAGGATGGCGAGTATCACCACATCCGCGACTGCCGTATCGAGTCCGACTGGGACGACAACGACTACCAGACCGGCATGCGGTGTTGGGCCAAGACCGACCACAAGGAGTACGAGATCACCGGCGAGGTGATCTCGATGATCCCGCTGCGCAATCGGCGCAAGACGCCCGACGGCGAGCAGCTCCACACCCGCATCACCGAGGCCATGACCCGCTACGAGTGCAACGGCCGCAAGGGCATGGGCATGAGCGAGTACCTCGACCAGATCGTCGACGGGAAGCCGGTCGGCACCGACGTCGGCACGTGAACCCGTTCTCGTGAACGAGCTCGCCGACCAGCTCGGCACCGAACTCGACGCCGAGATCACCGACCTCGTCCGACTGTCGGCGGGGGCGAGTCGCGAGACCTGGTCGTTCGCGGCCGACGGCGAGCCACTCGTTCTCCAGCGCTCGCGGTTCGCCGCCGGTCTCGGGGCCGGTGTCGACGAGCCCGCGCTGCTGCGCCACGCGCATGCGGGCGGCGTGACTGTGCCCGAGATCGTCGCGTCGTCGACCGGTGGTGAACATCCGTTGGGGAGGCAGTTCACGATCTCTCGCCATCTCGACGGCGAGTCGATCGCCCGCAAGATCCTGCGCGACGACGAGTACGCCACGGCGCGGGAGCGCTTCGTGGCCGACTGCGCCCGCGAGCTCGCGATGATCCACGCCCTCGACCCCGGGCCGATGACCGACCGGCTGCCGACGATCACCGATCCGGTCGCCGCCCAACGGGGCACCTACGAGATGCTGGGCGACCCGCACCCCGTCTTCGACCTCGCCTTCCGCTGGCTCGACGACCACCGTCCGCGGGCCCGTGAGCCCCGGGTGGTCCACGGCGACTTCCGCATGGGCAACTTCCTCATCGGCCCCGACGGCGTCGTCGCGGTGCTCGATTGGGAGCTCGCCCATCTCGGTGACCCGGTCGAGGACCTCGGCTGGCTCGTGGCCCGGGCCTGGCGATTCCGGGGCACGGGAGAGGTCGGCGGCCTCGGGTCCCGTGACGAACTCCTCGATGCCTATGCCCGGGAGAGCGGCGTCGAGGTCTCGCCCGCCGAGCTGAAGTGGTGGGAGGTGCTCGCCTCGCTGCGCTGGGGGGTGATCACCATGTTCATGGGCGACGAGTTCCGCAAGGGGAGCACCCGCTCGGTCGAACAGGCGACGATCGGTCGTCGTGTGGTCGAGACCGAGTACGACGTGATGCTGCTCCTGCTGCCCGAACTCCGGGAGGCGGCGTGACCGAGGAGCGCAGCCCGCGGCAGAACTGGCCCCACGACGTGCCCGCCGCTGCGGAGCTCGTGACGGCCGTCCACGACTATCTGGCCGACGACCTCGGCCCGCGGGCCGAAGGTCGGGACCGGTTCATGTTGCGGGTCGCCGCCAACGCGCTCGCCATCGCGGCGCGCGAGATCGAGGCGTTGCCCATCGACGGACCCGCCCACGCCGCCCGCCTGGCCGCTTTCGGAGTCGAGTCCGAACGAGAGCTCTGCGAGGCGCTACGGGCAGGAACGCTCGACGACCGCCGGGCCGAACTCGCCGAGTCGCTCTGGGCGACCACGCTCGACAAGCTCGCGGTCGCCAACCCCGACTACCGCGACGAGTCGATCGAGCCCGGGTGATCCGGCTGGTGTGACGGTCAGCGCTCGACGAGAGGTCGGAGCGTGGCGTCGATCGGGTCGAGGTAGAGCGTCTGCTCGGGGGGCAGCAGACCACGCTGCACCATCCGGTTCATGACCCGGACGACGATCGCGGCGTAGCGGGTGGCGGCGAAGAGCACCCACGGATCGATCGGTTCGAGCGTGCGGCCGCTCACCGCCTCGTAGTGCGCCAGCTGCTCGGCGACGGGGAGCGTGCCCGGGTGACGGTCGACGCCGGCGCCCACGTGGGCCCACTGCTCGAACATGATCCACCACCCGACGTCCATCTCGGCCGGACCGATGGACGCCGCCTCGAAATCGGTGACGCACGCGGGCGCGAAGTCGTCCCAGATGACGTTGCCCAGGCGGGCATCACCCCAGTTCAGCACGGGTGCGCCGCCGGCCGGGAGTTCGTCCTCGAGCCGATCGAACGCGGCGAGCATCAGCGGGTGGGGACGCCCGTCGAGCTCGCGTTCGGCGTAGTCGCGCCAGATCCGCAGTTGACGACGCCCGTCGTTCACCGACCCCTCGGGGGCCAGCCAGTCCAGACCGGCGGCGGCGACGTCGACGGCGTGGATCCCCGCCATCACCTCGATGCCACCGCGGATCATGGCCGAACGCTGGGCCGGCTCGGCATCGACGTAGAAGCCCTCGGCCACGTACAACGGGTCCTCGCGGGGGATCTCGCCACCGATGAAACCCATGACGAAGAACGGCGACCCGAGCACGGAGGGGTCGGTCTCGTAGCCGAGGAGCGGCGCGATCGGCACCGCAGCGGTGTCCTGCTGGGCAACGAGGGCCGACATCACCTTCCACTGGATCTCGATCTCGTTCTCCACCGGAACCTGGACGGGATAGACCGGCGGCTCGGGCATCTCCCGCCGGACGACCACCTGCTCGTCGGTGGTCACGCCGTGCCGGGTGACGGTGATCGGGACGATGAGTGTCTCCGCCGAGTAGCCACCGGTGGGGGTCTCCACGGTCCCGACCGTCACGTCGTCGGCGTCGTCGAGGTGGGCGGTGAGCCAGGCGGCGAGGTGCTCGGGGTGTTCCATGGGCAGACAGGATCGCCGCCGGGCGCCCCCGTGTCGAACCAGAGCTACCGTGCCGGCGATGGCATGGGAGTCGCCGCTGGGAGTGGGTTGCCCGATGTGGGCCAACCGCGACTGGGTGGGCACGGTGCTGCCGACGGACACGCCGGTGGGCGGCGAGCTGGCGGCCTACTCGCGGGTCTGCAACGCGGTCGAGGGCAACACCACCTTCTATGCCCTCCCATCGCCGACCACGGTCGCGCGATGGCGTGACGTCACCCCGGAGGGATTCCGGTTCCTGTTGAAGCTGCCGCGGACGATCACCCACGACCGCCGGCTGCGCGACGCCGACGCCGAGCTGAAGGAGTTCGCCGATCGTTTCGCACCCCTGGCCGACCGCCTCGGGCCGTGCTCGATCCAGTTGCCGGCATCGTTCGCGCCGAGCGACCTCGACGTGCTGACGGCCTTTCTCGACTCGGTCCCCGGTGACTTCGCCTGGGCCGTCGAGGTCCGCCACCCGGGGTTCCACGCGGGCGGCGACCACGAGCGTGCCCTCAACGATGCGTTGTATGCGGCGGGCGTCGACCGGGTGATCTTCGACAGTCGCCCGGTGTTCGCCGGGCCCCGTCGGACCCCCGAGGAGATGGAGGCGTGGGAGAACAAGCCCCGCCTGCCGGTGCGGGCCGTGGCCACCGGGCAGCAGCCGATCGTCCGTTTCATCGGCCAGACCGAGGCGGCGGCCAATCCACCTTTCTGGCGGCCCTGGGTGACGCGGGTGGTTCGCTGGATAGAGGACGGTCGGCGACCCCTCGTCTTCCTCCACACCCCGGACAACGTCGTCGCTCCGCAGCTGTGCCGGCAGTTCCACGACGAGGTCGCCGGCCGGGTCGCACTTCCGCCTCTCCCCGAGCCGCCTCCGGTGTTGCGAACCCAGGAGTTGTTCGACCACGATTAGGGTCAACCGCGTGCTCCGGACCAAGGCCATCCTGTTCGTCGCGGTCGGAGCGGCCTACGCAGTACTGGCCGCCGGGGTGGCGACGGCCGCCGACCCGCTCGGCCTGACCCTCGATCAGGGTGCAAGCGAAGTCCTCGGTGACGGCACCGACACGGTCGCGGTGTGGGTCTGTGACGTCGGCGGTGAGAAGGACTTCACGCCGGACGACGTCGCCGCGTGGGCGAACGCAGAGGTGGCTCCCTTCTTCTCGACGGTGTCACGGGGCCGATACGCCCTCGTGTTCGAAGCGGTCGGCGAGTTCGATCGGGTGACCGATTGTCTCACCGACGGCGTCAGGCTCACGAAGGACCTGCCGTTCACCAATGCCCTGGTCATCGACAACGGCAACACCCCCAGTGGTTTCGGAGGGCCCGGTGCGTGGTACTTCGCCAACGACACGGTGCTGCCGATCGGCCGTTCCGAGCCGCCGGCGGAGTCGGGACGCGGGTTCACGATCGGCGGCGAGACCTTCCCGCTGCCGGCGACGGCGGCCCACGAGATCGGTCACACGCTCGGATGGCCCCACTCGGGATCGGGCCTGACCGGCTTCGAGCAGTACGACAACCCCGCCGACCTGATGAGCGGGCACGGCGTGGACAACTTCTGTCCCATCGATGCCGATCTGTTCTACGGGCCGTGCTTCATCACCCACACGATCGCCTTCAATCGCTACGCCTCGGGATGGATCGACGCCGACGACGTGGCGCTGATCACGAAGCCGAGGGCGAGCGTCGACCTGGCCGGACCGGAAGCCGACGGCACCCAATTCGCCCTGATCCCATCGGCCGACCCGCTGCGCTTCACCACCGTCGAGGCCCGGCCCGCCGCGGGCTACGACGCCGATGCCGGCATCGAGGGGGTGATGCTCCACACCATCGACGGGACGGCGCCGTGCGGGAACCAGATCTGCTGGGGTATCGAACGACGCCAGTACCCGTCCCTGGGAGCGCCGGGGTCGACCGACCACGTACTCGGCGTCGGCGACAGCGCCGAGATCCACGGCGTCACCGTGACGGTCGACGCGGCCACCGACGACGGCTACACCGTCTCCTTCTCCGGGGCCGCCCAGGGATGCGCGATGGGCCCGAACCGCTTCGACGATGTGGGCGCGGGTTCGTTCGCCTTCAACGACGTCGGCTGCATCCGCATCCTCGGCATCACGACCGGTACCAGCGCGTCGACGTACTCGCCGAACGACACGGTCACCCGGGAGCAGATGGCGGCGTTCCTGGCCCGCCTCTATCGCAGGCTCGGCCAGACCTGCAGCGGCGCGCCGACACCGTTCGTCGACATCGCCGGGTCGTTCGCGGCGGCCGACATCGCCTGCATCTACGAGTTGGGCGTGACCACCGGTGTGTCCTCCACCCGCTACGACCCGGCCGGCACCGTGACCCGGGAACAGATGGCGGCCTTCCTCGGTCGCCTGTGGCGCGACGCATTGGGCAGCGGCTGCACCACCGACCCTGCGCCGTTCAGCGACAGCGGTGGCTCGTTCGCGAAGAACGAGATCGCCTGCATCTACGCCCTCGGACTCACGACCGGAACGACACCGACCACCTATTCACCTGGCGATGCCGTCACCCGTGAGCAGATGGCCTCGTTCCTGGCCCGCTTCTGGAAGACGGCCTGAGGTTGCTACCGTGGGCGTCGTGAGTTCCACTCCCGCATCTGACGCCCGCCGCGCCGGCTGGATGATTCTCGGCCTGCTGGCCGTGCCGGTGCTCAGCGTCTCGTCGGCCGCGATGCTCGCGGACGTGGCCGCCACGACCGACCCCGCGTCGGCCGCCGTCGGCATTCCGGCCACGCTCGTCGGTGTACTGATGGGCTGCGTGGTGTTCCGACTCGGCCGAGCCGTCGGGTCCGGAGTGGTCGCGCTGCGCACGATGCTCAGGGCGCTCGCGCCGGGTTCCGGCTCGAGCGCGGTGGCCGTCGCTGACGCGCGCAGGCCGAGTCCGTTCGTGCGACCGGCCTATCTCCTCGTTCCCGCACAGGTGGGCCGTCGCGGCCCCCCGGTGGCATTGCGCTAGACGACCACGCCCCGCCGACCTCCGGCCCGGGCGTCCCTACGCACATCCACCGGAACACCGGAACACAGAAACAAGGAGAACGCTCATGCGCGCTCGCGCGACACTGCGGCTGCTCGCCGCCCTTTTCGCTCTGACCCTCATCGCCTCGGCCTGCGGGGACGATGACGAGTCCACCACGGCCACCGACGACACGGCCGACGACGATGTGGCCAACGATGAGACGGCCACCGACGACATGGCCGACGGTGACATGGACCATGACGACATGGCCGATCACGAACACGATGACGACATGGACCATGACGACATGGCCGACGGCGACATTGACCATGACGACATGGCCGATCACGAACACGGCGTCGTCGAGGTGGCTGCCGACGGCGCGCCGACCGTCGATCTCGACGTCGTCGCCGACCCCGCCGGCGGGGTCAACATCCACGTGATGACCGAGAACTTCACGCCCAACCCCCAGGCGGCTTCGACCGACCATGTCGAGGGCGAGGGGCACTTCCACCTCTATGTCGACGGTGAGAAGGTCCTGCGGTTCTACGACGAGTGGATCTACTACGCCGGCGTGACCGAGGGTGACGTCGAGATCGGCGTGTCGGTCAACGCCAACGACCACCGCACCTATGCCGTGGACGGCGAGGAGATCCGGGCCGACATGGCGTTCACCGTGCCCGAACACTCCCATGACGACCACTCCCACGAGGAGGCCGAGGGCGTGGAGTACGTCGGCGATGCGCCGGCACTCGGCCTCGAGGTCGTGGAGGATCCGATGTCGGGCTGGAATGCGTTCCTCACCGTCGGCGGCATGACTCTCAGTCCCGAGCACGCGTCCGGCGAGCACGTGGATGGTGAAGGTCATCTCCACATCTACGCCAACGGCCAGAAGCTCGGTCGTCTCTACGGCACCGCCACCCACCTGGCGGCGTTGCCCGAGGGTGAGGTCGAGATCTCGATCGTGGCCTACACCAACGATCACCAGCCCTACCTGGTCGACGGTCAGCCGGTCTCGGCCGCCACGACGGTCGCCGTGGCGCCGTGAGGTTCCGGAGCCTCCTCATACCTGTCGTCGTCGTTGCGCTGCTGGCTGCCGCGTGCGGCGACGACGGGGAGGCGAGCGCGCCAGCGGACGCGGGTGACGATGCCGCCGATGTGGTCATCGAACTCGAGGTGGTCGACGGTGACCTCGTCGGTGGGTCCCGCCAGGTGGACGTCGGCCTCGGGCAATCGGTCGAGGTGGTCGTGTCGGGTGACAGCACCGACCAGGTGCACATCCACGGGTACGACCTCTACGTCGATCTCGTCGACGGGGAGGGCAGCACCAGTTTCGATGCGCTGATCCCCGGCACCTTCGAGATCGAACTCGAGGCGGCCGGACGGCTGCTCGTGCGAATGACCGTGTCGTGATCGGCACCCTGCTCGCCCACGGCATCGGCGGTCGCACCGACCTGCCGTTGCCCGCATGGCAGCTGGCCTGGGCCGCCGGGTTCTCCGTGGCGATCTCGTTCGTCGCGCTCGGCGCATTCTGGGAGCGGCCCCACCTGGCCGCAGCAGCCCGGGGCCGGGCGCTGTGGACTGCGGTGGGGCCGCCCGCCCGAGTTCTCGAAGTCGTTCTCAAGGTGTGCGGCCTGGGGCTGTTCGGCGTGGTGCTCTATGCCGCATGGCGGGGCAACACGAACTTCGCGGTGAACATCGCGGGCGATGCCTTCCTGATCTGGTTCTGGGTCGGACTCCAGTTCGTGTCGGCCGTCTTCGGTGATGTGTGGCGGGCGTTCAACCCCTACTTCACGATCGCCGATTCGGCGGCGTGGGTGCGAGCGAAGGTGACCGGCACACCGATCTCCGACATCGAACACGGTGCGGCCACGCTCTGGCCGGCCACGATCGCGATCTTCGCCTATCTGTGGTTCGAGTTGGCCTACAACTCGCTGTGGTTCGAATCCGAGATCCGATCCGCCGCCCACCCGCGATCGATCGCCGCGTTCCTCACCGTCTACAGCCTGGTCATGGTGGTCGGCTCGAGCGTGCGCGGGCGAGGCTGGGTCCGCACCGCCGACGGCTTCTCGGTCCTGTTCGCAAAGCTCGGCGCGATGGCGGTGTTCCACCTCGACGACGAACGTCGAATCCGCGTGCGACCGCCGCTGGCCGGTCTGGCCACGGTTGCGCCGGTCGTCGGCCTCGTGCCGTTCGTGCTCGTGGTGCTCGGCAGTACGTCGTTCGACGGGTTCACCCGGAGTTCGGTCTGGTTCGACATCGCCGGGGACCGCGCCGGTTGGAGCCTGACGGTGGTCTCGACCATCGGCCTGCTGGCGATCATCTTGTTGGTCAGCATGATCTACATCTTCGCGATGAACCTGATGGCGAGTGTGACCGGCGACGACGCCAACGAGTTGGCGGCGGTCTTCGGCCCGACCCTCGTGCCGATCGCCGCGGCCTATGCGGTGGCGCACTACTTCAGCCTGCTCGTGCTCGACGGTCAGCGGATGTTCATCCAGATCTCCGACCCGCTCGGCCGGGGATGGGATCTGTTCGGGACCAAGGACTACGAGATCAACTGGTTGCTGGTGTCACCGAGCACGATCGCCTGGGTGCAGACGTTGGCGATCGCCATCGGGCACGTGTTGGCGGTGGCGGCCGCCCACGATCGGGCGATCTCGCGTTACCCCCACGACGTGGCGGTGCGTTCCCAGTATCCGATGCTGGGGGTCATGGTCGTCTACACGGTGGTCGGTCTGTTCCTGCTCCTCGGGGTCTGAGCCCCCGGGTTCTCACTGGCCCTGCAGCCGCCCGGTGAGGAACCCGAGCACCTGGTCGAAGGCCTCCTTGGTCGGGTGCCCGGGGGTGTCGCGCCGTTCTTCGGTGAGCACGCTGTGGGCCGCCTTGCCGATGTCGTGGGCCGGATCGGGGCTGGGGATCTCGACGCCGATGAAGTCGTTGCCGAGGGCGGCCCGCAGGGTGGCGAAACGATCGGCCGGCACCAGCGGGTCGCCGGTGAACCTCAGGCCGAGCACCGGGCATCCGTCGGCCGCCCGGGCTGCCACCGTGGCGAGTTGGGCATCGTCGAGGCCGACGCTGGCCCGCCGTTTCCGGCCGACCCCGAAGGGCAGCGACGGCTGGGAGAGCACCGGCGCGACCACCGCGTCGTCGAGCAGCATCGCCAGCCCGAATCCGCCGGTGAAGCACATCCCCACGAAGCCGACGCCGGGGCCGCCGTGGTCGGCGTGGAGTTTTCTGGCCAGGGCGCGAAGCCACTCGGTCGCCGGCTGGTCGTCGCGGGTGGCCATGGCGTGGAACTCGCTGCTGACACAGGCCCGGGCGATCGTCGTCAGTGCGTTGACGGTCGTGGGCGGCCGACCGGGCACACCGAACATGCTGGGCATGGCAACCGACAGCCCGGCCGACAGGAGATCCTCGGCGAATCGGGTGACCTCCGGCGTGATCCCGGGGATCTCGGCGGCCACGAGGACGCACGGTCCCGACCCCTGGCGGTAGACGTCGTGGGTGATCGACTCGTGGGTGAATGGGTCGACGCGGAAGTCCTCGAGTGTCATGGCTGCATGCTCGCGGGCATGGTCACGCTATTCATGTCATTCCTGTTACGATCCGTGCCGCGATGAGTGTCCACCGATTCACCCTCCGCCGTTCTCTGGCCGCGGTCGCCGCGGCCTGCGTGCTGGCCGGGCCCCTCACCGTCGGCTTGGCCGGTGCACAGGACGAGGGCGACGTCGACGACCTCCGCCAGGAGCGGGAGAGCAACCGGCGCGACGCGGCCGAAGTCGCCGCGGAACTCGATGCCCTGGCGGCCGAGGACGACGAACTGGCCGCCGCGATAGCGGCGCTCGATTCGTTCATCTCGCTCCAGGAAGCCAAGGTCGCGGCGGCCGAGGAAGCGATCGCCGATGCCGAGGAGCGGGCCCTGCTGGCCCGTGAGCAGGCCGATGCGTTGGCGGCGAGCATGGTCGGCATCCGTGACGAGCTCGAATTCGCGGCCATCGACGCGTTCGTCGCCCCGCGACCCGACGTGCTCGGACAACTCGATTCCGACAATCTGCTCGACGTCGAGCTCAAGCAGTCCTACGTCGAAGGTGTGGTCGGCGACGAATACGAGCTGATCGACGAACTGCGGGTGGCCCAGGCCCAGCAGGACGACGCGATCCAGCGGGCCGAGGAAGCGACCCAGGACGCCGAGGCCGAGCGGGTCAATCTGGCCGAGGGGCTGGCCGAGCTCGACGAGAGCCGGGCCGAGGTCGAGGCGCTCCGGGTCCAGGTCAGGGCCCGGACCGCTGAATGGCAGGCTGTGGGCGCGGAGATCGAGGCGGCCGACGCCGCCATCGCCGCCCAGATCCGCGATCTCGAAGCCGAGCTGGCCCGGCAGGCGGCCGCTGCGGAGGAGGCCCGTCTCGCAGCCGAGGAAGAAGCTCGTCTCGCGGCGGAGGAAGCGGCCGCCGACGACGAGGCCGATCCGGACACCGATGACGATGCCGCCGACGATGACGAACCGGCCTCGCCGCCCGCCGATCTGGGTCCGTTCGCGGTCACCCATCGTCCCGTACCCGGTGCCATCACGAGCCCGTTCGGGTCGCGTGTACATCCGATCTTCGGCACGACCCGCAACCACTACGGCATCGACTTCAACGCCAGCACCGGCGACCCGATCGTCGCCGCCGCCTCGGGAACCGTCATCAGTGCAGGCTGGATGAACGGCTACGGCAACGTGGTCGTGATCTCCCACGGCGACGGCTTCACCACGCTCTATGCCCACCAGTCCGAAATCCTGGTGAGCGCGGGCGCCACGGTCTCCGGCGGCGACACCATCGGCCGGGTGGGCAGCACCGGCTTCTCGACCGGACCACACCTCCACTGGGAGATCCGGGTCGACGGCGTCGCGGTGAACCCCGCCAACTACCTCTGAGTCGGGAGCTGCTGCCCGGGTGTCGCCCGGGCTGACGTTCGGCCGAGCCTGTGCCTATGATCCCCACAGGGAGTGGGCGAATCATGCACCGAGAGTGGTCGAGTCAACGAGAGACGCAGTTGCCGCCCGAGCGTGGGCTTGCGTCCACCAGCTGGAACGAACGGCGCCTCGTCGCCTCGGCCGTGGTCGTCGCCGTCGCCCTGCTGCTCATCGGGGTCGGCGTGAGTCGCCTCCTCCATCCCGGACTCGTCGCCGCCGGTGATGTCTCGGCCCTCGACATCTCGGCCGGC
Organism: Acidimicrobiales bacterium; assembly: GCA_040219515.1. Taxonomy (NCBI): domain Bacteria; kingdom Bacillati; phylum Actinomycetota; class Acidimicrobiia; order Acidimicrobiales; species Acidimicrobiales bacterium. Next base: position 82,540 of record JAVJSI010000004.1, read on the forward strand.
GACAGTGCCGCGGACGATCTCGCGCCGGCCACCGAGGTGGGCGCGGCGGTCGAGGAAGCGCCGGCCACCGAACTCGGCGACGCCGTCGCCTCGCGTCGTGGCGGGCCGTTCGTGCCGGCGCCGGCCGAGCACCTGACCGTCGTCCATGTCTCCGTGAGCGTGTGCGACGCTCGCTCGTCGGGATCCGGCGTGGTGGTCGCCGACGGGCTGCTGCTGACCGCGGCCCACGTGGTCGGCGACGCCGCCCTCGTGCGGATCGATCAGGGTGGCATCACCGTCACCGGCGAGGTGCTCGGTGTGCTCGGCGACGAGCGCGACCTCGCGCTCGTCGCCGTGGATGCACCCATGCGCGCGCCGCTCGCGGCCGCGCCGGCGCCGGCCCTCGGCGCACCGGTCACGCTGGTCGGTTTTCCCGACGGCGGTCCGCGCACGGTCTCGGTCGGGCCGCGTGTCGACGTGACCGAGAATGTGGCCCGGTTGGCCGGGGGCGGCGAGATCGTGGGCGTCGACGTCGGTATCGAGGCCGGCATCTCCGGCGGACCGGCGATCGACGAGACCGGCACGATGGTCGGCATCGTGGTGGCCAAGGAGGCCGCCTCCGACACGGCCCTCGTCGTTGCGACCCCCGACCTCGTCGACATCGGCGATGCAGCCCTCGTGCCCGGGACGTGTGTCGGGAGCGCGTGACCGCGGGGTCGGTGTCGGGGGTTAGTGTCGATCGATGGCTGTTCGACACGCGCGGGTGATCGCGTCCGGCGCTCACCTCGCACCGCTGGTCGGGGCGGCGGCGGACATCGTCATCTGTGCCGACGGTGGCCTGGCGGCGGCGATCGAGGCGCAGCTCCGCGTCGACGTGGTCGTCGGTGACCTCGATTCGGCGTCGGCTGCGGACCTGGACGCCGCGGCGGCGGCGGGGGCCGAGATCCTCCGCCATCCGGCCACCAAGGACGAGACCGACCTCGAACTCGCGCTTCTCGAGGCCATGGACCGGGGCGCCGCGTCGATCGCCGTGCATCTCGCCGACGGCGGCCGCCTCGATCACCAGCTGGCCAACCTGGTCGTGTTGGCCTCACCACGTTGGCGGTCGGCGCGGGTCAGCGCGTGGGTGGGGGAGAACCGGGTGTGGGTGGTGCATGGCGAGCTCGAGTTGCCGCTGGCGGCCGGCGCGGCCGTTGCGTTGCAGGCCGTTGCCGGACCGGCGACGGTCACCACGACCGGCCTGGCGTATCCACTCCACGGCGAGGTACTGCGCTCCACCGAGGCACGCGGCATCGCCAATGAGGTGATCTCGGCGCCGGCGACGGTGCGGGTCGACGATGGCGTCGTGCTGGTGCTGAGCCCGCCGGGTCAATCGGCCCAGGCGACGTAGCGGCCCCGACGACGCTCGAGCGTGAGCGCCAGGTCGAAGCACGACGACAGGTTGGGGGCGGTGAGTACCTCGTCGAGCGGCCCGGCGACGAGCACCCGCCCCTGTTTCACGAGCAGCGCATGGGTGAAGCCGTCGGGGATCTCCTCGACATGGTGGGTGACGAGGGCCATCGGCGGCATCGACGGATCGGCGGCGAGTCCGCTCAGCATTCGTACGAAGTGCTCCCGTCCGGCGAGGTCGAGGGCCGCCGTCGGTTCGTCGAGCAGCAGCAGGCCCGGGTCGGTCGACAGCGCACGGGCCACGAGCACTCGCTGCCGCTCGCCCGACGAGCAGGCGCCGAATCGGCGGGTCGACAGGTGGGCAATGCCGACGCGCTCGAGCGCTCGGGCCGCGGCCTCCCGGTCGGCGTCGTCGTAGTCGTGCCACCAGGGTTCGAGCGCGCCGTTGCGGGCCGTCATCACCACGTCGGCAACGGGGAGATCCCCACGGAGCAGGTCGGCCATCGAGGCGCTGGCGAAGCCGACCCGCTCGCGGAGACGGCGCACGTCGGTGCGGCCAAGCCGTTCGCCGAGCACCTCGACGTCGCCCCCCGACGGGTGGAGCCACATCGACGCGATCCGAACGAGGGTGGTCTTGCCGCAGCCGTTGGGCCCGAGGACGACCCAGTGCTGGCCCGGCGCGATGGTCCAGTCGATGCCGCGGAGGATCTCCACGCCGTCGGTGGTGCGGTGCACCCCCTGCAGCCGCAGGACCGGCTCGGTCACGTCGTCGACACCGGTCAGATCGTCCGCACGATCAGCACCACTGCGGCGAACGAGGCCACCCCGAGAACGAGGGGTCGGACCCGTCCGGCATCCACCCGGGGTCGCAGCGGCCCGGCGGCGACGAAGCCCACCATGGCGCCGGGAACGAGCGCGGCCCCGACCAGCAGCTCGTCGGTGCCGAGTCGGCCGGCGGCGGCAATGGCGGGGAGGCTGATGAGGGTGCCGAACGCGAAGAAGGCGCTCATCGTCGCCCGGAGCGACGGACCGCTGCGATGTTGCAGAGCGAGCGCGAGCGGCGGTCCGCCGATGGACGCAGTTGTGGCGCCGAAGCCGGAGACGGTGCCGGCGCCGAAGAAGGTGGCGCGTCGTTCCGGGATGCGAACGAGGCCGCTCGACAAGGCGACGGCGACGAGGATGGTGATGCCCACCATGAGCTGGATGGAGCGATCGGTGGCCGCCGCCAGCACGAAGGCGCCGACGACGGATCCCGGGATCCTCCCGGCGGTGGCCCAGCCGACGACCGTTCGATCGACCTCGTCTCGTTCCCGCATGGCCATGGCGAAGGTGAGGGTGCCGGCAGCGATGAAGATCGGCCCGGGCACGAGATCGGGGTCGAGCATCGCGAACACGGGAGCGGCCAGCAGATTGGCGCCGAACCCCACCGACGCCTGCACGGTCGCGGCTGCGGCCATCACGACGGCGGCCAGGATGAGCACGTCGGTGTCGACGCTCATTCCGCGCCGCCATGGGCCACCCAAGTGGCGTACATCGAGGCGTAGCGCCCCTCATGGGCGACCAGTTCGTCGTGGCTGCCGAGTTCGACGATCTCGCCGTCGTGCACGACCGCGATGCGGTCGGCCCGCCGAGCGGTGGCGAGACGGTGGGCGATGATCACCGCGGTACGGCCCTCGAGCACGACGTCGAGGGCCTTCTCGACGCGTGACTCGGAGTTGAGATCGAGGTTCGAGGTCGCCTCGTCGAGTATCAGCACGCGGGGCCGGGCCACGAAGGCACGGGCGAGGGCCAGCAGTTGCCGCTCGCCGGCTGACAGCGAGGCCCCGCGCTCGTGCACGACCGCGTCGAGGCCGCCGAGTCGGTCGACGAGATCGTCGATGCCGACGGCGACCAGTGCGTCGGTGAGCTCGTCGTCGGTGGCCGTCGGCCGGGCGAACGCCACGTTGTCGCGCACGAGACCGGCGAAGAGGAAGGGCTCCTGGGGCACCACGCCGAGCTGGGAACGCAGGCTCTCGATGGTCACGTCGCGCAGGTCGTGGCCATCGATCGTGACGGCCCCCCGGTCCGGGTCGTGGAACCGGGTGAGCAGGCGGGCCACCGTCGACTTCCCCGCGCCGGTCTCGCCGACGAAGGCGACGGTCTCGCCGGGGGCGATGCGCAGGTTCACGTCACGTAGCACCGGTCGGCCGTCGACGTAGCTGAAGGTGACGTCGTGCAGTTCGATCTCACCGTCGATCGGCGGCAGCACCGTGGCGTCGGGCTTTTGCACCACCGACGGCTCGGTGCCGAGCAGCTCGCGCAGCTTCACGATGGCCGCGCCGCCCTGCTGGTAGGAGTTGTAGAGCTGCACCAGCGTCTGGATCGGGGCGAAGAAGCTGGTCAGGAAGAGCAGGAACGCGGCCATCTCGCCGACCGAGATACGGCCCCGCGTGACCATCGCGCCGCCCACGCCGAGCAGGGTCGCCTGGGTGCAGATGCCGATGAGCTCGGTCAGCGGGGCGTAGGTCGAGTTGGCCCTGGCCGCAGCGATGCCCGCGTCACGGTGCTCGCCGACGACGTCGCGATGCGCGGCCACGTTGACGGCGCGGCGATTGTGGGCGGCGATCACCCGGATACCGGCGAGCGACTCCTGCAGGTTCGACAACAGCGCGGCGATGCGATCGCGCACCAGCAGGTAGGAGCGCGACGAGACGTTGCGGAACCAGAGCGAGGTGACCAGCGTCGGGGGTACGGCCACGGCGAGCGTGATCAGGGCGAGGAGCGGGTCGTAGTAGAACAGCGCCCCCGTGATCACGAGCAGGGTGAAGACCTGCACCAGCAGGTTGACGATGCCCTCCTGGAAGAGCACGGCGAGCGCCTCGATGTCGGAGGTCATCCGGGTGAGGAGCACACCGGCCTTCTCGTCGGTGTGGAAGTCGACGCCCTGGCGTTGCATGTGGCTGAACACGCGGATCCGCAACGCCTCGTTCAGCCGTTCGCCGAGTCGGCCCGTGTAGGACACGCGGGCCCAGCCGAGCACGGCCGACAGCGCCACGGCGACGACATAGATCCCTGCGACCACGACGAGGACCGACTTGTCGCCCACTCGCACCCCGTCGTCGATCCCGATCTGGGTGAGTACCGGCCCGATCATCAGTGCGAGCGTCTCGATCAGGACCAGAAAGATCGCTCCGCCCAGTCGCCAACGATGCGGCCACAGGAAGAGCCGCAAGCCGAACGGACGCCGGTCCCATTCGTCGTGGGTCCAGTCGACCGGTTCGACGATGTGCTCCGGCTCTTCCTCGAGCACCGCCTCGACCTTGTCGCGCAGGTTGCCGGGCACATCGGCATGGGGAAGCCCGGCCGCGGCATTGGCCTGCATCGAGGTCGGTCCTCCGCCTCCCGAGAAGCCGCCGCCTGCGGCGAACATCAGCTGTCACCTTCCTGGATGTCGGCGAGGATCGCCGCGTAGCGGGGGTCCGTGGCGAGGAGGTGATGGTGCGCGCCCGACGCGACGATTCGTCCGCCCTCCATCAGCAGCACCCGGTCGGCGAGAGCGATCGTGGACAGGCGATGGGCGATCAGGATCGTGGTGCGGTCGGCCTGTCGGCGCCGGATGGCGTCGTGAATGCGTTCCTCGACCGCCACGTCGATCGCGCTGGTGGCGTCGTCGAGCACGAGGATCTTCGGGTCGGCCAGCAGTGCCCGAGCAAGGGCGATGCGCTGCCGTTGCCCGCCCGACAGGGTGAGACCGCGTTCGCCGATCTCGGAGTCGACACCGCCGGGCAGATCCGCGACGAAGTCGGCTGCCGCCGCATCGGCGATGGCCTCGTCGACCAGATGGGGCGGCGCGTCCGGCCGGGCGAACGCGACATTGTCGAACACGCTCGTGGCGAAGAGGAACGGGTCGTCGGTGACGACATTGACGGTGTCACGCAGGTCGTGCAGCGAGAGGTTGCGGACGTCGTGGTCGTCGACGAACACCCAGCCGTCGTCGACGTCGTAGAAGCGGGGAAGCAGGCGCGCGATCGTGGACTTGCCCGATCCGGTGGCGCCGACGATCGCCACGGTCTCGCCGGGGTCGACGGTGAACGAGAGGTCGGTGAGCACTTCGGTGCCGTCGGACACCGGATACGCGAAGCGGACGTGATCGAACTCGATGCGGCCCTCGGGGTCGGGCAGACGGACTGGGTCGGGCGGGTCGGTGATGGCCGGGGGCTCGTCGAGAATCTCGAACACCCGCACCGACGCCGCCGATGCGCGCTGCCACTGGAGCAGCATGAACCCGACCATGCGGAACGGTGTGGCCAGCAGCACCACATAGGCGCTGAAGGCGACGAGCGAGCCGATCCTGAGGTCGCCGTCGATCGCCTGGAGGCCACCGTAGAGCAGCACCAGCGCGAGCCCGAGCCGGGGAAAGGCCTCCATGGCCGGCGCGTGGCTGGCGCGGGTGTCGGCCACCTCGGTGCCGGCCCACCGGAGCCGCCGGGCCGCCTCGGCCAGCAGCTGGACCTGGCGCGGTTCCTGGGCGAAGGCTTTGACCACCCGCGTGCCCTGGATGTTCTCGTCGACGATCGTGGCCACGTCGGCCTGGCGGGCCTGGACGACCCACGACAGCGGGAAGATGCGATTGCGGAGCCGGACGCCGATGAGGAAGACGAAGGGCAGCGGCGCGAGCGCGACGGCCGTCAAACCGAGGTCGATCGCGACCATGACGATGACGGCGATCACCAGCAGCACGAGCTGCATCGCGATGAGCGGTCCGAACGAGAAGAGGATCTGTATCGAGCGGATGTCGGAGTTGGCCCGACTGATCACCTGACCGCTCTGCATGCGATCCCAGTAGCCGAACGACAACTCGGTGAGCCGTTCGTAGATCAGGTTGCGCAGGTCGGCCTCGATGCGGTGGGCGGCCCGGAACAGGTTGTAGCGGTACCCGAAACCGAAGACGAATCGGCAGAACGCGAGCACGAAGAGGGCGACGACATACGGCGTGACGGTGGCGCCCTCGTCGATCGCGTCGAGGCCTCGACCGACGGCGAGCGGGACGAGCACGGTGGCCAACGTCGCGATCAGACCCGAGGTGATGCCGATGACGAAGATGTTGCGCTGCGACCACACCACCGGCGACAGACGGCGCAGCCAGCCCTTCGTGGTGTCCGGATCGATCGCGTGCCGCGGACGCGAATAGCGGCTCGTGGTGCCGGGAGCCGCGCGGGGGGCCGAGTCGGGAAGGCTCGTCGTGGACATCGGCATTCTCCCCAACCTACGGGTACATTCAGCCAGCACGCAGATCGAGTTCGAGGAGTCCCGATCGACATCGCCCTCCGGTTGCTGGCCGCCCTTGCCCTGGTCGCCGCCAACGCAGCCTTTGTTGCCGCCGAGTTCGCCTTGGTCGCCGTCGATCGCACCCGGGTGGACGAGCAGGCTCGTCAGGGGAGCGCGCCCGCGGCGCGGGTGCAGGCGCTGCTCGACCGCATCTCGTATCACCTGTCGGGCGCCCAACTCGGCATCACCGTCACTTCGCTCATGCTCGGTTTCCTGGCCGAACCCGCAGTCGCGGCAGCGATCGAGCCGGGCCTCGAGTCCGTGTTCGGCGCGATTCCCGACGGGGTGTCGATCGGCCTCGCGCTGGTCATCGCCACCGTCGTCCAGATGGTGCTCGGCGAGTTGGTGCCGAAGTCGCTCGCCACGAGCCGGCCGCTCGAGTCGTCGTTCGCACTGGCTCGCCCCACTGCGCTCTACGGCGCCTTCGCCCGGCCGGTCGTCGCGGTGCTCGACGGCCTCGCGGCCTCGATCACCCGCCGCCTGGGGGTGGAGCCGGCCGAGGAGCTCGAAGGCACGCCTGATCGCGAGGAGCTCGAGCACCTGATCCGCAGCTCGGGTGAGGTCGGCATGCTGGACGAGGGCGAGGTCGAGTTGCTGACCCGTTCCATCCGCCTGGCCGACAAGTCCGCCGACGATGCCATGATTCCGCGCGTCGCCGTCGTCGCGATCGACGATCAGGCCACCATCGACGACCTCGTCGCGCTGGCCGTGGCCACCGGTCACTCCCGGTTCCCGGTGATGGCCGACGGACTCGACGACCTCGTCGGCGTCGTCCATGTCAAGTCGGTTCACAGCGTGGCGATCGATGCTCGCGCCGACACGCAGGTGATCGAGCTGATGGCACCTGTGCTCGCCGTGCCCGAGGCCCGCGACCTCGACGACCTGCTCGTGGACCTACGCGAGGGCGGTCAACAGCTCGCGGTGGTGATCGACGAACACGGCGGCACGGCCGGAATCATCACCCTGGAGGACATTCTCGAGGAGCTGGTCGGCGAGATCGACGACGAGCACGACGAGATAGCCACGTCGCTCACCCGCGTCGAGGCACGAGGCTCCACGGTGGTTCCCGCGTCGCTGCATCCCGACGAGGTCCGCGATCTCACCGGTTTCGACATGCCCGAGGGGGAGTACGAAACGCTCGCCGGTCTCGTACTCGATCGGCTCGGTGAGATCCCTGCACCCGGTGACCGCTGCACGGTCGACGGCTGGCGGCTCGAGGTCGTCGCGATGGACCGGCTACGCGTTGCGTCGGTGCGGGTCGTCGCGCCGCCCGAGGACGAGGAGGAAGAAGCGTGACGGCCGGATTCCTCGTCGCCGCGGTGGTCCTGCTCATCGCCAACGGTTTCTTCGTGGCCATCGAGTTCGCGTTGCTCGCGAGTCGGGCGTCGCGACTCCAGCCCATGGCCAAGGACGGCACCGATCTGGGGGCGGCGGCCGCGCTCGATGCCGTGCGCGATCTCCAACCCCAGCTCGCCGGTGCCCAACTCGGCATCACCATGGCCTCACTCGGTCTCGGCTTCGTGGCCGAGCCGGCCATCGCCACGCTGCTGGAGTCGGCCATCGAGGCGGTGGTCCACCTGCCGAGCGGCGTGCTTCACGCCGTGTCGTTCCTCATCGCCTTGAGCATCGTGGTCACGTTCCACATGGTGCTGGGCGAGATGGTGCCGAAGAACCTGGCCATCGCGAATCCCGAGCGGGTTGCCCGTCTGCTGGCGCCGTTGCACACGGCCTACGTGGCGTTGTTCCGTCCCGTCATCTGGTTTCTCAACGCGATCTCCAACGGCATCGTGCGGATGTTCGGCTACGAGCCGGTCGACGAGCTCAACACCGCGCTCACGGTCAACGAGTTCCACACGCTGCTCGCCGGTGCCGTCGAGGACGGCAAGATCGAGGACCTCGAACACGAGCTGCTCTCGGGCGCCCTCGATTTCCGGGCCCGGACCGCCGGGTCGATCATGACTCCGCGCCACCGGATGGCAACGGTTTCGCGAAACGCGTCGGTGGCCGAGGTCGAGGCGCTCGTGACGGAGACCGGACACAGCCGGGTGCCCGTACGCGGCGCCGGGCCGGACGACATCATCGGCTTCGTCCACTCGAAGGACCTACTGCGGCTGCCCCTCGAGGCCCGGGACGATCAGGTGCCGCTCGAGATGATGCGGCGGATGCTGATCGTCTCGCCCGACCAGCTCGTACGTGACCTCATGCGAGCCATGCGTCGGGCTCGTCGCCATGTGGCGCTGGTGCGGTCGGCCGACGGTCGGCTGTTGGGCCTGGTCACCTTGGAAGACGCCCTCGAAGCCCTCGTGGGCGACATTCGCGACGAGACCGACACCGAAGCCCGGGGATGACCCGGGCTACGTAGGTCAGACCGGTGCTGGCTCGCTCGCACCCACCGTGAATCGACGAAGCTCCCGACGGGCGGGGGCGAAGTCGTTGGGTCCACGGTGCAGCGTGGCGTGCTCGTCCCAGATCGCGACATCGCCGTCGCGCCAACGGAACCGGCAGACGAGATCGGGGTGGGCGACGAGATCGAAGAGCAGACGGAGCAGAGCTGCGCTCTCGCTGGCGTGGAGGCCGTTGATGCGACGGGTGTAACCCGGGTTCACGAACAGGCCCCGGCGTCCGGTGACCGGATGACGAACGATGACCGGGTGATCGAAACCGGGAAATGCCGCGAGGAGTTCGTCCGCTGTCTCGGCAGGCATGCGGGCCCGCATCTCGTGCGCGAAACGTTCGCCCGGATCATGACGGGCCGTCGCATCGGCGAGGAACTCCTGCAGCGCGGGCGAGAGCGCGTCGTGGGCGGCGCCGATGTTGCTCCACATGGTGTCGCCGCCGCGCGGCGGGGTGGTGACGGCGCGGAGGATGGCGACGTCGGGGATGTAGCTCGCCCAGGAGTGGTCGGTGTGCCATCCCTCGCCGTCCTGATCGGGGAGGTGCTCGGCGTCGTTGAACACCACACCGATGGCGACGGGGGCATCGAGGTGGGCCAGGATCGGGTTCGGAATCGGGTCGCCCCAGCGCCTCGCGAACTGCTCGTGCGCCTCATCGTCGAGCCGCTGGTCGCGCAGGAACACCACGTGGTGTTCGAGAAGCGCCCACCGCACGATCTCGAGCTGTTCGTCGGTCGCCATGGACAGGTCGATGCCCTCGATCTCGGCGCCCAGAGAGCTGGTGGTGGGAATGATGCGGATGTCGTTCACGAGACGAACTCCCTGATGCCGGTGAGTGGCGTGTCGAGCAGCTCCCGGGCCCGGCTGCTGTCGAGCGGACAGTTCCCGGGCCGGGTGGGGTCGTCCGGCCGGTCGGAGCCTTTCAGCGCGCCGGCGTCGACGCCAACCAGCCCGCACACCCGCTGCGCGAACTCGAGCCGACTCACCGTGTCGGCCCCGGCAACGTGGAGGAGACCGGTGACGTCGTCGCGGCCGGCCAGTTCCCGGCACGCGGCGGCGAGAGCGACGACCGAGATCGGGTTCCGGTACTCGTCCTCGTAGAAGCTCATGTCGGACCGCGTGGTGAGCATCACCTGCGGACCGGGATCGTCGCGGTCGCCCCAGAGCAGGCTGGTACGGGCCACGACGGCGCTCGGATCGGCTGTGAGCACTGCCGCCTCCGACGCCGCTTTGGCCCGGCCGTACTCGTGTACCGGCGACACCGGATCGGTCTCTCGATAGGGCCGGTCGGTGGTGCCGTCGAACACCACATCGGTCGACACGTGGACGAAGCGGGCCCCGACGCGTCGACACGCGGTGGCCATACGGGCCGGGGCGAGCGTGGTCACCGCATCGAGGTCGGGCCCGTGCTGGAGGTAGGCGGCGTTGATCACCGCGTGCGGGCGCAAGCGGAGGATCAGGTGCTCGACGCCGGGCCCGCCGTCGGCGAGATCGCACCGGTGCCAGTCGATCGACCCGTCGCCGGCCGGCGACGAGAAGTGGGTCGCCGAGGCCCCCGCGGCGCCCGCGAGCAGGTGGCGGCCGAGGAAGCCCGTGCCGCCGACGACGAGAAGGTCAGGCGCCGACAGAGTGATACCCGCCGTCCACGTGGATCATCGAGCCGGTGGTGCCACGGAACCAGTCCGACAGCAGCGCACAGGTGGTTTCCGCGACCGTGGTCGAATCGTCGACGTCCCAACCGAGCGGCGCCTTGTCGTCCCAGACGTCCTCGAACTGGGCGAAGCCGGGGATGGACTTCGCCGCCATCGTCCGGATCGGCCCGGCGGCGATGAGGTTGCAGCGGATGCCCCGGGGGCCGAGTTCGCGGGCCAGATAGCGATTGGTGGATTCGAGCGCGGCCTTGGCCACCCCCATCCAGTTGTAGGCGGGCCACGCAACGGTCGCGTCGAAGGTCAGGCCGACGAGTGATCCGCCATCGGTCATCAGTGGGGCTGTGGCCTCGGCCAGCACCTTCAACGAGTAGGCCGAGATCTCGACCGCGACCTTCACGTCATCCCAACCGGCGCCCATGAAGTCCTCGCCCAGACACGCCTCGGGGGCGAACCCGATCGAGTGCAGCGCGCCGTCGAGGCGGCCCCACTTGGCGTCGAGCGTCTCGCGCAGGGCGACCACCTGGTCGGGCTGGGTGACGTCGAACTCGTGGACCTCGGGCTCGGTGGGCAGCTTGCGAGCGGTGCGCTGGGTGAGCCGCAGCCCCCGGCCGGCGCCGGTCAGCACGATCTCCGCGCCCTGCTCTTGGGCCAGCTTGGCGACACCGAACGCGAGCGACGCGTCGGTGAGGACCCCGGTGATCAGGAGCTTCTTTCCCTCGAGTAGACCCACTGATCGACACCTTTCGACTGTCGGAAGCAACATCCGCACCGTACCCTTCGGCGCATGCACATCGGACTTCTCGGGGCCACCGGACCCGCAGGCATGGCCCTGGCCGCTCGCCTCGCCTCCGTCGGTCATGACATCACCATCGGTTCACGGTCGAAGTACCGCTCCCTCGAGGTGCGCGACTCGATCATCGAGAGCTGGCCCGACCGCGAGCTCTCGATCGACAGCAGCGACAACAACGGCGCGGCGGACGCCGAGCTGATCGTCATCGCCACGCCGTGGAACGCGGCGACCGAGACCGCCCACACCGTGCGCACCCAGCTGCGCGGCAAGGTCGTCGTCTGCATGAGCAACGCGCTGTCGAAGGTGGGTCGAGAGTTCCAGCCGCTGGTGCCACCCCGCGGTTCGGTGAGTGGCAGCGTGCAGGCCGAGCTTCGTGACAGCTACGTCGCCGCCGCGTTCCACCACGTGCCGGCCAAGGAGCTGGCCGAGCTCAGCGAGCCCGTGGTGTCCGACATCCTGATCTGCTCCGATCACGCGAAGGCCACCGTCACCGTCAGCGATCTCGTCAAGGAGATCCCCGGCATGCGTCCACTCGACGCCGGCGAGCTGTCCAACGCGACGGCGATCGAGGCGTTCACCGCGGTGCTGCTGCAACTCAACGTCCGCTACAAGACGCGGGTGGCGTTGAAGCTGATCGGAATCGACGAAGACGCCGTCTGAGCCGTGCAGCTCTACGACACTCATCTGGGTGCCGTGGTGCCGTTCGAGCCGGACCCGATCGTCACGATGTACGTCTGCGGGATCACTCCCTACGACGCCACCCACATGGGCCACGCGGCCACCTACGTCACCTACGACGTGCTCCAGCGTCGCCTCCGTGATCTCGGCCACGAGACACGGTGCGTGCGCAACATCACCGACGTCGACGACGACATCCTGGCGGCGGCCGCACGGCGGGGCGTGCACTATCTGGACCTGGCCTTCGGCGAGACCGCCCGCTTCGACGACGACATGGCGGCGCTCAACACCATCGCGCCATGGTCCGAGCCGCGAGCGACCGGGGCCATCCCCGACATCCGCGGTGTGATCGAGGCGGTGCTCGACCGGGGGATGGGCTACGTCGTCGACGGCACCGTCTACTTCGACACGGTCGCAGCCCCCGACTTCGGCGCGCTCGGTGGTCTCGGGCGCGAGCGGATGCACCAGCTCGCCATCGAGTGGCGTGAGAACCCGAGCGACCCGAACAAACGCGACCCGCTCGACTTCGTGATGTGGCGTCCGTCCGACGACGGGGAACCGGCCTGGGAGTCCCGTTGGGGCCCGGGCCGTCCCGGCTGGCACGTGGAGTGCAGCGCCCTCGCGTTGCGAGAACTCGGTCCCACCATCGACCTGCACGGCGGGGGAGTCGACCTGCTCTATCCGCACCACGAATGCGTCCGGGCCCAGAGCGAGGCCGCGACCGGCAAACCCTTCGTTCGCCACTGGCTGCACCAGTCGATGGTCCACCTCGGCGGAAGGAAGATGTCGAAGTCGACCGGCAACCTCGTGTTCATCCACGAGCTGCGCGAGCGCTACGACCCCATGGCGATCCGGCTCGCCCTGGGCGCGCATCACTATCGCCGACCCTGGCAGTGGAGCGACCATCTCATCGACGACGCCGTCGAACGGCTCGAACGATGGCGGACCGCCGGTGAGGGCGACGCCGCCCTCGACGACGTGCGCCGACACCTCGACGACGACCTCGACGTGCCCGCCGCGCTCGACTCCATCGACCTCGCGGCTGCCTCCGGCGAGGGCGTCGGCGACGCGGCCGGTTTGCTCGGCGTCGAGCTGACATGATTGTGAATGACATGGCCCGACTCACCTCCACCCACTCGACCTCCTCCCGCGACCACGGCTCGTTGCAGAAAGTGGCATTGCGCGCCCTCCGCCCCGTCTTCGCGTCGTGCTGGCGCATCCGCACGGTGGGCCTCGAGAACGTGCCCACGTCCGGGCCGGCGATCCTCGCCCCCAACCACACGTCGGTCATCGACTCCTTTTTCCTGCCGGCCGTCCTGCCCCGACGCATCACGTTCGTCGGCAAGGCCGAGTACCTCGACGACTGGAAGACCCGGCGGCTGTTCCCGGCGCTCGGCATGATCCCGATCGACCGCAGCGGCGGCGACGCCTCCACCCGCGCCCTCGACACGGCCGCCCGCCTCCTCGACGACGGCGAACTCTTCGGCATCTACCCCGAGGGCACGCGGGCCCGCGACGGCTACCTCCACAAGGGCCACACCGGGGCGGCCCGCCTCTCGATGCAGACCGGGGCGCCCATCATCCCCGTCGGCATTCTGGGTACCCGCACGATCCAGCCGCCCGACACGCGAGTGCCGCGGCCCTTCCGTCCGGTCGAGGTGCGCTTCGGCAAGCCGATCCGCCCGGCGTCGGCGCCCGACGTCGGCGACACCCGCATGCAGCTCCGTCAGATCACCGACGAGTTGATGTTCGAGATCCGGGCCCTCACCGGCCAGGACTACGTCAACACCTATGCCACCAAGGGCACCGCCGGGGCCGACGAGACGCCCGGGCGTCCGGCCGATCCCGAGATGCCCCCCCGGCGCTCGTCGGCCGAGGTGCTCCGCGCCGCCGTCTGAATATCGGGCCGAGCCGACAGGGGCCGGAGGTAGCCTCGGACGCGTATGTCCGATGTCATCTCCGTCAGCCTGCCCGATGGGTCGAGCCGTGAACTTCCCGCCGGCGCGACCGGCGCGGACCTCGCGGCCGACATCGGACCCCGTCTCGCCTCCGATGCCCTGATCGTCGTCGCCGACGGCACGGAGCAGGACCTCGACGTCCCCCTCACCGACGGTGCGGAGGTGGAGATCGTCACCCCGTCCTCGCCGCGGGGGCTGCACACCATTCGCCACTCGAGCGCGCACCTGCTGGCCCAGGCGATCCTCGATCTCCACCCCGGCACCCAGCTCGCGATCGGCCCGCCGATCGAGTTCGGCTTCTACTACGACGTCGAGCTGCCCGATGGCGCCACCCTGTCCGACGACGACCTCGAGAAGATCGAGGCTCGCATGAACGAGTTGGTCGAGGCCGACCAGCCCTTCGTGCGTCACGAACTCAGCCTCGACGCGGCGGTCGAGTTCTTCGCCGACGAGCCATTCAAGGCCGAGATCATCGAGCGGGTGCGCGACGGTGCGGCGTCGGGCGAGGACGTCGGCGAGGTGGCCGGCGACGTGATCAGCTACTACGCCAACGGCGACGCCGACGCGCCCGGCACCTTCCGCGACATGTGCACCGGTCCCCACGTGCCGAGCACCGGACGACTCCGTCACTTCAAGCTGCAGTCGGTGGCCGGCGCCTACTGGCGCGGCGACGTGTCACGCCCGATGCTCCAGCGCATCTACGGCACCGCGTGGGACTCCAAGAAGGCGCTGAAGACCCATCTCCAGATGCTGGCCGAGGCCGAGAAGCGCGACCATCGCCGCCTCGCCCAGGAACTCGATCTCGTGAGCTGGCCCGACGAGCTCGGGCCGGGTCTGGCGGTCTGGCATCCGAAGGGCGCCAAGATCCGCAAGCTCATGGAGGACTACTCACGCGAGCGCCACGAGAACGGCGGCTACGAGTTCGTCGTCTCGCCCCACATCGCGAAGTCGGTGCTGTGGGAGACCTCCGGTCATCTCGACTTCTACGCCGACGGCATGTACCCGCCCATGGAGATGGACGGCGCCACCTACTACCCGAAGCCGATGAACTGTCCGTTCCACGTGATGATCTACCGGTCGAGCCAGCGCAGCTACCGCGATCTCCCGCTGCGGATGTTCGAGCTGGGGGCCGTCTATCGCTACGAACTCTCCGGCGCGATCCACGGTCTGATGCGTACCCGCGGCTTCACCCAGGACGACAGCCACATCTTCTGCGCCCGCGACGACATCGAGCGCGAGCTCGCGTCGCTGCTCGACTTCGTGCTGAGTGTGCTGCGGGCGTTCGGATTCGACGACTTCCAGGCGAAGTTGTCGACCCGTCCACTCGAGAAGTCCGTGGGCGACGACGCGCTGTGGGACCAGGCCACCGAGGGTCTGCGCGGGGCCCTCGACGCCCACGGTCTCGACTATGTGGTCGACGAGGGCGGTGGCGCGTTCTACGGTCCGAAGATCGACGTCGACGTGAAGGACGCGATCGGACGGTCGTGGCAACTCTCCACCATCCAACTCGACTTCACGCTGCCCGAACGTTTCGGTCTCGAATACGTCGCGAGCGACGGCTCCCGCCAGCAGCCGGTGATGATCCACCGGGCCCTGATGGGTTCGATCGAGCGCTTCTTCGGTGTGCTGATCGAGCACTACGCAGGGGCCTTCCCGGCCTGGCTCGCCCCCACCCAGGTCCGGATTCTCCCTGTCGCCGATGTGCACGACGACCACGCACACGCGTTGGCCGCCCGCCTACGAGCCGCCGGGTTCCGGGTCGATGTGGTGGGTGCCGACGACGGCCTCGGCAAGCGGGTCCGCAACGGCAAGGTGGAGAAGATCCCCTACGTCCTGGTGGTCGGCGACGACGACGTGGCCAACGACACCGTCGGCGTCAATCGCCGTGGTGACGACTCGCCGGATCGTGACGTGACCGTCGACGACTTCATCGCCCGGCTCGCGGCCGAGGTCGAGACGAAGGCCTGATGGTCGAGCACCTCTGGGCCGGGTGGCGCATGCCCTACATCCGGTCATCACCGGAGGAGCACGAGGTTGACGTTCCCGACGGCATGACGCTGTTCGAGGCGATCCTCCACAGCGGCCTGCCCGACGACGAGACCTACATCCTGTGGCGCGGTGATCACTGCTTCGCGCTCCTCAACGCGTACCCCTACACGTCGGGCCACGTGATGGTGCTGCCGCAGCGGGGGGTGCCCCTGCTGGCCGATCTCACGGCCGACGAACACGCCGAACTCTGGGAAGGGGTGCGCTTTGCGACCGAGGCGCTCACCGCGGCGTACGAGCCGCAGGGGATGAACATCGGCGCCAACCTCGGCCGGGGTGCGGGTGCCGGCTTCCCCGACCACCTCCATGTCCACGTCCTGCCGCGTTGGGAGGGCGACACGAACTTCATGACGTCGGTCGCCAACGTCCGGGTGCTGCCCGAGGCGTTGTCCGACTCCTGGCTACGTATCCGCGAGGCGTGGCCCGTAGCCTGAGTCACGTGAACATCGAGGACGACAGCTCCGCCGACGACCGATTCGTCGCCCCCGAAGAGGTGAGCGACAGCGCGGAAGAGATACGCGATGCGCTGCCCGCCGATCTCGACACCACGGCCATCGAGATCCCGTACCTGTTCCCGAACAACAGCCGACGCCGCATCCCCGGGGTGCTCTACGTACTGATCGGCATCGCCTGCGTGCTGGTGCGAGCCAACGCGGGTGTCGACGCAGTGCTCGTCAACCGGGGCGTCACCGTTGCCGGTATCGCCCTCATCGCCATCGGCCTCTACCACCTCCAGGGTGGCTGGGACCTGGCCTTCGACGAGGAGCACGCGCTCCAGGCCGCCACCCGACAGGTCGGGTTCCCCGTCGGTCACGCGTCGGCGCAGCTCGGATGGCGCGGGTTCCGCAGCCGGCCGACCTGGCGGATCCTGCTCTATTCCAACGAGCCGACCCCCGAGAAGCGGGGCCTGGTGCTCGTCGACGGGATCGATGGCGAGATCATCGATCACTTCGTCGAGACCAATCCGGAAGACTGGACCGCGCTTCCGGCCTAGGCTCGCCGCGGTGGGGTGCGAGGCGGCGCAACGCAAGGCAAGGCGGAGGATCACATGGCTGTGCGGATCGAACGTCACGGCGACGGGCACCTGGTCCGCGTTGCGGGTGACGTCACCCTCGAGGTCGTGTTGGACGTGATCGAGCGAATCGAGTCCGATGGACCCCCCAACGCCTTCATCGTGACCGACATCGAGCCCGACACCACGCTCGATCTGACCCTCGATGACCTCCACGCGATCGCCCGCCGGCTGCGAGGCTCGTCCCGACGGCCCCGACGCAACGCCATCATCCACCCGGTGGGCGCGGGATTGGGACCGATCCTCGAGGACTTCCGGACGATGGTCTCCACGCTGTCCGACTCGTGGACTGCCGGTCCGTTGGAGGTCGAGACGTTCCGAGACCGCGACGATGCCATCCGGTGGGCTTCCGACGCGCTCGAGTGACGAGCGCATCGGGACCGGGCTGGTAGCCTGTGGTCGTTCTCGAGGAGTTCACATGTTCGACGGAAACTGGCGCACGACGGTCGACAAGGGCCTGACGCCGATCGGCCACAGCCTTCGCCGCACCGGCATCACCGCCGATGTCATCACCGTGATCGGCATCGCGATGGCGACGGTCGCCGCCGTCACCATCGGTGCCGGCCACATGCGGGTGGGCTTCCTGTTCCTCCTGCTCACCGGGATTCCCGACGCCCTCGACGGCGCGGTGGCCCGGGCCTCGGGCACCGGTTCGGACCGCGGCGCCTTCTTCGATTCGGTCTCCGATCGGCTCACCGACGGGCTGCTGTTCGGCGGCGTGGCCTGGTATCTCGCCAGCAACGAGCCCGGCCGCATCATGATGCTCCCGGTGGCCATCATGGGCCTCGCCATGTTCATCTCCTACCAGCGGGCCAAGGCCGAGTCGCTGGGTTACGACGCCAAGGGCGGCATCATGGAACGGGCCGAGCGCATCATCGTGCTCGCCCTCGCCCTGCTGTTCTCCGAACTCCTCATCCCGATCCTGTGGGTGATGTTCGTGCTCACGGCGATCACCGCGATCCAGCGCTTCGTGAAGGTCTGGCGCCAGGCCTCGCAGGACCGGCCGCTGCCGGCTCGTCGCCAGCGACGCCAGCCCCGGCGGCGCCGGTCGGCGGAATCGGTGTGGCGTGAGCGCATGCGCGAACGCCGAGCCCTTCGCGACGGCTGAGATCGGCCGACGGGGTGCCATCCGCCTCCGCCTATCGGGCGGGGTCGTTTCTCGCTCGCCACGTCCCGGCCGCGGCCGGGACCGGCGTGGCGCGCCTCATCGGCAACGGTGCGGCGACGTCGCGGGAACGGCGTGTCGTGGTCGCCCGGAATCTCGAGCGGGTCCTGGGTCGCCCGATGTCGAGGGTCGAGGAGCGGCGGCGGGTCGCCGAGACCTTCGAGTGGTACGCCCGCTACTACCACGAGAGCTTCCGGCTGCCCGACCTGTCGATCGAGGAGATCGACCGCGAGTTCGCCTACGAGGGATTCGGACAGATCGAGGCGGCCTGCGAGCGCGGCCAGGGTCCGATCCTGGCGCTGCCCCACCTCGGCACTTGGGAGTGGGCGGCCTTCTGGCTCTCGCTCGTGCCCGACTACAGGGTCACCGCCGTGGTCGAGGCGCTCGAACCGCCCGAGGTCTTCGAGTGGTTCGCGGGGTTTCGGGAGTCGCTGGGAATGAGCATCGTGCCCCTCGGTCCCGAGGCGGGCAAAGCGAGCGTCCAGGCGTTGAACAACGGCCAGGTGCTCTGCCTCCTCGCCGACCGTGACCTCCAGGGAAACGGCGTACCGGTGGAGTTCTTCGGCGAGCGGACCACACTCCCGGGCGGTCCGGCCACGCTGGCGCTGCGCACCGGGTCACCGCTGCTGCCGACGGCCGTGTACTGGCGCGACGGGCTTCGCTATGCCGTCGTGTCGCCGGCGCTCGACACCGAACGCCGCGGTCGCCTGCGCGACGACGTCGCCCGGGTCACGCAGGACCTGGCCCATCGATTCGAGTCGTTGATCGAGGCTGCTCCCGAGCAGTGGCACCTTCTCCAGCCGAACTGGCCGAGTGACTACGTCGCGCTGGCGCGGCCGATGCCCGAGCACCTCCGTGCGCTGGTCGACGAAGGTGACCGCTGATGCGGATCGGCATGATCTGCCCCTACAGCCTCACCGTGCCGGGAGGGGTGCAGACGCAGGTGTTGGGGCTCGCGCGGGCCCTACGGCGGAAGGGTCACGCAGTCCGGGTGCTCGCGCCGTGCGACGGCCCGCCGCCCGACGCCGGTGTCACGCCGCTCGGCCTCAGTCTCCCGACGGCGGCCAACGGTTCGGTCGCCCCTGTCGCCCCCGACCCCTCCGCGCAGTTGCGCACGATCCGGGCGATGCGCGACGAAGCGTTCGAGGTCGTCCATCTCCACGAGCCCCTTGCGCCCGGGCCGACCACCACGGCGTTGTTGACGAAGCCGGCGCCGTTGCTCGGCACGTTCCACATGGCCGGACGGTCGCGGGCCTACGAGATGATGAACGGGGTCGTGCGCTACCTGGCTGGGCGACTCGACGACCGCGTTGCCGTGTCCGAGGACGCACGCCGGATGGCGAGCGACAGTCTCGGCGGCGACTACGCGCTCACGTTCAATGCGGTCGAGTTGCGTCGCTACGACGACAGCGAGGTGTTCGCCACCACCGGCGCGCCCACCATCTTGTTCGTGGGTCGACACGAGGAACGCAAGGGTCTACGTGTGCTGCTCGACGCCGTCGCCCTGCTGCCGGCCGACGTGCGGGTGTGGATCGCGGGTGAGGGGCCCGAGACCGAGACGCTCAAGGCCGCATATGCGGGCGACCCGCGCCTCGAATGGCTGGGCGCCATCGGCGAGGACGAGAAGATCGCCCGCCTGAAGGGCGCCGACGTGTTCTGCGCGCCATCGCTGCACGGCGAGTCCTTCGGGGTCGTGCTGCTCGAAGGCATGGCCGCCGGCACCCCGGTCGTCGCGTCCGATATCCCCGGCTACGCCAATGCGGCACGGCAGGGGAGCGACGCCCGCCTCTTCGATGCGGGCAATCACGAGGCCCTCGCCGTCGCCATCCGCGAGGTGCTGGCCGATGACGGCATCCGACAGGCATTGGTGGCATCGGGACGAACGCGGGCCGAGGAGTTCTCGATGGCGGCGCTGGCCGACTTCTACATCCGGCGCTACGAGGCCCTGGTCGACCGGTAGGTGCATCGGAAACCCCGAGTGCAACGAGGATCGTGCGCGCAAGGGATACGCTGCCCACATGGTTGCGCTCATCATCGTCCTCGTCATCGTCGTGCTGCTGGTGATCTTCGTCATCAGCCTCTACAACAACCTGGTCAAGCTGCGGAACCGCATCGAGAACGCGTGGGCGCAGATCGACGTGCAGCTCAAGCGTCGCTGGGACCTCATCCCCAACCTCGTCGAGACGGTGAAGGGCTACGCCTCGCACGAGAGGGAGACACTCGAAGCGGTGATCCAGGCCCGCAACGCGGCCACGACCGCCGAGGGTCCGGCCGATCAGGCCGCCAGCGAGAACATGCTCACCGGTGCACTGCGTCAACTGTTCGCCGTGTCCGAGGCCTATCCCGACCTCAAGGCCAACCAGAACTTCCTCGAACTCCAGGAAGAGCTGACCTCCACCGAAGGTCGCATCGCCTTTGCCCGCCAGCACTACAACGACACCGTGCTGAAGTACAACACTGCGATCCAGACGTTCCCGGCGGTCGTCCTGGCCGGCCCGCTCCGCTTCACCGAGCGCGAGTACTTCGAGGCCGACGACGAGTCCCGTGGCAACGTCGCGGTCGAGTTCTGATCGCCTGCTGAGCCCACCGTGCCCACCATCACCGCTCGACTGCTGCTGGTCGCCCCTGCCGTCGTCGCCTTCCTCTTCACGACGCTGATCGTCGGCATCGTCGCGCCCGGTTCGCTGGCGTGGATCATCGCCCTCGTGATCGGGCTCGCCGCGGCGTTCGTGGTGATGTTGGTCCTGGAACGGCGGGCCCCCGACGCGGCCCTGCGCTCACTCGGGGCGGTGCCGATTCCGGCCGGGTCCGAGCCTCGGCTCGAGAGCCTCGTCGAGAGCGTCTGTGCGAGCCACGGCATCAGCGAACCCCGGCTCTACCTCGTCGAGTCGTTCGCCCCCGACGCGGCGGTGGCCGGCAATGCCGCCGACACCCGGCTGGTGATCACCACCGGTGCGCTGCGTCAGCTCGATCGGCTCGAGCTCGAAGCCGTCGTGGCGCGCGAGCTGGTGCAGTTCGGCAGCGGGATACATGCAGCCACCGTGCTGGCTGCCGTCGCCCCGCTCTACGGTCCTTTCGCGGCGCGTGTCCGCGATCGAGTTCTGGACGATCGTCGACTCGCTCGAGTCGACATCGACGGAGTGCAGCTCACTCGCTACCCCCCGGCCCTGGCCGCGGTGTTCGAGAAGGCTGCCGCATCGGATGGTGTGCCGGATCGGCCCGCCTCCCGTCACCTCTGGCTGGTTGGGCCGCGTGGTGTCGCCGATGCAGTTCAACCTGCGCTGGGCGAGCGTATCGACACCCTTCGGGAGCTCTAAATGCAATTCAACCGTCGCAGCCTGCTGGCTGCTGGTGGCGCCCTTGTCGCGCTGATCCTGATCATCATCGTGGTCGTCGTCTCCGGTGGAGGCGACGACGAACCAGAGGCGTCGCCGACCACCACGTCGTCGACCTCCTCGACGACGAGCACGACCACGACGACGACCCTGCCCGATGGGCCGGTGGCCCCGCTCACCGGCGAGCCGATCGACGAGGACTCGCCGCTGCTGGACCAGGCCGCCGTCGTCGTCAAGATCTCGAACAACTCGACGGTCCAGGACAACTGGAGTGGTATCGACCTCGCCGACGTCGTGATCGAGGAGCGCATCGAGGACAACGCCACGCGCTTCGCGGTGATCTTCCACAGCAACCTGCCCGAGCGGGTCGGGCCGATCCGGTCCGGTCGGACGAGCGACATCGATCTGCTCACGAACCTCGGCCATCCGATACTCGTGTACTCGGGTGCGAATCCGACCGTCACCGGTCAGTTGCGCGGTCTCCAGAGCGGCGGGCTCGTCGAGCTCGTCGTGGACCGTGGCACCAACGTCGATCTCGTGCGCGACACCGACTTCCGGGCACCGGACAACCTGTTCTCGAATCTGCCCGAGATCGTGGAGAAGTACGGCGAGGCCGCCGGCGCGGCCGCACCCCTCTTCACCTATCGCTCCGCCGATGACGATCGAGTCGCGGGTGATGACGGACCGGGGGCCACGGTGACCGGCCAGAACGACGTGAGCTGGGTGTTCGACGAGGCGCTCGGCTACGTCCGGGTGCAGGACGGCGAGATCCACGCCACGCAGGACGGCGCGCCGTTCGCGTTCGACAACGTCGTGCTGCTGGAGGTGGAGTACACCCCGAGCACCTTTGCACCGGGTTCGGTCGACGCCCGGACGGTCGGTACCGGTCCGGTCACCATCATGTCCGGCGGCGAGCAGTGGACCGGCACGTGGATGCGGGACACGCCGGACGACCCGTACAGCTTCTTCGACGCCGATGGCGCGCCACTGGCGCTCGATCCCGGCTCGACCTGGATGAGCCTGGTTCCCGAGGGATCCTACGGCTTCGACCTCGACCCGGAAATCGCGGCGCTCGTGCTGGAGGCCGAGGGATAGCATGACGGGCATGTCTGACAACGATGTGGCTGGCAACAATGCCCGTACGACCGGTACGCAGTTGGTCAAGCGGGGCTTGGCCGAGATGCTGAAGGGCGGCGTCATCATGGACGTCGTCAATCCCGAGCAGGCGAAGGTCGCCGAAGACGCCGGGGCCACCGCCGTGATGGCGCTCGAACGGGTGCCCTCCGACATCCGTCGCGACGGTGGTGTGTCGCGCATGTCCGACCCCGAGATGATCCAGGGCATCCAGGCCACGGTGTCGATTCCGGTGATGGCCAAGGCCCGTATCGGTCACTTCGTCGAGGCGCAGATCCTCCAGGCGCTCGATGTCGACTACATCGACGAGTCCGAGGTCCTCACCCCGGCCGACGAAGCCCACCACATCGACAAGTGGGCGTTCACCGTTCCGTTCGTGTGCGGCGCCACCAACCTGGGCGAGGCGCTGCGCCGCATCTCCGAGGGGGCGTGCATGATCCGGTCCAAGGGCGAGGCCGGCACCGGCAACGTCGTCGAGGCCGTCCGTCACCTGCGTTCGATCATGGGCGACATCCGCAAGATCGGTCAGGCCGACAACGCCGAACTCTTCGACTGGGCCAAGCAGCTCCAGGCGCCGTTGCCGCTCGTCCAGGAGATCGCCGAGACCGGCGAACTCCCGGTGCCGATGTTCTGCGCCGGTGGCATCGCCACCCCCGCCGACGCGTCCCTCGTCATGCAGCTGGGCGCGCAGGCCGTGTTCGTCGGTTCGGGCATCTTCAAGAGCGACGAGCCGGCAAAGATGGCCTCGGCCATCGTCGAGGCGGCCACCCACTTCCAGGATCCCGACATCCTCGTGAAGGTGTCCACCGGGCTCGGCGACGCGATGAAGGGTCTCGAGATCGCATCGCTCGAGACGAAGCTGGCCGAGCGGGGTTGGTAGCACCGACCGTCGGCGTGCTGGCCCTCCAGGGCGCCTTCGCGGCTCACGCCGCCATTCTCCGATCGCTCGGGGCGAACACCGTCGAGGTCCGCACGGGCGAGCAGTTGAGCGCCGTCGACGCGCTCGTCGTCCCCGGCGGCGAGTCGACCACCATGTCGATGCTGCTCGAACGGTCCGGCATGCTCGAACCCCTGGCGGCACGGGTCTCGGACGGGCTGCCGACGTTCGGCACGTGCGCGGGCATGATCCTCATGGCCGCCGAGATCAGCGACGGGCGCCCCGACCAGCATGCGCTCGGCGCCGTCGACATCGCGGTCGCCCGCAACGGCTACGGCCGCCAGATCGACTCGTTCGAATCCGACCTCGACGTCACCGGCCTCGATGCGCCGTTCCACGCCGTGTTCATCCGGGCCCCGCGGGTCCAGCGGGCGGGGACCGACGTCGAGGTGCTCGCCGCGGTCGACGGCGACCCCGTGCTCTGTCGCCAGGGCAACGTGCTCGTGTCGGCCTTTCATCCCGAACTGTCGGGCGACGATCGCATCCACCGCCAGTGGTTGGCCGACGCCTCGGCCTGAGCCGATACATTCGGTCGCATGAGTGGTCATTCCAAGTGGGCAACGATCAAGCACAAGAAGGGCGCCGCCGACGCGAAGCGGGGCAAGCTCTTCGCCAAGCTGATCAAGCAGGTCGAGGTGGCCGCCCGCACCGGCGGTGGCGACCTCGAATCGAATCCGACGCTGCGCACGATGTTCCAGAAGGCCCGCGACAACAGCGTGCCGCTCGACACGATCGAGCGCGCCGTCAAGCGGGGAACCGGCGAACTCGAAGGCGTCAACTACGAGACCATCACCTACGAGGGATATGCCCCTGGTGGCGTGGCGCTGCTGATCGAGTGCCTCACCGACAATCGCAACCGGACCTCGGGCGACATCCGCTCGACCCTGTCCAAGAACGGGGGCTCGCTGGCCGAGCCGGGTGCCGTCGCCTGGCAGTTCGAACGCAAGGGCGTCGTACTCGTGCCCAGCTCGGTCGCCGAAGACGACCTGATGCTCGTCGCCCTCGATGCCGGGGCCGACGACATCGTCGACGAAGGCGAGATGTGGCGGGTCACCTCGCCGCCGACCGACCTCAACACCGTGCGCGACGCGCTCGACGAGGCCGGCGTGCCCGTCGAGTCCGCCGACCTGGTGATGCTGCCGACGTCGACGGTCGAGATGACCGAGGTGGGCGACGTCAAGAAGCTCATCAACCTGATGGACCTGCTCGACGACCTCGACGACGTCCAGGACGTCCACGGCAACATGGACGCCCCCGACGACGTCATGGAAGCCGCCCAGCTCGACTGACGCGCCCGGGACAGGCGGTGTCAGACACCCGTCCCGCGGGGCGTCAACCGGCGGGCTTGCCGGTCGACCCGAGGTCGGCTCGGTAGCATCGCCCGATGTCATCACTCGGCCGTGTTGTGTCCTACGCCGACCTCGAGAGCGCCCGTGATCGCATCGCCGGCGCGGTCGAGTACACCCCGCTCACCCACTCGCTGACCCTGAGCGAGATCTGCGGCGTCGACGTGTGGCTGAAGTTCGAGAACCTCCAGTACACGGGCTCGTTCAAAGGCCGGGGGGCTCGCAACCGCCTGCTCGACGTCGAGCCCGGCCGTGGCGTGATCGCGATGTCGGCCGGAAACCACGCGCAGGGTGTCGCCCATCACGGCGCGCTTCTCGGCCTCGAGACCACGATCGTCATGCCGGCGAACACGCCGTTCGTGAAGGTGGCCCGCACCCGGGATCTCGGCGCCACCGTGGAGCTCGCCGGCGCCGACGTGATGGAGTCGGCCGCTCGGGCCCGTGAGCTGGCGGTCGAACGAGACCTCGAGTTCATCCATCCGTTCGACGACCCGGCCGTGATCGCCGGGGCCGGCACGGTCGGACTCGAGATGCTCGAACAGAACCCGGGTCTCGACGTGTTGGTCGCCGCCGTCGGTGGCGGGGGCCTTGCCTCAGGCCTCGCCGTGGCGGCGAGCGCGCACGATCGACCGGTCGAGGTCGTCGGTGTGCAGAGCCATCGCTATCCGCACATGGCCGATGCGCTCGCCGGTCGGCCGTCCACGGCGATGGCCGGGTCCACCGTGGCCGACGGCATCGCCGTCTCCGAGCCGGGTGCCCTCACGCAGGCGATCCTGGCCGCCCACGGTGTGGGGATGCTGGTGGTCTCCGAGGCGGCGATCGAGAAGGCGATCGCCATGTTGCTCGAGATCGAGAAGACGGTGGTCGAGGGCGCCGGCGCAGCGGCGCTCGCCGCAGTGATGGAGCACCCGAAGGCGTTCGCCGATCGCCAGGTGGGGCTCGTGCTGTGCGGCGGCAACATCGACCCTCGCACCCTGTCGCAGGTGACGCTCCGTGGCCTCGCGGTGCAGGGCCGGCTCAATCGGTTGCTGGTGGAGCTCGACGACACGCCGGGGCGTCTCGCACTGGTCTCGAAAGTGATCGCCGACGCGGCCGCGAACGTCGTCCAGGTCGACCACGACGGACTCGGCTCCACCGGCGCCCGCAGCACGATCCTCGAGGTCCGCATCGACACACTCGACCGCGACCACGCTCAGTCGGTTCTGCAAGCGCTGCTCGATGTGGGCATCAGCGCCACGCTGCTCGACTGGTAGCAGGGTGATGCTCCCGAGAGCGTCCCCGCGGGGACGTGGCCGTGAGGCCGACCTGCGTTCGGCTGTCAGGCCGTGACCTGCGTCAGCTCCGCCAACTCGGCGCGAGCGTCGTGGATCACGTCGCGGGCGGTGCGAAGAAAGAGCACCGCGATCGCGACGCCGACGATCACGTCGGGCCAGACGCTGTCGAGTTGCCAGACCGCCGCCGCGGCGGCGAGCACTGCCGCGTTGGCGATCAGGTCGTTGCGCGAGCACAGCCACGTCGAGGTCA
Organism: Acidimicrobiales bacterium; assembly: GCA_040219515.1. NCBI lineage: Bacteria > Bacillati > Actinomycetota > Acidimicrobiia > Acidimicrobiales > Acidimicrobiales bacterium. The sequence continues at coordinate 109,245 of JAVJSI010000004.1, forward strand.
TGTTGATGTCGTCGGTGCGGTGCCGCCACAGGAGCGCGAAGGCCCACGTGTTGCCCGCGAGCGCGACGAGCCCCATGAGCGCCATCGCATCGGCTGCCGGTGGTGTGCCGTCGAGGGCACGCCAACCGGCCTGGCCCAGGACGACGAGACCGAACCCGAGCTGCACGACACCTTTGGAAAGCGCCGCCCGCGCTCGCCACCGGGTCCCGCGATGCAGCACCCAGAGGCTGAACGCATAGACGAACGCGTCGCCGAGCATGTCGAGCGAATCGGCGAGCAGCGCCGACGAGCGTGCCCACAAGCCGACGCCGAACTCGACGACGAAGAGCACGGCGTTGATCCCGAGGACCAGCCACAGCACGGTGCGCTGGCGGTCCCGCAGCGCGACGAGTGCGTCGTCGGCGGCATCGCAGCACCCAGCACTCATGGGTGTCAGTCTCTCACCGTCGGAGCCCTTCGACCACGTCGACCTTCGCTCAGGCCCGAGCGTCGGCGCGGGAATTTCCGGCCTGAACGGGCCGCCGCCGTTCGTGTCGGTCATGCTCCGGGGATGAAGACCGCCGCCATCGGACGCACGATCGCCGAGTCCACCCCGCACTGGCCGGAGCCTCCCCGCCCTCGAGACGGGGCACCGAACATCCTCATGGTGCTTTTCGACGATGTCGGGTTCTCCGACTTCGGTTGCTACGGCGGCGATGCCGCCACGCCGACGATCGACCGGCTGGCCGAGCGGGGTCTGCGCTACACGGGCTTTCACACGACGGCGATGTGCTCGACGACGCGAGCGGCGCTGCTCACCGGGCGAAACCACCACAGTGTGGGCATGGGTTGTCTCGCGAACTTCGACAGCGGCTTCCCGGGCTACCGGGGCAAGATCGCGAAGAGTGCGGGCACCATCGCCGAGATGCTGCGGGCCCATGGCTATCGCAACTACATGGCCGGAAAGTGGCACGTCACGCCGCTCTACGAGACCGGTCCGACCGGCCCCACCGACGGCTGGCCGCTGGCCCGCGGCTTCGACCGGTTCTACGGCTTTCTCGACGCCGAGACCGATCAGTACGCCCCCGAGCTGGTGCGCGACAACACCCACGTCTCGCCGCCCGGCACCTATGACGACGGCTATCACCTGACGGTCGACCTGGTCGACGAGGCGATCCGGATGATCGCCGAGCACGAGGCCGGCGCCCCCGACACGCCCTGGTTCACCTATGTCGCCCCTGGCGCCTGCCATGCGCCCCATCAGGTGCCGAAGGAGTTGATCGACCACTACGACGAACAGTTCGCCGAGGGCTGGGACGTTGCCCGCGACCGCCGCCTCACCCGGATGATCGACATGGGGATCGTGCCTGCGGGCACGGTCCTGCCGGATCGCAACCCGGGGGTGGCTGCGTGGGACGACCTGCCTGCGGACCAGCGTCGCGTGGCCCAGCGACTTCAGGCCGCCTACGCGGCGATGCTCGACCACACCGACCAGCAGTTGGCCCGCATCATCGACTTCCTCGATGCTTCGGGGAAGCTCGACGACACCCTCGTGCTGGTGCTCAGCGACAACGGCGCGTCGCAGGAGGGCGGTCCGCTCGGCTTCGTCAACGCGATGGGCCCCTACAACGGCATCCCCGAGCCGATCGCCACGAAGCTCGATCGGCTCGACGACATCGGCGGTCCCGACACGCACTCGAACTTCCCGTGGGGCTGGGCGATGGTCGCCAACACACCGTTGAAGCGCTACAAGCAGAACACCCACGGTGGTGGCGTGCGTGACCCGTTGGTCGTCTCGTGGCCGGCGGGGATCACGGGTGCCGGTGGCCTGCGCCACCAGTTCGCCCACGCCAGCGACCTCGTGCCCACGCTGCTCGAGCTGCTCGAGATCGAGCCACCGGCGAGCATCAACGGCGTGACCCAGCAGCCGATCGAGGGCACCAGCTTTCTCGCCACGCTGGATGATCCCGCAGCGGCCACGGGAAAGCACTCGCAGTACTTCGAGATGTTCAGCCATCGCGGTATCTGGATCGACGGCTGGAAGGCGGTCGCCTTTCACCAGCCGGGCACCCCGCTCGACGACGACGTGTGGGAGCTCTACGACCTCCGCAACGATTTCAACGAGGTCCTCGACCTCGCCGCCGAAGAGCCCGAACGGTTGGCGGCCATGATCGAGGAGTGGTGGGCCGAAGCGGATGCCCACCACGTTCTGCCGCTCGACGACCGTTTCGCCGAACGCTTCGCGCAGAACGCGGCGCGGGTCCATGGCGAGCGCACCCACTACGAGTTCTGGGCGGGGATGGGTCACCTGCCGTCTGACGTGGCCCCGGACCTGCGCAGTCGGAGCTACCGCATCGTCGCCGAGGTGGAGATCCCCGACGGCGGTGCCCAGGGGGTTCTCGTCGCCCACGGCGATGCCACGAGTGGGTACTCGCTCTACATCGAGGGCGGCCACCTCGTGCACGACCTCAACATCGGCGGATCGCACCAGGTCGTGCGCTCCGACGTGCCCGTCACCCCCGGTCGTCGCGATCTCGGCTTTCGGCTGAGCCGCGTCGACGAGGTGGCCACCGGCACGCTCGAGATCGACGGCGTCGACGTCGGATCGATGACGACCACCGACTTCTTCTTCCTGATGATCTCGTTCTCGGGACTCGACATCGGCCTCGACCGGTCGAGTCCGGTCGGCGACTATGCGTCACCCAACGTCTTCACCGGCACGCTGCGGCGGGTCGTCGTCGACATGGACGACGACCAGGATCTCGACCACGACGCAGCCGGCAGGATCGAACTCGCCCGCGAGTGACCCCCAGGGACAGGTGTCTGACACCGCAGGGACGGGTGTCTGACACCGCAGGGACGGGTCAGACGCCGTCGGCGACGCCGAGGAGGCGCTGGCGTTTGACGGCGCCCATGCCGCGCCAGGTCGACGTGATGCCGATCGTCCACGCGATGGCGCCGATGATGATCGTGGTCGTGGGCGTGCCGTAGATGGCGCCCGATGCCTGGGCGTAGGAGATGGCGATCAGCGGGAGCGTGATGAGGCCCGACGCCTGCTGCGCGGCCGCCGTCGACTTCACCCGACCGGACAGACGCAGCACGAGCGACAAGCCGATCAGGAGGAAGCCGGGGAGGACCCACAGCATCAGCAGCCACCACTGGGTGGTGGGGAAGAACCAGCCGCCGACCTCGGGGCCGACGATCAGGTTCACGATCAGCGAATAGGCGGTGAAGCCGACCATGGTCGTGAAGTAGCCGGGGAGCAGGCTGGCGAGCAGCTTGCCGAGATAGATCTCCTTCGTGCCGGCGGGGGAGTGGGCCAAGAACTCGCCGGTGCCGCGCTCGCGCTCGCCGACCAGGGTGGCGGCGCCGACCGCGGTCGAGATGGTGAGCGGCACGACGACGGCCATCGGGGCGAACAGGAACACGGCCAGCGCGTAGCTGGTGCGTCCCTGGGGTGTGTCGCCCTTGATCTGGTCCTGGGCCTTCTGGGGCAGGACCTCGAGCGTGTTGGCGATGTTCTGCACCGCCTCGACATCGCCGAGCGACGTGATGCTGAAGAGCAACACGAGCGGCACGATCACGAAGAAGATGCTGCCGAGGATGCCCATCGGCATCCAGAAGTCCTTGGCCAGGACCAGCTGCTTCACATCGGTCCGGGCGACGGTGAGGGTGCGGGACCAGTTCATGGTGGATCGGCTCATGACATGACCTCCTCGATCGTGGCTTCGCCGAGGTCGCGAGCGGAGCGCCGGACGGCGAAGTAGAGCTCCTCGAGGGTGGGCTCGTGGGGGTTCACCATGCGGATGCGATGGCCGGCCTTCACGAGCGCGTCCACGACGTCGGGGGTGACGTCGGGGTTCTCGAGAATGACCCGGGTGCCGTGCTTGCTCGGCTCCAGGCGGGTGACGCCGGCGAGGACGGTGAGGTCCTCGAGCGACGGTGTGCCCGGAAGATCCTCCACGGCGATCTCGACCGAGTCGTCGGGCCAGAACTGGTGGATCAGGTCGGCCGGCTTGCCCGAGACGAGATCGGTGCCGTTGTCGAGCACGACGACATGGTCGGCGAGGCCCTCGGCCTCGACGAGGTGGTGGGTGCACATGACGACGGTGTGGCCGTCGCTGGTCATGTCCCGGATGAGCTGGAGCACGGCTTGCGACGACTCGGGGTCGAGCCCCGACGTGGGTTCGTCGAACAGGAGGAGTTGCGGTTCGTGGAGCACCGAGCGGGCGAGCGCCAGCCGGGTCTTCATGCCGGTGGAGTAGCCGCCGACCTGGGCATCGAGCGCGTGTCCGATGCCGAAGCGGCCGGCGGCGGCGCGGATTCGGTCGTCGATGATGCGCTTGTCGACGCCGTGGAGTTCGGCTGCGTAGCGCAGGTTGTCGTTGCCGGTCAGCCGGTCGTAGAGCGCGGGCTTGGCCGACACCACTCCGCAGGCCATGCGGACGTCCTCGCCGTCGGCCTCGGGGTCGAGGCCGAGGGTTCGGACGGTGCCCCGTTCGGGCGACATCGCGCCGGTGACCACCCGGATCGCCGTGGTCTTGCCGGCGCCGTTGGGGCCGAGCAGCACGGTGATCTGCCCGTCGGGGGCGACGACGTCGAGATCGACGAGCGCAGGGACGTCGTTGAACGACTTGTGGATGCCGAGGAGGGAGACAGCGGGCGGGGCGGGGTGCGAACTCACCCTGGCCCTATCGGCACCTGTGGCGCGCGCTGTAGTCCAGGATCGGTGGTCCCGAATCGGCAGCGTGGGGGCGCTGGGTCAGCAGTCGCGCAACAAGGTGGCCTTGATGCCCGCACCCCACTCGTAGAGGGCCCGAACGGGCCACGGGTCGAAGTGGTCGGGTCCGGTGAGACGGATCTCGCCGTCCCAGCAGCGTTCGATCAGCCGGCGGGCCCGGGTGATCTGGTCGGTGCTGGCCACGACGACGACCGTCTCCCAGCCGCGTTCCGTTGCGAGGTCGCGCAGCATCCGGGCCTCACCGCGGGTGGTTCCGGGTTCGGGCTCCCGACATTCGAACGTCACCCCGTCGGCGAGGTTACGCGGCGCTCGACCGTTGCAGGGGCGGGCGGCCCACACCCCTTCGTCCTCCACGTAGACCGACGCGAAGACGACCTCGGAGGCGACGCCCTCCCGCACCAGGTCGACCGCGAACCCGACCCGGTCGCCGCCGCCCCCGAGCACGAAAATGGCGTCGGCGGTGCCGGGGTCGTCGGTCTGGGGATGGACGAACCACCGTTCGGTGAGCAGACCCCCGGTGACCAGCACCAATGCCGCGACGGACAGCACGATGCGGCGGCGGGTCGACACGTTCCCCAGGATGCCAGGAGATCCCGGGATAACTGACTAGGGTCGTACAGGTGTTCGTACTGGGAATCGATCCGGGGCTGTCCCGGTGTGGCTATGGCTGTGTGGAGAAGACCGGCCGCAAGCCGCGCGCTGTCGCAGCCGGGGTGATCCGCACCGACCCGCAGACCGAGCGGCCACTGCGGCTCGCCGAGATGCAGGCCGAGGTGCGGGCGCTCATACGCGAGTTCGAGCCCGACGCTCTCGCCATCGAGCGGGTGCTGTTCCAGCACAACGTGTCCACCGCGATGTCGGTCGGCATGGTCAGCGGCATCATCATGGCCGAGGCGGCCACCGCCGGGTGCGTGGTGATCGAGTACTCGCCCAACGAGATCAAGGAATCGGTGGCCGGTTGGGGCGGCGCCGACAAGCACGAGGTCGGGCGGATGGTGCAGACCCTGCTCGACCTGCCGGCCATGTTGGCCCCGGCCGACGCCGCCGATGCGGTTGCGGTGGCGCTCTGCCATCTCGCCCGCATTCCGGCGCGATCAACTGGAACCGCAGCAGGAGGACGTCGATGATCGGATCGCTCAGAGGCACACTGCTCGATCGAGGCCCCGATGCCGAACTCTTGATCGAGGTCGCCGGTGTGGGCCATCGGGTGCAGGTCACCCCGTCCACGGCGGTGATGATCGGCGAGATCGACCGTGAGGTGTTCGTCCACACGCACCATGCCGTTCGTGAGGACAGCGAGACCCTCTACGGCTTCGCCACCGTCGACGAGCGCCGCATCTTCGAGTCGCTCATCAGCGCTCACGGGGTCGGGCCCGCCCTCGGGTTGGCGATCCTGTCGGTTCACGGTCCCGACGCGCTGCGGGTCGCGGTGGCGAGCGACGATGTCGCCGCGCTGTGTCTCGTGCCGGGCGTGGGGAAGAAGACGGCGGCCCGACTCGTGATGGAGCTGAAGTCGAAGCTCGATGTGCCCGATGGTCCGGTCATCACGATCGATGCCGACGGGTCCTCGACCACCACCGGCGGGGTCCGGGCCGACCTGCGATCGGCGCTCGAGGGTCTGGGCTACGCGCCCGACGAGATCCACGGTGTCCTCTCCGACCTTCCGTCCGACGGCGACACCGGCGAGTTGCTGAAGGAAGCCCTCCGCCGACTCGCCTCGGGGGTCTGACGTGCGCGAAGAACTGCTCTCACCCACCGAGACCGCAGCCGACGACGAGATCATCGACGAGCCCGGTCTGCGCCCCCGCTCGCTCGCGGAGTTCGTGGGTCAGTCCGAGCTCAAGGGTCATCTCGGCGTCATGCTCGGGGCCGCGGCCAAGCGTCGGGATCCGGTCGACCATCTGTTGTTCGCCGGTCCGCCCGGGCTGGGCAAGACCACTCTGGCCAACATCATCGCGGCCGAGATGGGCACCCACCTCCAGGTCACCAGTGGGCCGGCCCTCGAGCGGGCCGGCGACCTGGCGTCGATCCTGTCCAAGCTCGAAGAGGGCGATGTGCTCTTCATCGACGAGATCCACCGGCTGCCCCGTCCGGTCGAGGAGGTCCTCTATCCGGCGATGGAGGACTTCCGGATCGACATCGTGCTGGGCAAGGGCCCGGCCGCTCGTTCGATCCCGCTCGACCTCGCCAAGTTCACGCTGGTCGGGGCCACCACCCGCACAGGGCTCATCACTGGCCCCCTGCGAGACCGGTTCGGCCTCGTCGCCCGGCTCGAGTACTACGACGTCGACGACCTCCAGTCGATCGTCGCCCGGGCCGCCACGATTCTCGATGTCGACATCGACGCCGATGGCGCGTGGGAGATCGCCCGCCGTTCGCGGGGCACACCACGCATCGCCAACCGGCTGCTCCGCCAGGTCCGCGACTACGCCGAGGTGGAACGCAACGGCCACATCGACGCCGAAGTGGCGGCCGACGGCCTCAAGTTCTTCGGCGTCGACGTGCTCGGTCTCGACAAGGCCAGCCGGGCCGTGCTCGATTCCGTCTGTCGCCGTTTCGGTGGCGGTCCGGTGGGTCTGTCGACGCTGGCCATCAGCGTGAGCGAACCCACCGAGACGGTGGAGGACGTCTATGAGCCCTACCTGATCCAGCAGGGCCTGCTGATGCGCACACCGCGGGGTCGAGTCGCCACCCCGGCCGCCTACGAACACCTGGGCATGACCCCACCCCCGGCCGGTGCCCCCACCGCCCCCGGCCTCTTCGACAACGACGACTGACCGTTGCATTCGGGGTCAGACCCCCGTTGCGGTTTATGACGGGGGTCAAGACCCCCGTTGCGGGTTCGGATCGTCGCCATCGGTCGCGGTCTCTCTACGCTCGGTCCCGTGGACCGACCGCCGCAGACACTTGACGACGTCGACTACGAGCTGCCGCCGACGTCGATCGCGCAGACACCACTGATCGAGCGTGCCCACGCCCGTCTGCTGGTCGATCGCGGTGTCTCGATCGAGCATCGACGAGTCGTCGACCTGCCCGACCTGCTCGAGCCCGGCGACCTGCTCGTGGTCAACGACACGCGGGTGCTCCCGGCCCGGATCCCGCTGACCCGACCGACCGGCGGCGCAGCCGAGGTGCTCCTCCTCGAGGCTGGCGACGACGGCTGGTGGGAGGCGCTCGTCCGGCCGTCGAAGAAAGTCCCCGCGGGGACGCTGTTGACCACCGACGCGCTGGTGGTCGAGGTCGGTGACGACCTCGGCGATGGTCGCCGCTTGGTGCGTCCCGATCCGGGCGAACGCGCCCTGCTCGAGGTTTTGGCCGAGGTCGGCCTGCCGCCGTTGCCGCCCTACATCGACGAACAGATCGACGACCCGGAGCGCTACCAGACCGTGTTCGCCGACCGTCCCCTCTCTGCGGCCGCGCCCACGGCGGGGTTGCATCTGACCGACGCCGTCATCGGTCGTCTGCGGGAGCGCGGGGTCGACATGGCCACCGTCGAGCTGGCGGTCGGGCTCGACACGTTTCGTCCGGTGCAGGTCGACCGACTCGACGATCACGTCATGCACAGCGAGTGGTACTCGGTTCCCGCCGCCACGATCGAGAAGATCGCAACGGCGAAGCGGGTCGTGGCCGTGGGTACCACGAGCGTGCGAGCGCTCGAGACGTGGGGCACCACCGGTGAGACCGAGGGCCGCAGCCGCATCTTCATCCGTCGTCCCTACGAGTGGTCGGTCGTGGACGTGCTGATGACCAACTTCCACCTGCCCCGAACGACGCTGCTCTGCCTCGTCGACGCCTTCGTCGGCCCCCGCTGGCGAGACCTCTACACCGAAGCCCTACGAGAGGACTATCGCTTCCTCAGCTTCGGCGACGCCATGCTGCTCACCCGTTGACGTTGCACTTGGGGTCAGACCCCCGTTGCAGTTCGAACGCGAATCCGTTCAGCCCCTGCGTTCCTCCGGCAGCTCGGAAGGCCCGACGTTGGTGTCGAGCCATTTGACGAGTGGTTTCGCCGTGTCGAGGAGATCGAGGACCCGGGCCTTCGCTTCGGGCGTGTCGAGCCAGGCGCCGACCTCCCACTCCCGCCACGCGATGCAGCCCTTCATCCGCAGCAGCTCGATCCGCGGGTGGTCCACCGAATAGCCGCGCGGTGCGGTCTTCACCGAGTCGTGTGACGTCACGTCGACGCCCGCGTCGTTGACTTCAGCGACGATCTTCTCGAGCCACCGACCGGTCGTGTCATCGTCGATCGCCGAGCGGAACCTCGCGAGTTGGTCCTTGGCCATCATGTAGTAGCCGGTGCCGGTCGCGAAGCCGTCGGCGGAGAGACTGACGTAGCCGCCGTTCTCCAGGGTCGCCGCGATGCTGGTCTTGTAGGGCGACTTGTCCTTGCTGAAGCGGACGTCACGGTTGGGGCGGAAGATCCTTCCCGCTCCACACCGCGGCTCGAGGGCGGCCAGGAGGGCGGTCATCGGCGCCTTCACGCGTTCCTCGTAGACGTGCTTCTGCTCGGACCAGAACGCCGTTGTGTTGTCGTCCTCGAGCCGCTCGAAGAACTCGATGGCCTCGACCGGCCAGCCCTCGAATTGCGTGGCGTTCACCCCGAGACCGTAACACCGGCCGTTGGCCGGTTCCGGCTTGGACCAGTAGCGTCATCGAAGGGCCGGTGCGCGTGCCCGACGAGGGGGCAGACGGTGCGGAGACTCATCACACCACTGGTCGTTGCGGCGTGTCTGGCGACGGCGTGCGGGCCGGGCAGCGCGGTGCTGCGAAACGCAGTCGACGCTGCTCGGGTGGGGGCGGGGGTCGGCGCTACGGCGGACTCGCCCTACCTGGATCTGCAAGCACTCGCCGAATCGGTGAACGCCTGTGAGCGGGCCGACGGCGCAGCGATTCCCGCGCCGAGCTTCGCGGCGGAGACAGCGGCGGCGACCACCTACGTGACCCGCACGTCGGCCGACCCCGATGACGACGATGCCGCGCAGGAGATCATCGACGAGCTACCGGCCGCGGTCGGCGCGTCGGTCGTGGCGGCGAAATGGGACCGCAAGGGCATCGCGACCTACCGGTGTCCCCACGACGGGCTCCTCTATGGCACCGCGATTCTCAGCGACTTCGTCGCCATTCCGTCCAGCGGTCGCTACGTGAGCAACGTCTTCACCAGGGCGGAGATCGTTCGGCATGCGGGGCTTCGTTACGGTTCGGCGCCGCTCTGCGAACCGGGCGGCAACGACCTGATCCTCGACGTCTACGAGCCCGTCGGTGACACGCTCGAGGCTCGGCCGACGGTGGTGCTCATCCACGGTGGCGGGTTCGTGAACGGAAGCCGGACTGGCTACGTGGGCGCCGCCGAGGCCTACGCCCAGCGCGGCTTCGTGGCGGTGGCCATCGACTACCGAACCTGTCCGAGCGGGATCTCGGCGGAGGATTTCCTCGCCGTGGCGACCAACGCGATCGACGACGGCATGGAGGCGATTCGGTACCTCCACGCCAACGCGGAGACGTACGGAATCGACACGACCAGGATCGCCACGCTCGGTTCGTCGGCGGGCGGGGCGATCTCCCTCGGCACCGCGTTGCTCGCTGACCCGACGCCCGGTGGTCCGCTGGCGGCCGAGCCGACGCAACCGGCCGCCGCGATGGAGACCGGCGCTCACCTCACGCCGGCGATCGAAGTCCCAGGGTTCGTCGCCGATCCGGCGCCGATTCTCATGTTCCGGTACGAGGTCGACACCAACGCCGGCCCGTCGGACCCGTCCTACGAATGGCCCTACTCCTACCGGACCTGCAACACCGTCCACGCGCAGGGCGGTGTCTGCGACTTCTTCGTCCTCGACGGCCCTGGCCACGTCAGCGGCATCTCGGTCAACGGCCCGCAGTCCCATCGCTACCTTCCCTGGCTCTACGAACATCTCGACCTCGCCACCGCCGACTGACCGTTGCACCCGGGTCAGGACCAGGTGCGGCGGGGCGGGGGAGAAGCGGCAAGACTGGGGGGATGAGCACAGAACCGATGGACATAGGAAGCCATCCCATCCACCTCGGTCTCGGAGCGACCTCGATCAGTGAACCGGAGTTCACCGGCGAAATGGAGTGGTACGCCGGCTACGGCGAACGGCACGCAAGCGACGGTGACGAAGGCCGCCTCGTCAGTATGTACACGTTCAGCGAGTCGTGGGACGTGTGGGAGATGCACCCCAAGGGCAGCGAGGTCGTGTTGTGCACGGCCGGCTCGATCACGCTCCATCAGGAGCACGATGACGGCTCGACGGCCACCGTCACCCTCGGCGCAGGGGAGTATGCGATCAACCCGCCGGGGACGTGGCACACGGCCGACGTCGCCGACTCGGCGACGGCCCTGTTCATCACGGCGGGTGCCGGCACCGACCATCGACCCCGGTGAGTGGCGAATCGTGACCGCCTCAGAGGATCTCCGCACCGCCTGGATCGCGTTCTGCGACGACTTGAAGGGGGCCGTCGACCATGTCGTCGATCCTGAGCGAGACGTCGCCGACGAGGAGCGGGCCGAAGGGGTGCGGCACGTGCTGCGCATGCTGAGCATGCAGCTCGACCAGGTGTTCGAGAACGAGGACCCGCGTCACCCCGAACTCGGGTGGGTGTATCCCTCCAAGATGGGTCAGGACAATCCCGACGGGCTGTATCAGACCGCCCCGATGGACCTGCACCACGCCTACCGGCTCAGTGGCAACGTCGGCAGCGTGCGGTCACTCGGATTCTCGGTGATGACATGGACCTTCGGAGGCGCGCCGATCCGTCAGCTGCTCGAACTCGACGGCCGTGACCTCCCGGTCGACCGCGATGGCAACTTCGAGATCGTCTTCAGCCCGGCGCCGCCGCCCGCGGGAACCGTTGCGGGCACCTGGTTCCGACTCGAGCCGCTCGAGACCCGTCTCCTCGTGCGTCAGTTCTTCGCCGACTGGACGAACGAGCGGCCCGCCGATCTCCACATCGAGTGTCTCGACGTCGACGGTCCGCCGGCCCGGCTGACGCCCGAGGAGGTCATCGACAAGCTCGGGCGAACTGCATCGATGACGGGACTGATGGCCTCCTACTGGACGGCGTTCGCCGAGGGCCATCTCCAGCGGGACGAGATCAACGCCTTCGGGCCGGCGATGAGCACGGACGAAGGAGGCGAGCTCGGCGGCACCATCCGTCAGGCGTACGGTCAGTGCATGTGGCGAGTCGGCCCCGGCGAGGCGTTGGTGTTCGAGGTGACACCGCCGACGTGCCACTACTGGGAGGTGCAGCTCGGCGACCGCTGGTACCAGTCGCTCGACTACGTCAATCGGCCGATCACCATCAACGACGCGCAGGCGGTGCTCGACGACGACGGGGTGTTCCGGCTCGTGATCGCTCCCGACGACCCCCGGGTGGCGAACTGGCTCGACACCGCCGGCGTGGCCGACGGCTACCTGACCTATCGCTACAACCTGCCGGAGTCCGAGCCCGTCCCGACGCTGACGCTGATGGCTGCCGATGACCTCGCCACTCGACTCCCGGCGACAACCCCGCGGGTGACGCCTACGGAGCGGGCCGCCGCCAGCGCTGCTCGTCGTCGCGGCGCCCTCCGGCGGTTCCGCCGCTGACGGCAAGGTCACCCGACGAGCGGATTGTGGCCAAACTGCAACGGGGGTCTGACCCCAAGTGCAACGGTCAGTGGGAGGGGAGGCGGGTGATGGCGAGGAGTAGCCAGGCGCCGACGAAGGCGGTCGTGGCGGCGACTGCGATCACGACGCCGGGACCGATGGCATCGACGAGTTGGCCCGTCAGGAACGGGACGGAGATGGCTCCCGCGTTGGTGGCCGCAAGTTGCCACACTGCCAGCCGCTGCGCGTGGGACTCGCCCACGCGGCTCGCCGTCGACGCGAAGAGCGAGGGCGCGATCGGGGCGAGCGACAAACCGACCAGCGCCAGCGCTGCGGCGGTGGCGACCGACGGGACCACTGTGAGGGTGAGGGTGGCCGCGCCGGCGACGATGGCGAGACGCTGAAGGCGAACCCGGTCGATGGTGTCTCTCACTCCGGTGCGAGCCATGGCCAGGCGACCGACCATGATGCCGCCCCAGTACAGGGCGACGGCGGTGGCGGCGAGGGTGTCGCCGATGCCGCGCTCCTCGGTGAGGTGGGTGAAAGCCCACTGGCCTGCCGTCACCTCGAATGCCACGAAGGCGAACAGGGCTCCGAGCGAGACCGCCGTTGCGCGACGGGGGAGATCCCCCGCATCGGCGCGCTGGTCCGAGGCGATCACGGGCCAGCTCCGGCTGTTTCGAACGCACACGACGGCAGCAGCGATGGCGAGGCCTGCCACGATACCCAGGGCGATCCGCCAACTCGGGACGGCGAGCACCAGCAGCGGTGCCGCAGTCGACCCGATGCCGTAGGCGCCGTGGACCAGGCCTGCGCTCCCCACATCGCGAATCGACGCGATGAATCCCGCGCCGAGGGAGTCGAGCGACCCGGAGGCCGCACCGATGCAGGCGAAGGCGACCAGGAAGACGAGCCACGACGTCGCCACCGCGGCACAACCACAGGCGCCGGCGAGAAGGACGAGCATGAGAACGAAGGCGGGACCGGTGCGGAACCGGCGCACGAGCAGTGGACCGCTGAGCGCGGTCGACATACGACCGACGCCGTAGACGAGCCCTGCGATCCCGAGGGTGCCGAGCGACTGGTCGAAGCGGTCGCGCACATCGGGCCAGATGACGCCGAGCATGGCGATCGGCGCGGCGAACGACAGGTAGGTGGCGGCGGCCGCGAACACGGCGCCCCGATCGGCCGCAGGTGGCGTGGCACTCGAGGGTGGGACAGCGTTCACGGGCGGGACGGTAACGTCGCCGGATCGCGATCGAACCGCACATCGGCACTCTCAACGAGGGTTCGCTGCACGCCGCGCTCAAGGACGACTACGCGCGGCCCGGCGATCAGTTCGAGGTGCCGCTCGACGGCTTCGTCATCGACATCCGTCGCGACGACCTGTTGATCGAGATCCAGACCGGCTCGTTCGCGGCGATGGGCCGCAAGCTCGACCATCTCCTCGCCGACCATCGGTTCCTGCTCGTGCATCCCATCGCGGTCGAGACCTATCTCGACCGGCCCGACGCGAGGCCCCGCCGATCACCCAAGAAGGGTTCCGTCTACGACCTGTTCGTCGAACTGGTGAGTATGCCGACACTGCTCGATCACCCGAACCTGAGCCTCGAGATCGTGCTCGTGTCCGTGACCAAGCGCCAGGTGGTCGACCCCCGGGCACGGCGGGGGAGAGGCGGCTTTCGCACCGTCGACCGGGTACTGCGCGAGATCACCGGTCGGCACCGCTTCGATGCCAGCGTCGACCTGCTTCGCCTGGTGCCCGAGGGGCTTCCCGACCGGTTCACGACCGCGGACCTGGCCGATCTCGCCGGCGTCGACCGGGGCACCGCGCAGCGGATGGCCTACTGCCTGAAGCCGCTCGGCCTGTTCTGCGAACTCGGCCGGACCAGAGCCGGTGTGCACTACGCCCTCGCTCGATAGTCACGGTCACCTACGCTCGATGTGATGACGGAAACGGCCGGGACGCTGCGGATCGAGATCATCGATCCGGCTCGTGAGCCGCTCCTCCACGACCCGACGGCCGCGGCGCGAGTGTCCGCCCCGCCGGACGACACCGATGAGCTGTTCGCCTCGCTGCGCGATGCCTGGCACGCAGCCGCCGAGCGCCTCGATCCGCTGCGCCGGCGATCGGCCGTCCTGACCGCCCGGGGTCGGCGCATGTCACGCGCCATCCACGAGCGGTCGCTCCAACGGCGCCATGACGGCAACCCCCGACGCGGCTCCGCCGTGCGTCAGCACGTGTTCGCGTCGTTCGCGACGATCGAACGAGAGCTCGGTGCGATGGAGAAGACCTTCGTGGTCGGGGGTGGTCTCCGACTGGATCTCACCTCGGACTTCCGCCCGATGCCGGGCGGCGGCCACCAGGCCGACGCTCGGCTGGCGCTGCGGGGGTCGTGGCCCCGTCTCCCGCTCGTCGTCCGGGTCGAGCCGTGGTGGCGTGGTCAGTCGGTGGTCACCGCCGAGCTGCGGACGCGGCGCCGGCTCCGCTATCCGCGTCGCTACTTCGCCGGCGCCCACGCCGCAGCCCGGTCCGTCGGAGCGGCGCTCGCACCGTCGCCCTGACCATCGTCGGGGGCGCGGGGACACAGCCTGGGCGCAGCGACATAGCCTGGTCTCGGTGAAAGCGACGTTCACCGAGACCGGCCGTGACGGCGGCGCCCGCACCGGGGTGGTCACCACCGCGCGCGGCGAGTTCACGACGCCGCGCTTCATGCCGGTCGGCACCCGCGGCGCGATCCGTCATCTGGCCTCCGATGACGTCGAGGCGCTCGGCGCGCAGGTGATCCTCGCCAACACGTATCACCTGATGTTGCGTCCCGGCGCCGACGTGGTGGCCGAGCTCGGTGGTATCCACGGTTTCGCCGCGTGGGACGGTCACTTCCTCACCGATTCCGGCGGCTACCAGATCTTCTCGCTCGGTCCGGAGCTGACGGACGAAGGGGCCACGTTCAAGTCGACCTACGACGGCTCGACCCATCTCCTCACGCCGGAACGGGCCGTCGCCGTGCAAGCCCTGATCGGCGCCGACATCCAGATGGTGCTCGACGTGTGCCCGAGTTCCGTGGCCGACCTCTCGGTGGTGAAGGCCGCCGTCGACCGAACCTCGCTGTGGGCCGAACGAGGCCGCCGAGCCTTTCTCGATCACGACGATGCCGCCGACCGGCAGAGCCAGTTCGGCATCGTCCAGGGTGGCACCGACGACGCACTACGGCGCGAGTCGGCGGATCGGATCGTGGGTCTGGACTTCGACGGCTACGCCGTCGGCGGCCTGTCCGTGGGTGAGGACCGCAGCGAGATGCTCCACGGGCTCGCCAGCTGCATGGACGTCCTTCCCGTCGACCAACCCCGCTACTTCATGGGCCTGGGCGATCCGATCGGCATCACCGAGTCGGTCGCTCGCGGGGTCGACATGTTCGACTGCGTGCTGCCGACGCGCCACGCGCGCCACGGCACCGTCCTCACCGACAACGGGCGCTACAACCTGGGCCGGGCCGAGTTCGCCCGTAGCGACGAACCTCTCGACCCGTCCTGGCCCGAGAGCCCCGCAGCCCGCTGGAGCAGGGGCTACCTGCGCCACCTGCTGCAGACCAAGGAGC
Organism: Acidimicrobiales bacterium; assembly: GCA_040219515.1. Taxonomy (NCBI): domain Bacteria; kingdom Bacillati; phylum Actinomycetota; class Acidimicrobiia; order Acidimicrobiales; species Acidimicrobiales bacterium. Next base: position 125,168 of record JAVJSI010000004.1, read on the forward strand.
CCACGGCGGCGCGAATTCTCACCCTTCACAACGTGGCGTGGCTCCTGCGATTCATGGACCGGATGGGCGACGCGATCCGGGCCGGCGAATTCGAGTCGTTCCGGCTGGGAGTCCACGAGGTGTGGGGCAGCTAGCCTCCGTTCCTATGTCAGTCGTCGTTCTCGTCGTTCTCATGGGTGCCCTCTACGCGTTCATGATCCTCCCGCAGCAAAAGCGCATGAAGGCGCACCAGCAGCTCGTCAACTCGCTGGCCGAAGGCGACCTCGTGGTCACCAACTCCGGCATCTACGGCGCCATCGCCGAGGTCGAGGGCGACGTGATCTGGCTCGAGGTCGCGCCCGACGTCGAACTCAAGCTCAGCCGCGCCGCCGTCGCCGAGCGAGTCAGCGACGACGACGATGACGGCGACGATGCCGACGACGATTCGCTTGTCGAGGCCGATTCGGACGACGGCGACGCCTGACGATGCGCCGTCAGCTCACTCTTGCGATCGGCGTCGTCGCGCTGTCCGTGCTGGGGCTCGTCTACACCTTCGCCTCGGGGAACGAACCGTTGCTGGGGCTCGACCTCCAGGGCGGTGTCTCGGTCGTGCTCGAGCCCGAACCCAACCCCGACGGCAGCGACGTCGACAACGAGGTGATCGACCAGGCGATCGAGGTCATCCGCAATCGCGTCGACGGTCTCGGCGTGCGCGAGCCGGAGATCACACGGCAGGGACAAACGGTGCTCGTGCAGATCCCCGGCGTCGACGACCAGGCCCGGGCGCTCGAACTGGTCGGCCAGACGGCCGAGCTGCGGTTCCGGCCGGTCCTCGTCGAGGCGCCGCTCGGAACCGACCTCACCACGCTCGCCGGCCTGTGTCCGATCGGCGAGGACCAGGAGCTCCCCCCCGAGTACGCCTCGGGCACCCCGACGCCCGACGCAGGTGCCGACGAGTGCCTGATCGCCGAGCAGACGGTCTCGACCGACGGCATCGACATCGACACGTTGCTCCTTCTCGGCCCCGCGCCGGAGCTCATCGAGGGCGGTGACACCGGCGCCCGCCTCACGGGCCTGGCCGTCGAGGACGCCAATGCCCGGCTCCAGGCGGGCTGGAATGTGGCCCTCGAACTCCGCAGCGGTTCGCCGGGCATCGACGACTTCAACTCCCTCGCCTCACTCTGCTTCTCGCGATCGACCGTGTGTCCCAGCGGTCGCGTGGCGATCGAGATCGACGGCGGCGTGGAGAGCGCCCCCACGATCCAGAGCCCCACCTTCGAGCGCACGAACATCTCGATCTCCGGCAACTTCAGCGAGGGTGAGGCGAAGGACCTCGCCCTCGTTCTCCGCTACGGCTCGTTGCCGGTCGAACTCACGCCACAGGAGTCGCGCAGCGTCTCGGCGACACTGGGCAAGGACGCCCTCGACGCCGGTGTCACCGCTGGGCTCATCGGCTTCGCGCTCGTCTCGCTCTACCTGATCGCCTACTACCGGCTGCTCGGACTCGTCGCCATCGCGAGCCTCGCGGTCTCGGGCGCGATGCTCTGGACGATCATCGCCTGGCTCGGCGACTCGCAGGGGTTGGCGCTCACACTGGCGGGCGTCACCGGTCTCATCGTCTCCGTGGGTGTCTCGGTCGACTCGAATGTGGTCTTCTTCGAACATCTCAAGGAAGACGTCCGCCACGGGCGAACGATGCGCTCGGCGGTGACGCGGTCGTTCCCGATCGCCTTCTCGACGATCGTGAAGGCCGATGTCGCCAGCCTGATCGCCGCGGTGGTTCTCTATGTGCTGACCGTCGGCCAGGTGAAGGGCTTCGCGCTGTTCCTCGGACTCGCCACGGTGCTCGACATCGTCGCCACTTATTTCTTCATGGGCCCGGTGGTTCGGCTCATGGCCGAACGTGAAGCGATGGCCGATCATCCCGGCCGCTATGGCCTCGTTCCCGCCGAGGAGGCGCGGTGAAAACGCTCCGACTCATGTATCGCGGCGAGCAGGAGTTCGACTTTCCGCGGCTCTGGAAATGGATGCTCAGCACATCGGCCATCTTCGTGCTGGTCAGTGTCGGCTCGCTCGTGGTCCAAGGTCTGAACCTCGGTATCGAGTTCGAGGGCGGCACGAGCTGGGAGGTGCTCGCCCCCGACGCCAGCGTCGCCGACGCACGCGAGGCATTGGCCGACACCGGCGCCGCCGCCGGAAAGATCCAGATCGTCGGCGGCGACAGCGTTCGGGTTCGCGATGGGCTCGACACGCCGGCCGACATCGAAGCGGTCACCGCCGCCCTCGCGGCGCTGGGCGGAACCGAACTCAACAGCGTGAGCGTCACGACGGTGGGCCCGTCGTGGGGTGATGAGATCACCGATCAGGCGCGCAACGCGCTGATCTGGTTCTTCGTCATCGTCGCCGGCTACATCACGGTGCGCCTTGAGTGGAAGATGGCAGTGGGCGCGTTGGTGGCAGTCGTGCACGACATCCTGTTGTCGGTCGGCATCTACTCCATCTTTCAGTTCGAAGTCACGCCGGCCACCGTCATCGCCTTTCTCACCATCACCGGCTACTCGCTCTACGACACGATCGTCGTCTACGACCGGGTCCGCGAACTCGAGGGCCGACTCTCGGCCACCGGGCGCTACACCTACACCGAGATGATGAATTCGGCCCTGAACCAGGTGCTGATGCGGTCGATCAACACCTCGTTCACCTCCGTGATCCCGGTGCTCTGCATGCTCGTGATCGGGTCGTTCTTCCTCGGCGCCCTGACGCTCCAGGAGTTCGCGATCGCCCTGCTGATCGGCATCCTCGTCGGCGGCTACTCGTCGATCTCGGTGGCGTCGGCGACGGTGGCGTTCCTCAAGGAACGAGAAGCCGGAAACCTCGCCGTCGCGCAGAAGGTCGCGGCCCGCGGGCTGACGGGCGAGTCCACCCGCCCGGTGGCCACCGAGGACGTGGCGCTCGGCTCGGTTGCCGCTCGCACGGTCGCCGATCGGCCCCGCACGGGGAACGCCCCGCCGCGGCCGAGGAAGAAAAAGAAGCGGAGCTAGGGGCGGTACTCTGGGGGCATGCCCGCTGTTGGTCTGATCGAAGGACTGATCCGAGACATCCCCGACTTCCCGGAGCCGGGCGTGGTCTACAAGGACATCACGCCGCTGCTGGGCGACCCGGTCGGGTTCGACGCCGCGCTGCACGCCATGTCGTCGCCATGGTCCGCAACCGAGGTCGATCTCGTGGTCGGGATCGAGGCCCGCGGATTCCTCTTCGGCGTCCCGGTCGCTCGCCAGCTCGGCGTCGGGTTCGTGCCGGTTCGCAAGCCGGGCAAGCTCCCGTTCACGACGTCATCGCTCGACTACGGCCTCGAGTACGGCGCCGACACCGTCGAGATGCACACCGACGCGATCGCCCCGGGACAGCGTGTGGTCATCATCGACGACGTGCTGGCCACGGGCGGCACCGCGGCGGCGGCGGCCGAGTTGGTGAACCGACAGGCGGGGATCCTGGTGGGGTTCGGGTTCCTCCTCGAGCTCGAGTTCCTTCATGGCCGGGGGAAACTGGGCGATACGAGCATCGAGAGTCTGATCAAGGTCGGAGGCGACTGATGGCAACCGTCACGCGGGTCCTGCCCTGGCGTCGAGGACCCAACCGGTCGACGTCGGCTGAGATCGCCGGCCTGCTGGCCGCATTCGAACAGCACCATCCCAAGGCCGACACGTCGCTCATCGAGCGGGCCTTCGAGCTCGCGGCGAGGGCCCACGAGGGTCAGTACCGCAAGTCGGGCGAGCCCTACATCCGCCACCCGGTTGCGGTGGCGACCATCGTCGCCCGGCAGGGGATCGACGACATCACCATCGCCGGTGCGCTTCTGCACGACGCGGTCGAGGACACCTCGGTCGGGTTGGCCCAGCTCGAGAAGGAGTTCGGTCCCGAGGTCGCCAAGATCGTCGACGGCGTGACGAAGCTCGAACGGGTCAAGTACGACACCAAGGAGCTGCAGCAGGCCGCCACGATGCGCAAGATGATCGTGGCGATCGCGTCCGACATGCGGGTGTTGATCATCAAGCTCGCCGACCGTCTGCACAACCTGAGCACGATCGCTGCGTTGCCCGCCTTCAAACAGGAGCGATCGGCCCGCGAGACGCTCGATGTGTATGCACCGCTGGCCCACCGGCTCGGCATGCAGGAGATGAAGTGGCAGCTCGAGGATCTGTCCTTCGCCGCACTGCATCCCCGCCGCTATGCCGAGATCGACCAGATGATCCAGCAGCGGGCCCCCGAGCGCGATCTCTACCTGGCCCAGGTGCTCGGTGACGTGCAGGCCCGGCTGGCCGAGCTCGGCATCGTGGCCCAGATCGACGGTCGTCCGAAACACCTCTGGTCGGTCTACGAGAAGATGGTCGTGAAGGGCCGCGGATTCGACGAGATCTTCGACCTCGTCGGCATCCGTGTCATCGTCGATTCCGTCCGTGAGTGCTACGGCGCCCTCGGTTCGATCCACGCGACGTGGCGTCCGGTCCAGGGCCGCTTCAAGGACTACATCGCGATGCCCAAGTTCAACCTCTACCAGTCGTTGCACACGACGGTGGTGGGGCCGCAGGGCAAGTCGATCGAGGTGCAGATCCGCACCCGCGAGATGCATCAGCGGGCCGAGTTCGGCGTGGCTGCGCACTCCGACTACAAGGACGGCGAAGCAGGCAGCGAGATGGCCTGGCTCAACCGCATCGTCGAATGGCAACAGGAGACCTCCGACCCGTCGGAGTTCATGAACAACCTGAAGTTCGATCTCGACCAGGACGAGGTCTACGTCTTCACGCCCAAGGGAAAGGTGGTCGAGCTCCCGGTCGGCGCCACCCCGGTCGATTTCGCCTACACGATCCACACCGACGTCGGGCACTCCTGCATCGGCTCGAAGGTCAACGGCCGGCTGGTGCCGCTCAACAGCCGGCTCGAATCGGGCGACAGCGTCGAGATCTTCACCTCGAAGGTCGAGGGCGCAGGGCCCAGCCGGGACTGGTTGAAGTTCGTCGCCAGCCGGCGAGCGGCAAACAAGATCAAGCAGTGGTACACCCGTGAACGTCGCGAGGACGCGATCGAGCACGGGCGAGACGAGGTGCTCGCGGCACTGCGCCGGGCCGGCTTGCCCGCGCAGCGCATCGTCAAGGAGCCGGTGTTTCTGCTCGTCGGCGAGCAGCTCAACTACACCGACGAAGAATCGTTGTTCGCCGCCGTCGGAGAAGGCCATGTCGCGGGGTCGACGATCGCGGAGCGCGTCACGAAGGAACTGCGGGGCGAGGACCTCTCGGCCGACGAGGAGCAGGCTCGGTTGCCGGCCAACGTCAGCCGGCGTCTCGGCACGAAGCGGCGGGCCACCGGATCGGCCGGAGTCCACGTCGAAGGCCTCGACGACATCATGATCCGCATCTCGCGGTGCTGTTCGCCGGTGCCGCCCGACGAGATCATCGGTTTCGTCACCCGTGGACGCGGCGTGTCGGTCCACCGGGCCGACTGTCTCAACGCCACGACCCTTCAGGAGGGTCAGCCCGACCGGCTCATCGAGGTCGAGTGGGACGCTGACCACGATGGCCGCTTCGCGACCACGATCGAACTCCAGGCCCTCGACCGCAACCTCTTGCTCGTCGACGTCGCCAAGGTGCTGTCCGACCACGGGCTCAACGTCATCAGCGTGGCCACCGAAACCGGCGACGATGCCGTCGCCAAGATGCAGTTCGAGTTCGAACTCGCCGATGTGAGCCAGCTCGACTCGGTGCTCTCACGGCTCCTGGCCGTCGAAGCGGTCTACGACGCCTACCGGCTCGTCCCCGGTGGCGGAGCATCCGACACCGACTGACGCCGGATCCAACTCTCCCCGAATCCTCCACGGGGTCGGGAAGTGCCACCGGTAGTCTGAGCGGCTGTGGCTGAGCCGACATTCCGTGCCCCGAAAGGCACCCGCGACATCCTCCCGCCCGAGTCGGGTCGCCGGCGGGCGCTCGTCGACCGGTTCGCGTCGGCCGCAGGTCTCGGCGGATTCGGTGAGGTCGTCTCGCCGATCTTCGAGGACCTCGGAGTCTTCAAGCGCATCGGCGAGTCCACCGACGTCGTCACCAAGGAGATGTTCGACTTCCTGGACAAGGGCGACCCGCCGCAACACCTGGCCCTGCGCCCCGAGCTGACCGCCTCGATCTGTCGGGCCTACGCCGAACACCGGCCGGTGCCGCCGTGGAAGGTCTGGTACGAGGGCCCGCAGTTCCGCTACGAGCAGCCCCAGGCCGGGCGCTACCGCCAGTTCACCCAGGTCGGGGTCGAGGTGCTCGGCGCCGACGACCCCCAGGCGGACGTCGACGTCATCGCGCTGGCCTCACGCTTCTTCGCCTCGCTCGGGCTGCGCGATGTCGAGCTGTCGGTCAACAGCCTCGGCGATGCGACCTGTCGCCCGGCGTATCTCGCGGCGCTCACGACGTATCTGACCGAACGTCGCGACGAACTCTCGCCGCAGTCGCAGGTCACCCTCGAGCGCAACCCACTCCGGGTGCTCGACTCGAAGCGCCCGGAGGACCAGGCGATCATCGACGCCGCGCCGGTGATGGTCGACTTCCTCACCGACGAGACGGCCGAGCACTTCGCCGCGGTTCGTGCCGGACTCGATGCCCTCGGCATCGGCTACACGATCTCGGCCCGGCTCGTTCGCGGTCTCGACTACTACACCCGCACGACGTTCGAGTTCGCAGCGACCGCACTCGAGACCGCCCAGAACGCGGTCGGTGGCGGCGGCCGCTACGACGGTCTCGTCGAGGATCTCGGGGGGCCGGCCACGCCGGGTATCGGCTTCGCACTCGGCGTCGACCGTATTCTCCTGGCCTGCGATGCCGAAGGCGTGTTCCCCGCGCCGGAACCGACGGTGACGGTGTTCGTGGTCGACGTGACCGGTGGGGGCCACGCCCTCGACGTGTGCGAGCGCCTTCGCCAGGGCGGCGTCGGCGCCGACCGGGCCTACGGCGGGCGGTCGATGAAGGCGCAGATGAAGGTCGCCGACCGCTCTGGAGCGCCGTTCGCCGCGATCATCGGCGACGACGAGGTCGCGGCAGGAGAAGTGACGCTCCGCGACCTGCGGGGAGATACCGGTCAACGCCGTGTCGCGCTCGACGATCTCCTCGACGACATCCGAATGCTCGGGGCGCTGCCCCGCCACCACGAACAAACCTGAAACAGGAATCACGATGGATCTGACCACCTCCCAACGAACCGACATGTGCGGCACCCTCACCGCCGCCGACGTCGGACGCACCGTCACCGTCTGCGGGTGGGTCGACAAGCGTCGTGAACACGGCGAACACCTCGCCTTCATCGACCTCCGTGACCACACCGGTGTCGTGCAGTGCGTGGTCAACCGCTCACACGACCTCCGCAGCGAGTACGTGGCGTCGATGACCGGCGAGGTGCGGCTGCGGCCCGACGACACCGCCAACACCGACCTCGCCACCGGCGAGATCGAGATCGAGATCACCGAGATCACCATTCTCGCCGAGTCCGAACCGCCGCCGTTCCCGCTCGACGAGCGCACCGACGTCGACGAGACCATCCGCCTCCGCCACCGCTACGTCGATCTTCGCAAGGACCGGATGCAGCGCAACCTGCGCACCCGGGCCGCGGTCAACAGCGCGCTGCGCCGTGGCATGGAAGAACAGGGTTTCGTCGAGATCGAGACCCCGATGCTGATCGCCTCCACCCCCGAGGGCGCCCGCGACTTCGTCGTGCCCTCGCGCAAGGAGCCGGGCTCGTTCTACGCCCTGCCGCAGAGCCCGCAGCTGTTCAAGCAGCTCTGCATGGTGGGCGGCATCGATCGCTACTACCAGATCGCCCGCTGCCTGCGTGACGAGGACCTTCGGGCCGATCGCCAGTTCGAGTTCATGCAACTCGACGCCGAGATGAGCTTCGTCGACCAGGAGGACGTGTTCGCCGTCATCTCCCACGCGGTCGCCGAGGCCACCGAGGCAGTGACCGGCGAGCGCCCGACGGAGTTTCCCCGTATCACCTGGCTCGATGCGCAGGAGCGTTACGGCTCCGACAAGCCCGACGTGCGCTTCGGAATGGAACTCGTCGAGCTCACCCCGATCTTCGAGGGCACCGAGGCGCGCGTCTTCCAGGCCCCGTGCGTGAAGGGCATCCGCATGGAAGGCGGCGTCGAGGCACTCAGCCGCAACCAGATCGACGGTCTGGTGGAGACCTGTCAGCGCTGGGGGGCCAAGGGTCTGGCCTGGATGAAGGTCATCGAGGGCGAGAACGGCCCGGCCCTCGATGCCGGCGTCGCCAAGTTCCTCTCGGCCGACGAGGCCGGCCAGGTCATCGCCGCGCTCGACGCCGTGCCCGGCGACATGGTCTTCCTGGTGGCCGACGAGCGCCGGCTCGTCCGCCACGTGCTCGGCCTGCTCCGGCTCGAGTTGGGCCGGCCGCCCGTCAACGAGGGCGGACTCCAGTTCCTCTGGGTCGTCGACTTCCCGCTGTTCGAAGCGCTGGGCGACGGTGGCAAGCCGATTCCCGCCCATCATCCGTTCACGATGCCGCATGCCGACGACGTGCATCTGCTGGACGAGGGCGGAGAGGCGCTCCTCGACGTCCGTTCGCAGGCCTACGACCTCGTGCTCAACGGCATCGAGCTCGGGTCGGGCAGCATCCGAATCCACCGGACCGACGTGCAGACCCGCATCTTCGAGCTGCTGGGCATCGGCGAGGAGGAGGCCCGGGCGAAGTTCGGGTTCCTGCTCGACGCGTTCCGCTTCGGTGCGCCGCCTCACGGGGGGTTCGCCTTCGGCACCGATCGTCTGACGATGCTGCTCGTCGGCGAGAGCAACATCCGCGAGGTCATCGCGTTCCCGAAGACCCAGTCGGGCGCCGATCCACTGACCAACGCCCCTTCACCGATCGACGACACCCATCTCGACGATCTCGGCCTGCGGGTGCTGCCACCCGCCACCTGAGCATCAGCTCAGCGTCAACTCCACGACGAGAGCGTCCGCCGGCGCGCTCGGGTGGTGCTCCCGCAGCACCTCCGAGGAGGTGAGCTCGGCGCTCGTCAGCCGGGCCCGGATCAGATCAGGACCTCGTTCGGCGTGGATCGTCCGCTCGTCGACCGGGCGGATCTGAAAACCCAACCGTTCGAATTCGTCGGCCAGTGCCGCACCGACCGTTGCGGCCGGATGGCCCTGGGTGAAGAAGGCGACGTCTCGGGGGTCGAGCGGGCCGGTGCCCATGAGCGGCGCCAGGTCGCACGGCATGGCGATGCCTTCGACCGCCTCGGCCAGAGTGCGTGATCGAGGACGATCGGGGTCGACCGGTGTCATCACCGAGCCCGGTGCCGATGACGGTGCCGACGGCTCGCGTGTCGATGACGGTGCATCGGGCCGGGAGGACGCCGAAGAGGGTGCGATCAGCGAGGGCACGGGGAGGTGGCTCGTGGGCGGCGGCGGAAACTCGAGCGGTTCGACGACCTTCTCGTCGTCCATCGGGCGCCAGCTTCCACCGGTGACCCGCCGGCGCACGAGGATGAAGCACGAGGCGAAGAACCACGGCCAGAAGATGAAAGGGATGATGTCTCTCACACTGTCCGTATCGGCATCTGCTCGCCCGCCCTGAGCGCTGGCGTAGGGTCGGCCGCGTGAGTGACGACCTGTTCAGTGCCGCCGCGCAGTCGCGATTGGAAGGACGGTCACCGCTCGCGGCTCGACTCCGGCCCCGTGACGTCGACGATGTCGTGGGGCAACGGCACCTGCTCGCTCCCGGCAAGCCGCTGCGGGCGTTGATCGACAACGACCGGCTGTCGTCGGTGATCTTCTGGGGACCGCCCGGCACCGGGAAGACCAGTCTCGCCCGGCTCGTCGCCACCACGACCGACAAGGTCTTCGAGGAGCTCTCGGCCGTCACCGCGTCGGTGAAGGACGTGCGCGAGGTGATCGCCAAGGCCCGGCAACGGCTGGGCGAGCGCGGTCAGGGGACGATCCTCTTCCTCGACGAGGTGCATCGCTTCAACAAGGCGCAGCAGGACACCCTGCTCCCGGCGGTGGAGGAGGGGCTCATCATCCTCATCGGCGCGACCACCGAGAATCCGCATTTCGAGGTGAACCCGCCACTCATGTCCCGCTCGACCCTCTTTCGCCTCCACGCGTTGGGTGAGGACGACATCGCCGAGCTGATCCGCCGAGGTCTCGAGATCGAGGGCGCCACCGCCGACGACGACGCCGTCGCCCATCTCGCAGCCCGTAGCGGCGGTGACGGTCGCCATGCGCTGACCGGGACCGAGGTGGCGGTGGCGCTGGCCTCCGAGCGGGGTCGTCCACTCCACGTCACGCTGCCCGATGCCGAGGGGGCGGTCGACGCGAAGGCCGTCCGCTACGGACGAGACGGGCACTACGACGTGATCTCCGCCTTCATCAAGAGCATCCGGGGGAGCGACCCCGATGCCGGGCTCTACTGGCTCGCCCGCATGCTCGAGGCGGGCGAGGATGCCCGTTTCATCGCCCGCCGCCTGGTGATCCTCGCGTCGGAGGACGTGGGCATGGCCGACCCCCAGTCGCTGCTCGTGGCCAACGCCGCCGCGCAGGCGGTGGAGTTCGTCGGGCTCCCCGAGGCGCAGCTCAACCTCGCGCAGGCCGTCGTCCATCTCGCGACGGCGCCGAAGTCCAACCGGGTGACCGAGGGCATCTTCGCCGCACTCGAAGCCGCCCGTTCGGCGGGCACCGGGGAGGTGCCACCGCATCTGCGCGACGCGCACTACAAGGGCGCGTCGAGCCTCGGCCACGGAAAGGGCTACCGGCTCCCACACCACGATCCGCAGGGATGGGTGGACCAGCAGTACCTGCCCGACGAGCTCGCGGGGTCGGTCTTCTACCGCCCGACCGACCACGGCCACGAGGGCGAGATCAGCGAGCACTGGCCGGGCCGTGACGGCTGACCATCCCCCCGTGGAGGCGAGGGGCCGGGTTCACTGGGGGCATGTCCGCCGCCGACCTCGCCGCCGTGATCGTCTCGATCGTCTGTCTCGCCGTCGTTGTCGTGATGGTGCTGGCGGTGCAGGCCCTGGTGCGAACGCTGCGGGAGTTGCGCTCGACGGTCGACGACCTGCGGGGCGCCACCCTGCCGATGGTGCACGATCTCCATTCCACGGTCACGAAGGCCGGCGACGAGCTCGAGCGTGTCGATGCGGTGCTCGACAAGGCCGAGCGGATCTCGACCACCGCCGACGTGGCGTCGCGTCTCGCCTACAAGGCCGTCGCACCGCCGCTGATCAAGACCGCGTCCTTCGTTGCCGGGGCCGGACGGGCGACGTGGCGGCTCCGAGGTGGTGGCCCGCGTCGGCGGGCGATCGACGTCGGGGGTCGATCCCGATGAAGCGCATCTTCTGGTCCGGCGTCGGCTACGCGGCCGGCCTGAGCAGCTCGATCTACGTCCAGCGGCGCGTGCGTCGGGCCGTCGAGCACTACACCCCCGAGCAGGTGCGCCACGACGTCTCGATCAAGGGTCGTCAGGTGGCCGAGAAGGCTCGCGAGGTCGTCATCGACCTCCGCGATGCGGCAGTCGAGGGCGCCGAGGCGATGCGTGATCGCGAGAACGAGCTCCGTCGGGAGTTCGCCCCCGAGCCGCCACGTCGGGGCAACCCCCACCAGCATCGGCCCAGCCGACTCCGTCGCTGACCCGTTGCCGGTCGCGGTATTCGGCGGACTTGGGCTGGGACCGCGGCGGTAGACTGCCCATTTCATGAGGGCCAACGAAGTACGCAAAGCGTTCACCGACTTCTTCGTCGAGCGCGGTCACTCGCCGCAGCCGTCGGCGAGCCTGATTCCCCACGACCCGACGCTGCTCTTCACGGTTGCGGGAATGGTGCCGTTCAAGACCTACTTCACCGGCGAAGAGGCCGCTCCCTACGATCGGGCTGTCACGATCCAGAAGTGCGTGAGGGCGGGCGGCAAGCACAACGACCTCGACGAGATCGGCCGCACGAAGCGCCATCTCACGTTCTTCGAGATGATGGGCAACTTCAGCTTCGGCGACTACTTCAAGTCCGACGCGTGCAAGTGGGCCTGGGAGTTCGTCACCGTCACGTTGGGCCTCGACCCCGAACGCCTCTGGGTCACCGTGCACCTCAGCGACGACGAGGCGGCGACGATCTGGGAGCACGAGGTCGGCGTGCCGGCCGAGCGCATTCAGCGCCTCGACGAGGACAACTACTGGAAGATGGGCGACACCGGCCCGTGCGGTCCCTGCTCGGAGATCTTCTGGGACAAGGGCCCCGAGTTCGGCGCCGACGGCGGTCCCGAACACGGCGACGAGGATCGCTTCATCGAGATCTGGAATCTCGTCTTCATGCAGTTCGACCAGGGCGCCGACGGCACGAAGACGCCGCTGCCGAAGCCGTCGATCGACACCGGCATGGGGCTCGAGCGCACCGTCTCGGTGCTCCAGGGCGTCGACTCCGTGTGGGACACCGACGAACTCAGCGCCCTGCAGCAGGCGGCTGCGGAGCTGACCGGGCTCGATCCGGCCACTGCAGAGTTCGATTCGCTCGTCTCGCTCAGGATTCTCGCTGACCACGCCCGCAGCACATCCATGCTGGTCAGCGACGGTGTCTTCCCCTCCAACGAGGCCCGCGGCTACGTGCTGCGGCGCATCCTTCGTCGCGCCGTCCGCCACGCCTACCTGCTCGGGGTCGAGACCCCCGTCATGGGTGGCATGGTCGACGCGGTCGTCGAGCTCATGGGCGGGGACTACCCCGATCTCGTCGAGAACCATTCGTTCATCCGCGACGTCATCGATCGCGAAGAGGTGCGCTTCCGCGAGACCCTCCGCACCGGCCAGGCGATCCTCGACGAGGAACTCGGCGCATTGGCCGAGGGCGCGACGCTCTCCGGCGACACGGCGTTCCTGCTGCACGACACCTACGGCTTCCCCCTCGAGGTCACCCAGGAGATCACCGCCGAGCGGGGCGTCGAGGTCGACGTCGACGCGTTCCGCCAGGCCATGGCCGATCAGCAGAAGCGGGCCAAGGACGCCCGCAAGGTGGCGGCGGTCGGCGACACCGGCAGCCTCGTCTCGATCGTCGAGGCCAACGGCGAGACCGTGTTCACCGGCCGCGACGAGGCCCAGACCGATGCGGTCGTGCTCGTGAACGACGGGGCGGTGCTGGTGCTCGACCGCACCCCGTTCTACGCCGAGTCGGGCGGGCAGATCGGCGACGTCGGCACGATCCGCACCGAGAGCGGTGAAGCCACCGTGACCGACACCCGCTACGGCGTGCCCGGACTCGTCGTGCACGAGATCGGTGAGATGCGCGGAGAGATCAGTGTCGGCCAGCACGCCACGGCCATCATCGACAACGAGCGTCGGGCCGCGATCCGCCGCAACCACACGGCCACCCACCTCCTTCACTGGGCGCTGCACAAGGTGGTCGGCGACCACGTCAAACAGCAGGGTTCGTGGGTGGGCCCCGACCGGCTCCGCTTCGACTTCAGCCACTACGAGGCGGTCACCCCTGCGCAGATCGCCGAAGTCGAGGACCTGGTCAATGGCGAGGTCCTCAGCAACCCGTCGTGTCGCCACTTCGAGACCACGATGGACGAAGCCCAGAAGCTGGGCGCCATCGCCTTCTTCGGCGACAAGTACGGTGACATCGTCCGCGTGCTCGAAGCGGGCCCCAACTCCACCGAGCTCTGCGGTGGCACCCACGTGCGGGCCCTGGGCGACATCGGGGCGTTCCGGGTGGTTTCCGAGGGTTCGATCGGCAGCAACATCCGCCGCATCGAGGCGGTCACGGGAATGGCCACGATCGAGCTGATGCGGGGCGTCGACGCCACGGCGTCGGCGGCCGCGAAGGCGCTCAGCGTGCAGCCCGACGAGTTGACTGACGGTGTCGAGCGGCTCCAGGCCGAGGCCAAGAGCCTGCGCAAGGAACTCGACCGGTTGAAGCAGCAGCTGGCGGTGGGTCAGGCGCCGGCGCTCGCCGCCAAGGCGGTCGACGGCGTGGTCGTCGACCGGGTCGACGGGCTCGACCGCAACGGTCTGCGCGACCTGGCGGTCTCCATCCGCGATCAGGAATCCATCCATGCGGTCGTGCTCGGGGCCGAGCTCGACGGCGGGGGAGTGGCGCTCGTCGCCGCGGTCACGCCCGACAGCCCGCACAAGGCCGGCGCGCTCATCGACGACGCGAAGAGAACGGTCGGCGGCGGCGGCAAGTCGGCCGACGACCTGGCCGTCGCCGGCGGCAAGGACGCCTCGGCGCTCGACGCCGCGCTCGATCAGGCCCGCGCCGCGGCCGGCATCGGTTGACGTGCGAGCCCTGGGGCTCGACCTGGGCAGCAAGCGCATCGGCGTGGCGATCAGCGACTCCGACGGTGCGCTGGCCATGCCGATCGAGGTGTTGCAACGCTCCGGCGACCGTCAGCGGGAGCACCGCGAGATCGCCGCGCTGGTCGAGGAGTGGGAGGCCGAGATCGTCGTCGTCGGCCTGCCCTACAACATGGACGGATCAGTCGGCCCCCAGGCCAAGAAGTACCTCGCCGAAACAAAGGTGCTGGGCGACACCCTTGACGTGCCAGTTGTTCCCTACGATGAACGGCTGACAACCGTCAGCGCGGAGCGATCCCTCATGGAACAGCAGATGAAGGCAGACGCTCGCCGCCGAGTCGTCGACAAGGTCGCCGCCGCAGTGATGCTGCAGGCATGGCTCGACGGAGGCATGCCCCGTGACTGACCCGCAGAAGCCCAAACGAAACTTCGCGGCCTTCCTCACCGGTCAGACCGACGACGAGATCCCCGAAGAAGCGAAGGCGCCGGCGGAAACCCCGCGCGCCACCAGCCTGCCGTTCATCCCCGCCGACGAACCGAAACGTCCGGCCACCCGGGTCGCCCGTCCGGCCCAGGCCGCGCCCCGCACCCCGCCGCCGATGGCGGTCGGTCCCGATGGCGAGGAAGTGCCGATCGTGGCGCTTCCCGACTACGCGGCCCCACCGGGAGCCGTCGTCTCCGCCGGGTTCGACGCCAACGGGGTCGAGTACGTGTTCGAGGACGACCCCGATGGCACGCCGCTCGTCGACCCGCGCTACGACGCCGACGATCGCAACTGGGTTCGCTACCGCACCAGCTGGGGCGGCTTCCTGCGGATCATCGGCCTCGTCGCACTGGTGTTGGTGCTGGTGGTCGCGGCCCGGAGCCGCGTCTACAGCTGGATCGACGACCAGATCGATGCCGGCGGCGATCACGGCGACGAGGTCCCGTTCACCATCGAACAGGGGGCGGCCGTCAACGACGTCGCCACCAAGCTCGCCGATGCCGGCATCATCAACAACGCCACGGTGTTCCGCTACTGGCTGCGCTGTGACGTGCCCAACGGCGGCGAGATCACCATCACCGGTTTCCTGTCGTGCGACACCGAGGTCCAGTTCCAGGCGGGCGACTACGAGATGCTCGAGAACATGACCTACCAGGAGGTGATCGACACCTTGGCCGAGGGTCCCTACGTCCCCGAGATCTTCACGGTCAGGGTGCCCGAGGGCCTCACGGTGGCGCAGACGATCGAGCAGCTGCTCGAGGAGAACGATCTCTACGATCGCGAAGAGCTGCTCGATGCGCTGCGCGACCCGGAACTGTTCTCCACCTACCTCCCCGAGGGCGCGTCGTTCTTCCCCCACGAAGGACTCCTGTTCCCCGCCTTCTACGACGTGCCCGAACAGGACATCACCAACGAACGCCAGATCATCGGCCGGATGACCTCCGAGTTCGATCGACGGTTCGATGCGCTCCTCGCTGATGGCGGTCTGCCACCCGAGGCCGAAGAACTCGGTCTCGACGCCTACGACATGGTGATCATCGCCTCGCTGATCGAGGAGGAAGCCAAGATTCCCGAGGATCGGGCCAAGATCAGCCGGGTCATCTGGAACCGCCTCCTCATCGACGAGCCGCTGGGCATCGACGCCGCGGTCTGCTACGGCGCCGGCATCTCGTGCCAGGACATCACCCAGGCCGATCTCGACAACACCGACAACCGCTGGAACACACGGCGGCTGCCCGGCTTGCCCCCCACGCCGATCGCCGCGCCGGGCGAGGCGAGCCTGGAAGCGGCGCTCAACCCCGAACCCGGCGACTGGCTCTTCTACGTGCTCACCGACGAGGACGGGTCCCACTCGTTCGCCGTGACGAACGCCGAACACGAGGCCAATGTGGCGATCTGTGTGGAGAAGGATCTCGGCTGCGGATGATCAGCGGCCACACGACTGTCGCCGCCGTCATCGGTGATCCGGTCCACCACTCGCTCTCGCCGGCCATCCACAACGCCGCCTTCGCGGCCACGGGCCTCGACTGGGTCTACATCGCCCTTCCGGTGGCTGATGGCAAGGGTGCCGCTGCCGTCGACGCCATGCGTGCGCTCGGTCTCGGTGGCCTCTCGGTCACGATGCCCCACAAGGACGTGGTCGCCGTCGCGGCCGACGAGCGCTCCGATGCGGTGGTGGCCCTCGGCGCGGCGAACTGTCTGGTCGCGCTCGGCGACGGCCGCGTGCGGGCCGAGAACACCGACGGCGCGGGCTTCCTCGCCGGGCTCCGCGATGACGCCGACCTCGACGTCGACGGCCGCAGGGTGCTGGTCCTCGGCGCCGGTGGCGCAGCCCGGGCCGTGATCCATTCGTGCGCGCAAGCGGGGGCGGCCGAGGTCGTCGTCGTCAACCGCAACGCCGACCGGGCCGCCATCGCGGCCGGTCTCGCCGGGCCGGTCGGGCGCGTCGGCGACGCAGCCGACATCGGTGGCGCCGATCTCGTCGTCAACGCCACCTCGGTGGGCATGGGCGACGATCGTGCACTGCCGTGCGACCCCGGTCTCCTCCACCCCGGGCAGACCGTGGTCGACCTCGTCTACGACCCGATCGAGACGGCCTGGCTCGCCTCGGCCCGTGCCGCCGGCATCGATGCCCACAACGGTGTGTCGATGCTGATTCACCAGGCGGCGGTGGCGTTCACACTCTGGACCGGTGTCGAGGCCCCGATTCCGGCCATGCGGGCCGTCGTCGAGAACAAATTCTCGTAGTCCTTACTTCCCCCGTTGCCCGTGCCGATGGTCAGGGTGTTCGCACGACTTCGGAGGTCACCGTGGCGCTTTCGGGCACACTCGACACCTTTGCCCTACCCGACGTACTTCGCCTGCTCGCGTCCACCGCGAAGACGGGCCGACTCCGCATCACGGGTGACCGCGGTTCGGGAAGCGTCTGGGTCGACTCGGGGGAGGTCGTGGCGACCGAGCTCGCGTCCGCCGTCACACAGTCACCCAGCAACGCGGAGGTGATCTTCGGCCTGCTGCGGTTCTCGGCGGGCTCGTTCACCTTCGAGGCCGATGCGAAGGCCGCCAACGCCGGCGCGCCGGAGTCGCTCGAGCCCGTGCTCGGCGCGGCCGAGAACATGCTCGTCGAATGGCGATCGATCGAAGAGGTCATCCCGTCGCTCGACGTGTGGGTGGCTCTGCGACCCGTGCTCGAAGGTCCCGACGTCATGGTCGACCAGCACCGCTGGAAGGGCATCGCCGCCATCGGATCCGGTTCGCAGGTGGGCGCCGTGGCCGAGTCCCTTCAGCTGAACGAGATCGATTCCTGCCGCCTGGTCAAGGAGTTGCTCGAGCTCGGTCTCGCGGACTTCATCGACGAACCCGCCGGCTTGCCGGCCCCGACCTCGTTCGAGCCCGAACCGGTCGAAGAGGTTCCTTTCGAGGATCACGCCGAGTCGCCGGTGTTCGAGGACGCCACCCCCGGCGAGCCCGAAGCGCTGCTGCACGAACTCGACGCCATGGACGACTCGCCCGACTTCTCGGCCGACGACTTCGGCGGCGACGACGGCGAGGATGTCGATGACACGGACGATCTCCACGAGATCGAGCCGAGCCTCGCGGCGTTGACGTCGAGCGACGATGTCATCGATCCGCTGCTGTCGGCCGGCGACCCGCTCGAGGGCCTGTCCTCGATCGCTGCGTCGGACAACGGCGTCAGCCACGATGAGATCAGCGCCGACATCTTCGCCGGTGCGCCGGCGCCGGTCGACGGCGACGACGAGCTCGATCCCGCCGAGATGGCCCGCCAGCTAGCCAACCTGAGCCCCAAGGCCGCCAAGGCCGTCGCCGCGGCGGCGAGGGCGACCACCGAGGCCGAACGCGACGCCGCCCTGGCGGCCGTCGAGGCCGAGGACGACAGCGTCAATCGCGGGCTTCTCCTGAAGTTCCTGGGTTCCGTCGACGGGTGAGTTCGGGGCCCTAGGGTCCGCTCTTCATGGACCTCCTGGTCATTCTCCTCGCCATCCCTCTCGGGTTGGTCGTCGGCGGCTTCGTGACGATGCTGGTCGACCGTGTACCCGACCGGACCCCGCTGTCCATGGGGTCGCGGTGCCCGTTCTGCGAGCACCACCTCGGCGTCGCCGAGGTCGTGCCCGTCGTGTCGTGGTTCGTGCGCAAGGGCCGTTGCCGTCACTGCGGTGATCGGATCACTCCGGCCTATCCCGCAGTCGAGCTCGCGACGATGGGCCTGTGGGTTGCCGCCGCCGCTCACTACGGGTGGCACTGGACGCTCCTGCCGCCGCTCGTCCTGGTCACCGCCGCCGTTGCGCTGTCCGTCATCGACCTCTACACGTTCCGGCTGCCCAATCGCCTGGTCTTCGGTTCCACGGTGCTCTCGCTGGTGGCGATCATGGGCGCCGCGTTCGGGCTCGACCGACCGACGGCCATCGGCAAGGCGCTGGCGGGAATGCTCCTCTACAGCGGGATCCTCTTCGTTCTGCACCTCATCTCGCCCCGCAGCCTGGCGTTCGGGGACGTGAAGTTCGCGCTCCTGCTCGGCCTGCATCTCGGCTGGGCGGCCGGTTCGGTCTGGGTCGGGTGGACGCCGGTGTTCCAGCTGGTGTTCTACGTGATCCTCGGATCGTTCCTGATGTTCGGTGTGATCGGTCTGCTGGTCGCCGTCATCGGGCAGCGTCTGCAACGCGACCTGTTACCCGATCCCGATGCCGAGGGCTCGGCACCGACCCGCGTGTCGGCCAAGGCGTTGCCGTTCGGGCCGGCGATGGCGGTGGCCACGGTGGCCGTGGTGTTCTTCGCCGACAGCTTCGTCTGACGCCGTCGAGGCGCAGGACCGCGAAACCCATCCCGGCCCGGTGGCGACACGCCGGTAGCCTGCTCAGCGTGTCGCCGTGCGCCGTCGTTCTGGTGGGCCCCATGGGCTCGGGGAAGTCGACGGTCGGTCGCGCCCTTGCCCGTCGACTCCACACGACGCATGTCGACACCGACACGCTCGTCGAGCAGTCGGCGGGACGCCCGATCGCCGACATCTTCGAGACCGACGGAGAGGCGCGGTTCCGAGAACTCGAGGCGATGGTGCTCGATACGGCACTCGCGTCACCGGGGGTCGTGTCCACCGGCGGGGGCATCGTGGTCAGCGAGGCCAATCGCACCCGATTGCGGGCGTCGTCCGCACTGGTGGTCTGGCTCGACGGCAGCGTCGATGCCCTGGCCCGACGGGTGGGATCGGGTCGAGATCGCCCACTGCTGACGGGCGACGTTCGTCGCTCGCTCCAGGAGAGGATCACCGAGCGCGAGCCCGGATACCTCGCCGTGGCCGATCTACGGATCGACACCACCGACATGCGCCGGACCGACTGCGTCGACGCCATCGTCGCAGCTCTGGAGGAGGTTTCGGCATGACCATCACCATCGATGTCCGACTCGAAGACCGCAGTTACCCCGTCCACGTCGGCGCCGGCGTGCGCGAGATGCTGCCCGAGGTGATCCCGGCCGGGGCGAAACGGGTGGCCGTCATCACCCAGGAGGACATCCCCTGGGGAGTCGACCCGGGCATCGACCACGAGGTCGTCAACGTGCCCGACGGTGAGCAAGCGAAGTCGCTGACCGTCGTCGAGGAGATCTGTCGGCGGATGGCGGCCGCCGGGCTCACCCGGGGTGACGCGATCGTCGGTGTCGGCGGTGGCGTGGTCACCGATCTGGCCGGCTTCGCGGCGGCCGTGTACCACCGGGGCATTCGCTTCGTCAGCGTGTCCACCACGCTGCTCGGTCAGGTCGACGCGGCCATCGGTGGCAAGACGGGCGTCAACCTTCCCGAAGGCAAGAACCTGGTCGGCGCGTTCTGGCAACCCTCGGCGGTGCTGTGCGACACCGACACGCTCAAGACGCTCCCGCCACGCGAGTTCCGGAGCGGCGTCGGCGAGGTCGCCAAGTACCACTTCCTCGGTGGCGGGCGACTCGACGAACTCGACCTCGAGGCCCGCGTGGCGGCCTGTGTGCAGATCAAGGCCGACGTGGTCGCCGCCGACGAACGCGAGGGCGGACGCCGGGCGATCCTCAACTACGGCCACACACTGGCTCACGCCATCGAGACCGCCGGCGACTACGACCTCCGCCACGGCGAAGCGGTCGCCGTCGGCATTGCCTACGCCGGCGAGGTCGCCCTGCGCCTCGGCCGTATCGACGAGGCCCGGATGGCCGAGCACCGTCGCGTGCTCTCGGCCTACGACCTTCCCCACACGTTGCCCCCCCAACTCGACCCGGCCGAGCTGCTCGATCTGTTCAGCCGCGACAAGAAGGCCGTCGACGGCATCACCCTGGTGCTCGACGGCGCGAACGGCGTCGAATCGGTGGTGGGTGTCGATCGAGCCGTCCTCGCCGACGCCATGGAGGCCATCCGATGAGCCGACCCGAGATCCTGCTCCTGCACGGTCCCAACCTGAACCTGCTCGGCACCCGCGAGCCGCAGATCTACGGCACCGCCACGCTCGACGATCATGTCGACACGGCGACGACCGTCGCCGATGCCCGGGGATTCGGTCTCGTCGCGCTCCAGTCGAACCACGAGGGGGTGCTGATCGACGCGATCCATGCGGCCAGAGGTGTCAATCCGGGCATCGTGATCAATCCCGGTGCGTTCACCCACTCGTCGTGGGCGATCCACGACGCGCTGGCCGCCTTCGACGGCCCGATCATCGAGCTCCACCTCTCCAACCCCGACGCCCGCGAACCGTGGCGCCGCACGTCGGTCGTGAGCCCGGTCGCCACCGGGTCGATCTCCGGCTTCGGCGGCGACGGCTACCGGCTCGCCATCGACGCCATGGCCGCCCTGTTGTCATGAGCGGCGACCTCCTGCCGCTCCGGGTCGACGGGCGGCTCGATCAGATCCGCTCGGCGATCGCGACGGCCGGCGCCGATGCCCTCGTCGTCACCAATCTCACCAACGTGCGCTGGTGCACCGGCTTCACCGGTTCGGCCGGGGTGCTCCTGGTCACGTCCACCGACGCTGCGCTGATCACCGACTCGCGCTACGCCACACAGGCGCCGGCCCAGATCGCCGACGGCGGCGCCGCCGTCGAGGTCCGCATCAGCGCCGACACCGTCGCCGAGGGGCGCGCGTTCCTCGACACCGCCCATGGCCCCGGCATCGCGGTCGCGCTGGAGGCCGACCACGTGACCTGGGCCGACCATCAGCGTTGGGAGGGTGCACTCGACGCCGAGCTCGTCGCCACCCACGGCCTGATCACCGAGCTGCGCAGCGTCAAGACCGAGGCTGAGCTGGCCCGTATGGCGCGTGCGGCAGCGATCACCGACGACGCCCTCGTCGACGCGATCCCGTTGCTGGTCGCCGGCACCACCGAGCGCGAGGTCGCGCTCGCGCTCGAGGACGGCATGCGGGCGCGTGGCGCCACCGGTCCGGCCTACGAGACCATCGTGGCCGGCGGACCCAACGCGGCGCTGCCCCACGCCCGTCCGAGCGACCGGCCGTTCGCGCCGGGTGACCTGGTCGTGATCGACGCGGGTTCGCTGGTCGATGGCTATCGCAGTGACATGACGCGCACGTTCGTGATCGGCGATGCCGACGAGACGGCCCGCACCATCCACGATCTCGTCACCCGGGCCCAGGCCGCAGGAGTCGAGGCGGTCCGGGCCGGCGTCGTGGTCGGCGACATCGACCGGGCGTGCCGCGATCTCATCACCGCCGAGGGCTACGGGCCCGAATTCGCTCACGGCACGGGTCATGGCGTGGGGCTCGACATCCACGAACTTCCCTCGGTCCGTGGCACCAACACCGATAGCCTCCAGCCCGGCCAGGTCATCACCGTCGAGCCCGGGATCTATCTTCCCGGCGTGGGCGGTGTCCGGGTCGAAGACATGGTCGTCGTCACCGACGACGGCTGCCGTCCGCTGACCCGCTCGCCCAAGATCTCACTCTCATGAAGATCACGTCGTAACCAGTCGCTGAAGCAACCAGGAGTTCCCGTGCCCACCATCACCACCAACGACCTGAAGAACGGCATGACGCTCGAACTCGACGACGGCCTGTTCCAGATCGTCGACTTCCAGCACGTGAAGCCGGGCAAGGGTCACGCCTTCGTGCGCACCAGCCTGCGCAACGTGCGGGCAGGCGGCACCGTCGAGCGCACTTTCCGGGCCGGAGAGAAGGTCGAGCGGGCCACCATCGACAAGCGCGAGATGAATTTCCTCTACAAGGACGGCGACGACTTCGTCTTCATGGACAACGAGACGTACGACCAGATCAACGTCTCGCCCAACGCCCTGGGCGATACCGGCAACTACATCGTCGACGGTTCCACCGCAGTGCTGCTCATGTTCGGCAGCGAGATCGTGGGCACCGACATCGCCGCATCGGTCGAGTTGACGATCGCGGAGACCGAGCCCGGACTCCAGGGCGATCGTTCCTCCGGGGGCACCAAGCCGGCCACGCTCGAGACCGGGCTCGTCGTCCAGGTGCCGTTGTTCATCGAGCCCGGCGAGCGGGTCAAGATCGACACGCGCTCGGGCGAATACCTCAGCCGGGCGTGAGCGCCTCCGTTCCCGGCCTCGGCGGCCGGCGCGAGGCACGAGAGGAAGCGCTGTCGTTCCTCTACCAGACCGAAGTCACCGGCGATGCCGTGGCCGAGGCCCTCGCGGCCCGCGAGATACCGCTCGAGGCGTACGCCGTCGAGATCATCGAAGGTGTCGACGCAACCCGAGTGGATCTCGACGAGGTCATCGGACGGAATCTCACCCGGTGGAGCATCCATCGCATGCCGGTCATCGATCGGGTCATCGCCCGCGTGGCCACATGGGAGCTGCAGTCGCGAGCCGATGTGCCAACCGCCGCGGTGCTGAGCGAGGCCGTCGAATTGGCCACGCAGTACTGCGGCGAGGACTCACCCCGATTCCTGAACGGCGTGCTGCGCTCGGTGGCGAACGAGCTGCGGCCCGACGAAGAGTGACCACCGAACCGATCGTGATCGAGGTCCCCGATCTCGCAACCGACCGGTTCGTCCTGCGGCCCTGGCGCGCGGCCGACGCGGAATCGCTCACGGCCGCATGGCACGACGTGCGGATCGCCGCCGGTTCCACACCGCCACCCGACCGGTCGGTCGCTGCTGCGGCGCACTGGATCGCCGGCTGGGAGGTGCGTCGCCTCGCCGGACTCGCGTTCGACCTGGTGATCGCCGACCCGATCGACGATGGGGTGATGGGTGAGGTCGGGTTCGGGCACTTCGACACGACTCGTTGCGCCGCGACGATCGGCTGGTGGCTCCACGAGGATCGCCGAGGTCGAGGCATCGCGTCCGATGCCGTCACTCTTGTGGCCGACTGGGTTCTGGCCGGTCCGCTCGAGCACCTGCTCGCCGAGATCTCCGTGGACAATCCGGCCTCCGAGGCCGTCGCCCGAGCCGCCGGTTTCACCCCGCTCGCCACCGGCGTCTGGCACCGCCCCCGCCATCCCGGCCCCGACCGATCCCGTTCTGGTCCGTGACGGACCGTGGCTACGGGTGCGGGCCCGGCCGGAACGGTGGGGCTCGCGAAATCCACAGGGATTCGCGCGGGGGTGCGGGGCGCGCGTCTGTTACGTTGCGTTCTCGACCGTGAAATGAGTCCGGAGAGGCTCATACGGACGAGAGAAGGTTGAAGTGGCAGAGCGAGAACGTCGCCTGGCTGCGCCGCCGAGTGGTGGTGAGTTCCAGGCCCGGACCCGGGTGATGACATCGGAAGATGTCACCCGAGCCGTTCGCCGGATGGCCCACGAGATCCTCGAGCGTAACCACGGCGCCGACGGTCTGATGATGATCGGCTTGCAGACCGGCGGCGTCGGGCTCGCCCGCCGCCTCGCCGACGACATCCGCGAGATCGAGGGCAGCGAGGTGCCGGTCGGCTGGCTCGACGCCACCATGTATCGCGACGACTTCGGTCTTCGCCCGGTGAAGCTCGAGGCGCCCACCGAGATCCCCGACGACCCGACCGGCAAGGTCATCGTGTTCGTCGACGATGTGCTCTACACCGGCCGTACGGTGCGGGCCGCCCTCGATGCGATCCACAGCTACGGCCGCCCCCAGGCCATCCAGCTCGCCGTGATGGTCGATCGGGGCCATCGAGAGCTGCCGATTCGGCCGGACTTCGTGGGCAAGAACCTGCCGACGCGACGAGACGAACTCGTCGATGTGCACGATGCGGGCGTCGATCTGGGGGACATCACGTGAGTGCATTGCGTCATCTGCTCTCGATGGAGGACCTCGGGCGTGAGGAGGTCGAACAGATCCTCAACCTCACCGAGTCGTTCGCCGAGGTGAGCGGGCGTCAGATCCCTAAGGTGCCGGCCCTGCGGGGGAAGACCATCGCCTGGCTCTTCTACGAGGACTCGACCCGCACCCGGTTGTCGTTCGAGACCGCGGCCAAGCGCCTCTCGGCCGACAGCATGAACTTCAGCGTGAGCTCCTCGTCGGTCAGCAAGGGCGAGTCGTTGCGTGACACCGTCGAGACGATCTCGGCCATGGGTGTCGACGGCATCGTGGTCCGCCATGGCGGTGCCGGGGCGCCGCACCGCATCACGCAGTGGACCGACGCGAGTGTCGTCAACGCCGGTGACGGGTGGCATCAACACCCCACCCAGTCGTTGCTCGACCTGTACACCGCCACGCGTCACCTCGGCAGCCTCGACGGACGCCACGTCGCGATCGTCGGCGACATCAAGCACTCTCGGGTCGCCCGCTCGAACGCCATCGGGTTCGCGATGATGGGCGCCGCCGTCACGTTCGTCGCCCCCCGGACCCTGCTGCCGCCGGGCATCGAGAGCTGGCCGGTCAGGGTCACCCACGACCTCGACGAGGTCATCGGCGACGTCGACGTCTGCTACCTGCTGCGAATGCAGTCCGAGCGTCAGGAGCAGGCGGTCGTGCCGAGCCTGCGCGAATTCCACGAGGAGTACGGCCTCACGGCGGCTCGGGCCGACCGCTTGCGCGACGACGCGCTCATCATGCATCCCGGGCCGATGAACCGGGGCGTCGAGATCGACGGCGAGGTCGCCGATCGGCCCAACGCCGTCATCACCGAACAGGTCACCAACGGCATCGCCGTGCGGATGGCCGTGCTGTATCTGCTGCTGGGGTCGGGCCTCGACCTCGTCGAGGAAAGGTCTGCTGTCGCATGAACACCGCTTCCGGAAACACCGTGATCAAGGGAGGGACGGTCGTCGACGAGACGGGGAGTCGCCGAGCCGATGTCGTCGTGTCCGATGAGGGAACGGTCCTCGCGGTGGGCGACGACCTCGATGGTGATCGCATCCTCGACGCCACCGACTGTGTGGTCAGCCCCGGACTCGTCGATCTCCACGTGCACCTCCGTCAACCCGGCAAGGAAGAGGCCGAGACGATCGAGACCGGGGCCCGCGGCGCAGCCCTCGGCGGGTTCACGTCGGTCATCGCCATGCCGAACACGACTCCGGCCATGGACTGTGCGGCCGTGGTGCGCGAGGTGATCGATCTCGCGGCCGACACGATCTGCGACGTGCGTCCGTCGGCCGCGATCACCGTGGGCCGCGGTGGCGAGTCGCTCGCCCCGATGGCCGAACTGGTCAAGCTCGGGGTGCGGATCTTCACCGACGACGGCACCGGGGTACAGGACGACAAGCTGATGCGCACCGCCCTCGAGTACGCGGGGTCCCTCGCGCACCTGTCGGGCGGCCAGCCCATCGTGCTGGCCCAGCACTGCGAGGTGAACGCCCTCAGCGAGGGCACCTACATGCACGAGGGGGAGTGGTCGGGCCGCCTCGGAATCCCCGGCCAGCCGGCCGAGGCCGAAGAGCTCATGGTGATGCGCGACATCGCCCTGGCCCGCCTCACCGGCACGCGGGTGCACTTCCAACACATGTCGACGGCCGGTTCCGTGGCGATGATCCGGGCCGCGAAGGCTGCGGGCCTGCCCGTCACCGCCGAAGCGGCCACCCACCATTTCTGCCTCACCGACGCGTGCTGCGCGGACTACGACCCGCTCTACAAGGTGCATCCGCCCTTGCGGACCGACGCCGACGTCGCTGCGGTCAAGGAGGGTCTCGCCGACGGCACGATCGACGCCATCGCCACCGACCACGCACCGCACACTGCCCAGGACAAGGAACAGACGTTCGCCGACGCCCCGCCCGGCATGCTCGGTTTGGAGACGGCGTTCGCCATCGCCAACACCCACCTGGACCTGCCGATCGAGGCCATTCTGGCCGCGATGAGCTGGCGACCGGCGGCCATCGCCGGCATCGCGGCCGACCATGGCGGGCCGATCGTGGAGGGTTCGCCCGCCAACCTTGCCATCATCGACCCGAACACGACATGGACCGTGTCGGGCGAGGCCATGGCGAGTCGGAGCAACAACACGCCCTACGAGGGCATGGCCGTCCGTGGTCGGGTACGGCACACGATCCTGAAGGGTGAAGCAGTGGTGATCGACGGAGAGGCACAGCGCTGATGACGGAGATTCGCGAATATCAACTCGTCCTGGCCGACGGCGAGGTCTTCGAGGGCGAAGGCATCGGCGCCGACCCCGTCGAGGGGATCGCATCGGGCGAGGTCGTCTTCAACACGGTCCTGTCGGGATACCAGGAGGTGATCACCGATCCGTCCTACGCCGGTCAGATCATCACCTTCACCTACCCCCACATCGGCAACTACGGGGTGAGCGCGGCCGACGACGAGGCGAGCCGCCCCCACTGTCGCGGCGTGATCATCAGAGATCTCGCGCGCCGCCACAGCAGCTGGCGGGCCGAGGGCGACCTCGACTCGTTCCTGCGCACCCACGGCATCGCCGGCATCGCCGGCATCGACACCCGTCGCCTCACCCGTCACATCCGTGACAGCGGGGCGATGCCGGGGGCCTTCGGCTCCGCCGACGCCGCCGCGCTCCGAGCTGCGGCCCAGGCCGATCCCGGCACGGCCGGCGTCGACCTGGTGAGCCAGGTCACGACCGGCGCCGCCTACACGGTGGGCAACGGCCCCCGCCGGGTGGTGGCCTACGACCTCGGGGTGAAGGCCACGATGCTTCGCCACCTCGGCGAGTTCGCCACCGTCACCGTCGTTCCCGCCGACACTCCGGCGGCCGAGGTGCTGGCCATGAATCCCGATGGCGTGTTCCTCTCCAACGGCCCCGGCGATCCCGAAGAGGCCGGCAGCATCGTCACCGAGCTGCCCAAGCTGATCGGTGAGGTGCCGATCTTCGGCATCTGCCTGGGTCACCAGGTGTTGGCGCTGGCGCTCGGCGGCACGACCTTCAAGATGAAGTTCGGTCACCACGGTGGCAACGTGCCGGTGCAGGACGTGCGTTCCGGCAAGGTCGAGATCACGAGCCAGAACCACAACTTCGCGGTCGAGGTCGGATCGGTCCCCGGTGTCACCGAGACCCACGTGTGCCTCAACGACGGCGCGCTCGAGGGGCTGGTCCACAACGACCTCCCCATCTTCAGCGTCCAGTACCACCCCGAAGCCGGCCCCGGCCCGCACGACAGCCGCTACCTGTTCGACGAGTTCGCCGCCCTCATGGACACCAACCGAACAGGCGCCGACCCGAGCGAGAAAGAGACCTCCTGATGCCGAAGCGCACGGACATCCATTCGATCCTCATCATCGGCTCGGGGCCGATCGTGATCGGGCAGGCCTGTGAGTTCGACTATTCGGGCACCCAGGCGTGTCGGGTGCTGCGGGAGGAGGGTTATCGCGTCATCCTCGCCAACTCGAACCCGGCGACGATCATGACCGATCCCGACTTCGCCGACGCCACGTATGTCGAGCCGCTCGACGTGGCCATCCTCGAGAAGATCATCGAGAAGGAGAAGCCCGATGCCGTGCTGCCGACCCTGGGTGGCCAGACCGGACTGAACCTCGCCATGGAACTCGAGGAGGCGGGCATCCTCGCCAAGCACGACGTCGAGCTGATCGGCGCCGACGCGGAGGCGATCGCCACCGCCGAGAACCGTGAGCGCTTCAAGGTCGCGATGCAGGAGATCGGGCTCGAGGTGGCCCGTTCCGGGACCGCCCGCACGATGGAGGAGGCCCGCCGGGTCATCGAGGAGGTCGGGCTGCCGATCATCATCCGGCCCGCCTACATCCTCGGCGGTCGTGGCACCGGCATGGCGCACACGATGGAGGAGTTCGAGAAGGTCGCCGCCTACGGCCTCGAGTGCAGCCCCATCAGCGAGATCCTCATCGAGGAGTCGATCTCGGGGTGGAAGGAATACGAGCTCGAGGTCATGCGGGACCACGCGGACAACTGCGTGATCATCTGCTCGATCGAGAACGTCGACCCGATGGGTGTGCACACGGGCGACTCGATCACGGTGGCTCCGGCCCAGACCCTGACCGACGTCGAGTACCAGCAGATGCGTGACGGCTCCTTCGCCTGTATCCGACGGGTCGGCGTCGAGACCGGCGGATCCAACGTGCAGTGGGCGGTCGAGCCGGGCACCGGGCGCCAGGTGATCATCGAGATGAACCCACGGGTCAGTCGTTCGTCGGCGCTCGCGTCGAAAGCCACCGGCTTCCCGATCGCGAAGATCGCCGCCAAGCTCGCCGTCGGCTACACCCTCGACGAGATCCCCAACGACATCACCGAGAAGACCCCGGCAAGTTTCGAGCCGTCGATCGACTATGTCGTCACCAAGATCCCCCGCTGGGCGTTCGAGAAGTTCCCGGGCACCAGTGGTGTGCTCGGCACGTCGATGCAGTCGGTCGGTGAGGTGATGGCCATCGGCCGCACCTTCCCCGAGTCGCTGCAGAAGGCCCTTCGTTCGCTCGAACAGGGTCGTCACGGCCTGAACTGCGACCCCGGCGAGGTGGCGTTCGACGAGCTCGACGACGATGCCCTGCTCGCGGCGGCGAGCATCGGCACCCCTGATCGTCCGTTCCAGCTCGAAGCGCTCCTGCGCCGCGGCATCTCGGTCGACGACGTCTACGCGGCCACCTGGGTCGATCCCTGGTTCCTCGACCAGATGCTGATCATCACCGAGGAACGGGCCCACCTGGCCGAGCTCGGCATGGCGGCGATGACCAAACGCAGTTGGAAGCGGGCGAAGCAGCTCGGGTTCAGCGATGCCCAGCTCGCGTATCTCTGGGACGCCGACGAGGCTGCGGTCCGCGCCGCGCGTCTCGCGCTCGGCGTGAGGACGACGTTCAAGACCGTCGACACCTGCGCGGCCGAGTTCGAAGCCACCACGCCGTACCACTACTCGACCTACGAGGACACCGACGAGGTGCGTCCCGGCGAACGCGAGCGCGTGATCATCCTCGGGTCGGGGCCGAACCGCATCGGCCAGGGCATCGAGTTCGACTACTGCTGCGTCCACGCCAGCTTCGCCTTGCGCGACGCCGGCTACGAGACCGTGATGATCAACTGCAATCCCGAGACGGTCTCGACCGACTACGACACGTCCGACCGGCTCTACTTCGAACCGCTCACGTTCGAGGACGTGATGGACGTGATCGACAGCGAGAAGCCCCTGGGCGTGATCGTGTCGCTCGGTGGCCAGACGCCACTGAAGCTGGCCGACCGGCTGCCGGCGGAGCTCATCCTCGGAACGTCGCCGGCGTCGATCGACCTCGCCGAGGATCGGGAGCAGTGGAACGCGCTGTGTGCCCGACTCGAGATCCCGCAGCCGGCCGGCGGCACCGCGGTCGACATCGATGCGGCACTCGCGATCACCGGTCGCATCGGCTACCCCGCTCTCGTGCGGCCGTCCTACGTCCTCGGTGGCCGAGCGATGGAGATCGTCTACGACGACGAGCACCTGAGCCGGGCCATGGCCGAGCTGGCGAGCTTCGGTTCGCTGGGCAAGGAAGGCGGACTCTCGGCCGAGCGGCCGGTGTTGGTCGATCGGTTCCTCGAGGACGCCACCGAGGTGGATGTCGACGCCATCCGCGACCACACGGGTGCCGTCGTGATCGGCGCGGTGATGGAGCATGTCGAGGAAGCCGGCGTGCACTCGGGGGATTCCGCCTGCTCGATCCCGCCCACCCGCCTGAGCGACGAGACCGTCGCGGTGATCGAGGACTACACCTTCAAGATCGCCGAAGCGCTCGAGGTCAAGGGCCTGATCAACGTGCAGTACGCGGTGAAGGCAAACCAGGTCTTCGTCATCGAGGCCAACCCGCGAGCGAGCCGGACGGTCCCGTTCGTGGCCAAGGCGACGGGGGTGCCGCTGGCCAAGATCGCCAGTCGCGTCATGGTCGGGTCGACCCTCGACGAGCTCCGGGCCGAAGGGCTGTTGCGCGACCGGGTGGTCGGCGATCACGTGGCGGTCAAGGAAGCGGTGCTGCCCTTCAACCGGTTCCCTGAAGCCGATGCGGTCCTCGGTCCCGAGATGCGGTCGACCGGCGAGGTCATGGGCATCGATCTCACCCCGGGCCTGGCCTTCGTGAAGTCCCAGCTCAGCGCGGGTACCCGGCTCCCGGAGTCGGGCACGATATTCATGTCGTTGGCCGACCGCGACAAGACCGTCGGCATCACCGCTGCGCACGGGTTCCGCGAACTCGGATTCGACATCGCCGCCACCAGCGGTACCGCCGCCGCACTGCGCGAGGCCGGCATCGACGTGACCATCGACGTGGCCAAGCTGGGTGACGCCCGGGCCGATGGCGTCGATGCCGTCTCGTTGATCCAGACCGGCCAGGTCCAGATGGTGGTCAACTCGCCACGTGGTCGTGGCCCGCGCGCCGACGGCGAACACATCCGAGCTGCCGCCGGGCTGGCGAACGTGCCGCTGCTCACCACCGGCGCCGCCGCGGTCGCGGCCGCCAACGGAATGCGCGACTGGCGGACCTACCCGTTGGCGGTGCGGAGTCTCCAGGAGTACCACCGGGGGGCGTGGGTCTCGGAGCTCGAACCGTCGTGACCGACCTGGCGACGTCCGTCGGTTCGGTCCGGCTCCGGGCCCCGGTGCTGACGGCGTCGGGCACGGCCGGACACGGCGCGGAGTTCACCCGCTACATGAAGCCCGCACAGCTGGGCGCGGTCGTGGTCAAGTCGATGAGAGCCGAGGCGTGGGCGGGCAATCCCTCCCCGCGGGTGCATCCGACCGCCGCCGGCATGATCAACAGCGTGGGCCTGCAGGGCAATGGCGTTCCCCACTGGCTCGAGCACGAGCTCCCGGCGCTGGTGGCAACCGGCGCCGCCGTCGTGGCCAGCATCTGGGGCAACTCGATCGACGACTATCGGGCGGCCGCCGAGGCACTCGCCGATGCACCCGCCGCCGTGGTCGCGGTGGAGGTCAACGTGTCGTGTCCGAATCTCGAGGACCGCAGCAAGATGTTCGCCCACTCGGCCGAGGCGACCAGCGAGGCGATCGCCGTCACCGCCGGTTGCGGGCGCCCGCGATGGGCGAAGTTGAGTCCCAACGCGGCTGATCTCCCCGAGATCGCCATGGCGGCACACGCCGCCGGCGCCGAGGCGGTGGTGCTCACCAACACGCTCCTGGGGATGGTGATCGACCCGGAGACGAGACGTCCGGTGCTGGGTGCGAAGAAGGGCGGGCTGAGCGGCCGGGCCATGCATCCCGTCGCCGTTCGCGCCGTCTACGACGTGCACGAGGCGGCGCCCGACCTGCCGATCGTGGGTGTGGGTGGCGCCGCCGACGGGGTCGATGTCGTAGAGTTTCTGCTCGCCGGGGCCTCTGCGGTGGAAGTGGGGACCGCAACGTTCGCAGACCCGCGGGCTCCTCGGCGGATTCTCAAGGAATTCTCGCAATGGTGCGACCGGCATGGTGTTGCCGATGTCGCCGAACTGATCGGAGCAGCTCATGGCTGACACAATCGATGCCGACATCCGCAGCAAGCTCGCCCTGGCGCTCGACGTCGACGACCTGGTGGCGGCGGTCCGGCTCGGTCGTGCGCTCAATGGCCACTTCGGGGTCGCCAAGATCGGGCTCGAGCTCTACAGCGCCGCCGGCCCCGAGGCCGTCGGCGCGATCGCCGAACTCGGCTACCGGATCTTTCTCGACATCAAGCTGCACGACATTCCGACCACCGTCGGCAAGTCGGCTCGGGTTCTCGGTGCACTCGGCGTCGACTACCTCACGATGCACGCCCACGGTGGCGTCGACATGCTCAGAGCGGGCGTGCAGGGACTCGAGGAGGGTGCCAGCAACGCCGGCCTCGAACGTCCGACCTCGCTCGCCATCACGGTGCTCACCAGCGATGCCGACGCCCCCGAGCACATCATGCCCAAGCGCGTGATGTTGGCTGCCGAAGCGGGATGCCGCGGTCTCGTGTTGGCCGCCGGCGACCTCGAGCAGGCCCACCACTACGCGCCGCGCATGACCCGCGTCGTCCCCGGCATCCGGCTCCCCGGCGACACGGTCGACGATCAGGCCCGGGCGGCGTCGCCCGACGAGGCCATCACCGCAGGCGCGGACCTCTTGGTGATCGGGCGATCGGTCACCAAGGCCGATGACCCCCTCGTCGCCGCAGCCCGTATCCACGAACTGATCGCCGGCGCCTCGGCCGAGTCGTAGCACGGCCCTACTCCGGCGGCTGACGCGCCCTGTCAGGTAGGGTCTCGACATGTCGAAGCCACCGGTCCTGTCCGACGAGGCCCGCGCCGCGGCGCTGGTCAAGGCCGCCGAGGCCCGACGGGTACGAGCCGAGCTCAAGCAACGGCTCAAGATGGGTTCGTTGTCCTTGCAGGAACTGCTCGACAAGGCCGAGAACGACGAGATGATCGGCAAGACCAAGGTGCTCGCCGTACTCGAGTCGTTGCCGGGCGTCGGCAAGGTCAAGGCCCGTCGCACGATGGAAGAGATCGGCATCGCCGAGAACCGTCGACTGCGCGGGCTCGGCGACAACCAGCGCAGCGAACTGCTGGCCCTGCTCGGTTGAGTGGCTGAGCTCACCGACCGCTTGATCATCGTCATCTCCGGCCCGGGCGGGGTCGGCAAGGGGACGATCGTCGCGAATCTGCTCGACCGTGATCCCCACCTGTGGCTGAGCCGCAGCTGGACCACCCGTGCCCGACGCCCCGGCGAGCACATGGAGGCCTACCACTTCACCAACGAGGCCCTCTTTCGTGCCCATGTCGACAACGACGGGTTCCTCGAATGGGTCGAGTTCCTCGACTACCTCCAGGGCACGCCGGTGCCGGATCCTCCCGCCGGCCACGACGTCGTGTTCGAGATCGACGTCTTCGGGGCCGAGCAGATCCAGCGTCGCTATCCCGACGCACTGCTGATCTTCGTGGACGCGCCGAGCCGCGAGGCCCAGGAACGGCGCCTGCGAGGTCGCGGCGATCCCGAGGAGAAGGTGCGAGCCAGGCTTGCCAAGGCCGAGGAAGAGGTGGCGATGGCTCGCCACCTCGGCAGCTCGGTGGTGATCAACGACGATCTCGAACGCGCGGTCGACGAGGTACGGGGGTTGATCGCCGCGCGTCGCGCCGGCTCGGGGCACTGCTAGGATTGTCGGTCGGTTCCACGGTCGCGTGGGGCGTGAGACCTTCGGAGAATCCAATGGCGCACGGCTACGACACGATGATGAATCCGGCGATCGAGGAACTCCTCGAGGAGACCGGATCGAAGTTCAGTCTCGTCACCCTGTCGGCCATGCGGAGCCGGGAGATCACGAACTATGTCGGTCAGCTGGGCCAGGGAATCGGCGCCTCCGTGCCGCCCCAGGTGACCTCGACGGCGAGCAAGCCCCTGTCGATCGCGTTCGAGGAGATCGCGGCCGAGAAGATCGAGGCCATCGAGGTCGATCCCGAAGCCGAGGCTGCCGCCGCAGCGTTGGCGCTCGCCGAGGCGCAGGCCGCGGCCGAGCTCGGCGACGACAGCGCCTGAGCCGACCGAGCTGGTCGTGGGCACCCTCTCCGGTCGACATGTCGTCCTGGGCGTCACCGGGGGCATTGCCGCCTACAAGGCCGTCGAAGTCTGTCGACGACTGGTCGACGCCGGGGCCCACGTCACCCCGATCCTGACCGACGGTGCCCTGGAAATGGTGGGCGCCACCACGTTCTCCGCGCTGGCCAGCGAACCGGCTCGCACTTCCCTCTTCCACGATCCGACCACGCCGATTCCGCACACGGTGCTCGGCCAGCAGGCCGACCTGGTGCTGATCTGCCCGGCGACGGCGCGTGTCATCTCCGACATCCGCACCGGACGGAGCGCGGATCTGCTGATGGCCACGGTCCTGGCCACCCGGGCGCCCGTCATGGTGTGTCCGGCGATGCACACCGAGATGTGGGAGCAGGTCTCGGTGCAGGAGAATCTCGAGGTCATCGAGTCACGCGGCGTGCACATCGTGGCCCCCGAATCGGGACGGCTGGCCGGTGGCGACATCGGTCACGGCCGTCTCGCGGCCCCCGCGACCATCGCGGCCGCGGTCGAAGCGTTGTTGACCCCCGGCGATCTCGTGGGCCGTCGGGTACTGGTCACCGCCGGCGGCACGCGCGAGCCGATCGACGCGGTCCGCTATGTCGGCAATCGCTCGTCGGGCAAGCAGGGCCACGCGGTGGCGGCCGAAGCCGCCGCCCGCGGCGCCGAGGTGGTGCTGATCACCACGAAGCCCGGCGACGCCCCGACCGGACTGCGGGTGCTGCCGGTGGAGACCGCAGCCGAGATGGCCGCGGCGTGCGACATCGAAGCCCCAACGGCTGACATCGTGGTGATGGCGGCCGCGGTCGCCGACTTTCGTCCGGCGACTGCCGCCGAGCACAAGCTGAAGAAACACGACGGCGCCCCCGAGGTCGAGCTGGTCCCCACGGTCGACATCCTGGCCGGCCTCGGCGCCGACAAGCCCGACGGCCAGGTGCTGATCGGATTCGCGGCCGAGACCGACGACCTGATCGACAACGCCGGCGCGAAACTGCGGCGCAAGAACCTCGACGCGATCGTGGCCAACGACGTGTCGAAACCCGGTGTGGGTTTCGAGCACGAGACGAATGAGGTCATTGTGCTCATGGCCGACGGCACCCGACATCATGTACCACTGTCCGACAAGCGCGACGTCGCCCGCGCCATACTCGACGTGGCCCGCGCCCGTTTCGACACCGATCCCACCACCCAGGAGCAAGAGTGACCCGCTGGACCTTCACCTCGGAGAGCGTTTCCGAAGGCCATCCCGACAAGATGGCCGACCAGATCTCGGATGCGATTCTCGACGCCATGCTCGAGCAGGACCCGATGAGTCGGGTGGCCTGCGAAACCATGGTCACAACCGGACTCGCGATCGTCGCCGGTGAGATCACCACCGAGGCCTATGTCGACATTCCGGGCACCGTCCGGGAGACGATCAACGGCATCGGCTACGACCGCGAGGCCTTCGGCTACGACGGCAACACCTGTGGCGTGATGGTCGCCATCGACGAGCAGTCGCCCGACATCGGCCAGGGCGTCACCGCCTCCGAAGAGGTCCGCTCCGGCACCGCGGGCGAGGAAGACGAGCTCGACAAGCAGGGCGCCGGCGACCAGGGAATGATGTTCGGCTACGCATCCGACGAGACCGACGTCCTGATGCCG
Source organism: Acidimicrobiales bacterium (assembly GCA_040219515.1). Taxonomy (NCBI): domain Bacteria; kingdom Bacillati; phylum Actinomycetota; class Acidimicrobiia; order Acidimicrobiales; species Acidimicrobiales bacterium. The sequence goes on from JAVJSI010000004.1 coordinate 160,936, forward strand.
TTGCCGATCCACGTGGCCCACCGCATGGCCGAGCGCCACGCCGAGGTCCGCAAGGCGGGCACGATTCCCTACCTCCGTCCCGACGCCAAGACCCAGGTCACCTTCGAGTACGAGGACAACGTCCCGGTCAAGCTCAAGACCGTGCTCGTGTCCACTCAGCACAACGACGGCATCGATCGCGACACGATGATCCGCCCGGATCTGATCGAACACGTGATCCGCCCGGTCATCCCCGAGCAGTTCGCCGACGACGACTACGAGGTCCACGTCAACCCGACCGGGCGCTTCGTGATCGGCGGTCCCGTGGGCGACGCCGGACTCACCGGCCGCAAGATCATCGTCGACACCTATGGCGGCATGGCTCGTCACGGTGGCGGTGCCTTCTCCGGCAAGGACCCGTCGAAGGTCGACCGTTCCGCGGCCTACGCCACCCGTTGGGTCGCGAAGAACCTCGTGGCCTCGGGTGCGGCCAAGCGCTGTGAGATCCAGGTGGCCTACGCAATCGGCATGGCTCGCCCCATGTCGGTGCTGGTCGAGACGTTCGGCACCGAGACCGTCGACAAGGCGGCCATCGAGAAGGCCGTCGACGACGTCTTCGATCTGCGCCCCGGCGCGATCATGCGCGACCTCGACCTCCGCCGGCCGATCTACAAGCAGACGGCCGCCTACGGCCACTTCGGCCGGTCGACCGATGGCGGCCTGTTCCCGTGGGAACAGACGAACCGGGTCGACGAACTGAAGTCGGCGCTCGGGCTCTGAACCAGAGCGACCCGGACTCGACAGCGCCCGCGCTGTTCGAACTCGACGAGTTCGAACCGCCAGCGCCCGAGACGGAAACACACGCTGCCACGACCCGCCCCGAGGGGCGGGTCGTGCGCGTGCTCCCCGATGTGGTGGCCATCGACCGCGAGTTCGACTATCTCGTGCCGTCGGCATGGGGGAGCGACGGGCGAAACGACCGACTTGCCTTGGGGTCCATGGTCCGCATCGATCTCGCCGGCCGGCGGGTCGCCGCCTGGGTCATGGCGTTGGACGTCGAACCGATCGACGGCGTGCGCTACTCCGAACTCCAGAAACTCAGCGGCATCGGACCCGATGAGGAACTCATCGACCTGGCGGGCTGGGCGGCGTGGCGATGGGCCGGTCGCCGCGTACCGTTCCTTCGCGCCGCCTCGCCGCCGCGCATGGTCGCCGGGGTCCCGACGCGGGGTCACCCGATCTCGCCGGTGCCGGCCGGCCCCGGCGACGTGTTCGACGACGCCTTCGACCACGAGGTCTCGGTGGTAAGAACCCCGCCGGCCGACGACGGTGTGTCACTCGCGTTGGCCGCGTGTCGACGAGGCGACGCCCTCTTGATCCTGGCGGACATGAGTCGCGCCCGGCGGATGGCGATCGCGCTGCGGCGGGCCGGCGTCACCGTGGCGCTGGGCCCCGACGAGTGGGCCGCCGCCGCAGCCGGGGCGACGGTGGTGGGGACCCGCTCGGCCGCGTGGTTGCCGATGCCCGACCTCGCCGCCGTGGTGGTGTTCGACGAGCACGAGGAAACGCTGCAGGAAGAGCGGACGCCGACCTGGCACGCCCGCGACGTGGCCATCGAGCGGGCCAGGCGACGCGGGGTGCCGACCGTGCTGTGCTCGCCGACACCGTCGCTCGAGGCGCTGCGCTCCGGCCGTCTCCTGCGACCGAACCGCACGGCCGAGCGCGAGGGCTGGCCGGTGGTCGACGTCCTCGACCGTCGCGACGACGACCCGGTCAAGGCGGGTCCCTTCGCTCCCCGGCTCGGCGACCGCGTGCGCGACGGTCGCGTGATCTGCGTGCTCAACCGGAAGGGTCGCTCACGACTCCTGGCGTGTGCCGCCTGCGGCGAGATCGTGCGATCCGAGGACGGCACCGAGCCCATGGTGCTGATGGAGGATCGACTGGAGACGGCCGACGGCACCGAGCATCGCCCGGTGGTGTGCGCCAACTGCGGGAGCACGTCACTGAAGAACCTGCGGGCCGGTGTCACCCGGGCCCGGGAGGAACTCGAGGCGCTCGTGGGGGAGTCGGTCGACGAGATCACCGCGGCTGACGACGACCCACCGACCAGTCGAGTGGTGATCGGCACCGAAGCGGTGTTGCACCGGGTGGATCGGGCCGCGGTGGTCGTCTTCCTGGACCTCGACCAGGAACTGCTCGCGCCCCGGCAGCGGGCGGCAGAGCAGGCGCTCGCTCTGCTCGCCCGGGCCGCCCGGCTGCTCGGACCCCGCAGCGATGGCGGCCGGCTTGTCCTCCAGACCCGTCAGCCCGATCACGAGGTCGTTCGGGCTGCGGTGCGGGCCGACCCCTCGGTGGTCGCCGTTGCGGAGCGCGATCGCCGCCAGGATCTCGGCACGCCACCGTATGGCGCGCAGGTGCTGGTGACCGGGGCCGGCGGCGCCGAGTTCATGGCCGCATTCGGCACGCCCGAGGGTGTGCGGGTGCGCGGCCCGATCGACGACCGATGGCTCCTGCGGGCCGACACCCACGCGCCGCTCCTCGATGCGCTGGCTCGCACGCCGCGCCCGTCGGCCCGGCTGCGGGTCGAGGTCGATCCGCTGCGAGTATGACGGCATGCGTCGGCCCTGGATCGTGCTCGTCCTGATCGTGTGTGCGGTGGTCGGCGGTGTGCTGATCATCACCGCCGACGAGTCCGAGGCGCCCGTCGATCTCGAGGCGTTCACCACCGAGGAGGGTCTCGTCACCGAGATTCCGAGCGGTTGGGTGGTCTCCGAGGAGTTCCCGTTCGACTTCGCGCCCCCGGACGAGGGCAAGTCGTTCAACCAATGGACCGTGGCTCGGGCCTGTCCGAGTGAGGGCTGCGCCGAGCGGTCCCTCGACGAGTGGCTCGGTATCGCGTCGGAGTTGCCGATGTTCACGGCGATCGAGGATGCCGACGAGGACGGCCTCATCGGCGTCGAGGGCGAGACGGGCGCCGACGTGCGCATCGTTCGAGCCCAGACCGAGAGCGCCGGTCGGCTCGTCTTGGTGGCGGCCTTCACGGACGGTGCCGAGGACTTCGTGGCCTGTGGGGCGCGCCTCGGGATCGCTGCCGACGAGCGCCTGCTCGACGCCATCGTCGACGTCTGTCGGAGCACCGAGCGGGCCGACTCGTCGGCCGAGTAGCAGCCTCGGATCCCGGGCGTCGCTAGGCCCAGCTGCGGCGGCGGGCTTCGTAGATCGCGATGGCGGTTGCCGCCGCGACGTTGAGTGAGCCGACCTTGCCGAGCTGGGGGATGAACGCCGTCTGGTCACAGACCGCGAGGGTGGCCGGGGTGACTCCCCGGTCCTCGTGGCCGATCACGAGCGCCACGTCGCCGTCGAGGTCGGCGGCGGGCAGCGGTACGGCGTCGGAGGTGAGTTCGATGGCCACGACCCGGTAGCCGGCGGCCTTGGCTGCGGCGACGGCGGTGGGGCCGTCGTCGACCACGTCCCAGGTGAGATACCGCTGGGTGCCCAGCGCGGTCTTGTTGACCTTGTCGTGGTTCGGCGCAGTGCCGGCCGCGATCCACAGATGGTCCACGCGTTCCGCCGCTGCGGTGCGGACGACTGAGCCGACGTTGAACGGGTTCTGCACACCGTCGAGAACCAGGGCGAGCCGGCCTTCGGTCCGTCGCCGCCATTCCCGGTGCAGTCGCTTCATGCCGGTGCCGTCGAGTTGGGCCATCACGCAGTCTTCCCGGATTCGTTGTCGCCGCGTCGCACCTCGAGGATCCGGTACCCGGCGCGGCTCGACAGTCGTGAGGTCGGGAATCCCTGCTCGCCGAGCCAGTTGGCGAGGGAGTCGCTGCCGAGGTGCTTCTGGACGACGAGATGCGCCGCGCCGTCGGGTGTCAGCCGGGGGAGCCATCGGAGCAGTAACTGGTGGAGCGCCTTTTTTCCCACGCGAATCGGCGGGTTGGACAGGATGCGATCGAACGCGAGATCGCTCGGCACCTCGTCGGGTACGCCGACGTGCACGCGGTCGCCGAGACCCGTCGCGTCGGCATTCGCCGCGGTCAGCGCCCTCGCTCGACGGTTCACGTCGATGCCCCACACGGTTGCGCGGGGAGCGCGGTGGCCGGCGACACAGGTGATCGGACCCCAGCCGCAGCCGATGTCGAGGATCGAACGGGCGTCGTCGAGGGCCGGGGCCTCGAGCAACAACAGCTTCGTGCCGGCGTCGAGTCTGCCGGCCGAGAACACCCCACGGTCGGCGGTCAGGGTGAGGGTCATGTCGGGCAGCGTGACGGTGACCGGATGGGGCGACGACGGCGTGTCGGGATCGTCGTCGAAGTAGTGACCGTCGCTCACCGGGTCGACGGTAACCTGAACGCATGTCCGGCTACGACATCCGCATCATCGGCGACCCTGTCCTGCGGCAGACGGCGCAGGAGATCACCGACATCGACGGGTCGTTGGTGCGGCTGGTCGACGACATGCTCGACACGATGTACGAGGCGCCCGGTATCGGTTTGGCCGCGCCTCAGGTCGGCGTCCAGAAGCGCTTGTTCGTGTGGGACGTGGGCGAAGGCCCCGAGGCCATCGTCAATCCCCGGATCGTGGAGAGCGACGGCGAATGGGTCTTCGAGGAAGGCTGCCTGTCGGTGCCGGGGCTCTCGTGGGAGATCGTCCGGCCCAAGGTGGTCCACATCGTCGGGCGTGACCTCGACGGCAACGAAGTCTCGTTCGAGGCCGACGAGATCGAAGCGCGGCTCTTCCAGCACGAGCTCGACCATCTCGACGGCACGCTGCTCATCGAGCGGCTCGACGACGACATCCGCAAGGAGGCGCTGAAGACCATTCGCGACCTCCAGCTGCGGGCCGCCGAGAAGCCCCGTACCTCAGGCGGCGGGCTGACGCTCCCGTGACGATCCCGCCCCCGGCGGAGATCCGACGCGTCGCCTATCTCGGCACTCCTGATCTCGCCGTGCGGCCGTTGACGGCGTTGGTGGAAGCCGGCTACGAGGTCCCGATCGTGATCAGCCGGCCCGACACCCGCCGGGGAAGGGGTGGCGCCCACCAGCCGTCCCCGGTGAAGGCTGCGGCCCAGGGGCTCGGCCTCCGCGTCACCGACCGGCTCACCGACCTGGCCGACGTCGACGTCGACCTGGGTGTCGTCGTCGCCTATGGACGGATCATCCCTGCGGCGGTGCTCGACGAGCTGGCCATGGTGAACCTCCACTTCTCGCTGTTGCCGCGCTGGCGCGGCGCCGCGCCGGTCGAGCGCGCGATCCTGGCCGGCGACCCGATCACCGGCGTGTGCCTCATGGCGGTCGAGGAAGGGCTCGACACCGGTGGCGTCTATCGCCGCGACGAAGTCGAGATCGACGGCGACGAGACCCTCGACGAGCTGCGCGGCCGGCTCGTGGCGATCGGTGTGGCCCAGCTGCTCGACGGTCTGGCCAACGGACTCGGCGAGCCACTTCCACAGGTCGGCGAGCCCGTACACGCGGCGAAGATCAGTGCCGATGAACGACGGATCGACTGGCACGCGCCCGCGATCGACGTGCATCGGCGGGTGCGCACCGGGGGTGCGTGGACGACCTTTCGGGGCAAACGCCTGAAGATCCACCGCACGTCGCTCACCGACGGGAACGGCGATGTCGGGTCGATCGACGGTGTACGGGTCTTCGCCGGCGAGGGTGCGGTCGACCTGGTCGAGGTGCAGCCCGAGGGAAAGGGCCGCCAGGCCGCCGCTGCGTGGCGCAACGGGGCGCAGCCGACCGCCGACGATCGCCTCCTCTGATGGCCGATTCACCGGCGTCGAGCGACGCGCGCAGAGTGGCGATCGACGCCATCGTCCGCATCGACGAGGACGGGGCCTACGCCAACGTGGTCCTCCCGGGAATCCTGGCCGACACCGATCTCGAACCGCGCGATCGTGGCTTCGTCACCGAGCTCGTCTACGGCTCGACGCGGCGAAAGCGGGCGCTCGATCATGTGGTCGACCGTTTCCTGGTGCAGGACCCGCCCCCGGCCGCCCGGGCCGCGTTGCGCATCGGGGCCCACCAGCTGATCGAGATGGGCACGCCGCCCCATGCCGCCGTGTCGGCCACGGTGTCGGCCGCGCCGAAGCGGTTCAGGGGCATGGTCAATGCGGTGCTGCGAAAGGTGGCCACTGCGCAGACCGAGGGCATCGAATACCCGTCGCTCGCCGTGGCGCTGAGCTATCCCGACTGGATGGTCGCGCGGCTCTCCGACGAGCTCGGCGCCGACGCGGCCGAGGCCGCCCTGCGGACCATGAACGATCCTGCGACGGTGCAGCGTCGCGACGACGGCTACGTGCAGGACGAGAGTTCGCAGCGAGTGGCCGCCCTCGTACCGTCGGGTGCCGGTCAACTCGTGCTCGACATGTGCGCCGCACCGGGTGGCAAGGCCACCGAGATCGCCGGTCGGGGCGCCACCGTGGTGGCCGCCGACCTGCAGCGCCACCGTGTCGGGCTGATCGCGTCCAACGTGGACCGGCTCGAACTCGACGGGGTCGCGGTGCTCCAGGCGGACGGCACGTCACCGCCCTTCGCGCCGGCGTCGTTCGACGCGGTGCTGGTCGATGCGCCTTGCTCGGGGTTGGGCGCCCTCCGCCGTCGTCCCGATGCCCGCTGGCGGATCACGCCCGCCGACATCGAGTCGCTCGGCGCGCTCCAGACCCGGCTCCTCGAAGAGGCTGCGCCGCTGGTGAAGCCCGGAGGAGCGTTGGTCTACAGCGTGTGCACCCTCACGAAGGCCGAGTCCGTCGATGTCGTCGGCCGCGCCCACGAGACGCTCGGTGATCTCGGCTTCGACGGTGTCGGGGGCGAGGGCGACGGATGGCGTTCCTTCGGCCCGGGGGTGGAGATCCTCGAACCGGGCCCGCAACACGACGGAATGTGTCGCGCTCTCTTCCGGCGCGGCTGAGGCGAATGGGTAGGGTCGCACCATGAACCACGGACACGAGGCCGACGACGCCACGCCGCTCCACGTCAAGATCCTCACGGTCTCCGACGGTGTCGTGCACGGCACCCGCGAGGACCGGTCCGGTGCCATTCTCGACGACCACATGAGTGCCACGGGGTGGACGGTCGTGGACCGCCGGGTGACCGAAGACGGCGAGCTGCCGGTGGCCGGTGCGCTCCGGGCGATGGCCCAGGGATTCCACGGGCTGATCATCACCACCGGCGGCACCGGGTTCGGTCCGCGCGACCGCACGCCGGAAGGCACCCGCGCGGTGATCGATCGCGAGGCGCCGGGCCTCGCCGAGGCGATGCGGCTCGTCAGCCCGCTCGGCCGGTTGAGCCGGGCCGTGGCGGGCACCGTCGGCACCGCACTCGTCGTGAACACCCCCGGATCCTCGAAGGGATGCGTGGAGACGATCGACGCAGTGATCGACGTGTTGCCCCATGCGGTGCGACTCCTGGTCGACAATGCCGATCCCCATCCCGCGGGACCGTGATGGACGACGTCTCTCCGGTGCTCGATCGCGACCGCATGCTGCGGGCCGTCGACGTCGCCAGCCGGGCCCGCCACCGAACGTCGCCCAATCCGTGGGTCGGCGTCACCCTCGTCCAGACCGACGGCAGCGTCACCTGGGGAGCCACGGAACCGGCCGGGGGCAACCACGCCGAGATCGAGGCGTTGGCCGCAGCCGAGGTCACCGAGGGTGCCACCGTCTACACCACCCTCGAGCCCTGCAATCACCACGGCCGCACCGGCCCCTGCACCGAGGCGCTGATCGAAGCCGGCATCGCCCGGGTCGTGATCGGCGTGACGGACCCCGATCCGCACGTCGCCGGCGCGGGTATCGAACGCCTGCGGGCGGCCGGCATTCGCGTCGACGTCGGCGTGGCGGCCGAGGAGGTCGAGCGCCAACTGCGGCCCTATCTCCATCACCGGCGCACCGGCCGGCCCTGGGTCGTGCTGAAGCTGGCCGCGAGCATCGACGGGCGCGTCGCTGCGCCCGATGGGTCCTCACAGTGGATCACCGGTCCCGAGGCCCGCGCCGACGCCCATCGACTCCGAGCCGAGAGCGACGCCATCCTCGTGGGCGCAGGCACCGTGCGGGCCGACGACCCCGCGCTGACCGTGCGGGACTGGCCGCCGCCCGAACTCCGGATCGATCCGGCGGGGGTCCGTGATCCGCGCCGAGTGGTGCTCGGTGCGGCCCCGGCCGATGCCCGAGTGCATCCGTGCCTCGAGTTCGACGGCGAGGTCCCCGACCTGCTCGATCAGCTCGGTGCCGATGAGGTGGTCCAGCTGATGGTCGAAGGCGGCCCGCGGGTGGCTCACACGTTTCACCATCAGGGCCTGGTGGACGAGTACGTGATCTATCTGGCGCCGGTGCTCTTCGCCGGCGGGGATGCGGCGGGACTGTTCGCCGGTGCGGGCGCCGTCTCGATCGACTCGGTCTGGCGGGGCCGGTTCGACGAGGTGGTCACGCTCGGTGCCGACCTCCGGGTCACCCTCCTGGCCCACGGCGGCGAATCCGCCGAGGGATAGCCTTCACGCCCATGCTGAAGCTGGTTCTCCCCAAGGGGTCGCTCGAGAAGGCCACGTTGGATCTCTTCGAGGCGGCCGACCTTCCCGTCGAGCGCTCGTCCTCGGTGGCCTACAAGGCCACGATCGACGATCCTCGCATCGAATCGGTGCGGATCCTTCGACCGCAGGAGATCCCCACCTATGTCGCCGACGGTTTGTTCGACGTGGGCATCACCGGTCGTGACTGGATCGAGGAGACCAGCAGTCGGGTCGAGACGCTCGGCGAGCTGAAGTATTCGAAGGCCACGTCGAAGCCGGTGCGCATCGTGATGGCGGTGGCGGGCGACTCCCCGTGGCAGTCCGTGGCGGACCTGCCCGCCGGGGTCAAGGTGTCCACCGAGTACCCCGAGATCACCCGGCGGTTCCTGGCCGACGCCGGGGTCGACGCCGATGTCCGCCTCAGCTACGGCGCCACCGAGGCGAAGGTGCCCGACATCGTCGACGTCGTGGTCGACATCACCGAGACCGGGCGGGCACTGCACGCGGCCGGTCTGCGCATCATCGACACACTCGTCACCAGCTACACCGAACTGATCGCGAACCCGGAGTCGTTCGCCGACCCCGACAAGGCCCACGCAATGGGCCAGATCCACACACTGCTCCAGGGCGTGCTCGACGCCCGGGGGAAGGTGCTCGTGAAGATGAACGTGCCGGTGGGCTCGCTCGACGCGGTCATCGAACTGCTCCCGTCGATGAAGGCCCCAACCGTCAACGAGCTCTTCCGCGGTGCGGGCTATGCGATCGAGACCGTCGTTCCGAAGAACGAGATCAACATCCTCATCCCTGCGCTGCGAGACGGCGGGGCCACCGACATCGTGGAGTTGCCGATCGCCAAGATCGTGCCATGAGCCGACGGAGCGGGGCCGGCCGCCGGCAGGGCCGGGTGAGCGCCTATGACGACGCCGCCGGCTGCGGGACCCTCGCCGACGACGACGGCGAATGGTTCTTCCACTGCACGGCGATCGCCGACGGCACTCGGACGATCGCGCCCGGGGCCGAGGTCGACTTCCTGCTGGTCCCTGGGCATCTCGGGCGATGGGAGGGGCGAGACATCCGTCTCGCCTAGGTGGTGAACGGCGTCGCGGTCGCGCTGGTCCTCAGCTCGGCGTTCTTCCACGCCATCTGGAACGCCAGAGCGAATCGCGGCGACGACCGAGCGGTCGAGTTGGCCATCGCCTACGCCACCGGCGCGGTCGTCCTGCTGCCCTGGCTGGTCATGGACCCCCCGACCGAGGTGCTCGGATGGATGGTGCTCAGCGGGCTGGCCCATGGCGGCTACATCGGCTTCCTCGCGCAGGCGTATCGACGCGGTGGGTTGGCGACGACCTACCCGATCGCTCGCGGGGCTGCGCCGCTGTTCGTGGCGGCAGCGGGCATCTGGCTGCTCGACCAGACCCCGGCGGTCACGACGGTCGCAGGGGCAATCGTGGTCGGCGTGGGCATGTCGGTCATCGGCGGGGTGGCGTGGGGTCAGGGCGAACGCGCCGCAGTGGCGATGGCGCTCGTCACCGGTGGCTTCATCGCCTCCTACACGCTCCTCGACGCCCGCGGAGTGGAGTCCACCGGTGAACTCGGCTACTTCGCCGGTGCCTCGATGGTGGCGGCGGCGGTCGTGCTGTTGACCGAACGGGCCTCGCTCGCGCGGGTTCGAGCCTCGCTGTACGAGGGTCTGCGGATCGGTGCCTTCGCCGTGGTGGCCTACGGTCTCGTGCTGCTCGCCTACACCCGGGCCGACGCGGCTGACATCGCGACCCTTCGGGGGACCTCGATCCTGTTCGGGCTGGTTCTCGTGCGCCGCACGGTCACCGCCCGCTTGCTCACCGGCACGCTGGCGGTCGTGCTCGGGGCAGTGCTCGTCGTGGTGTGAGCCGGACGTGGTCTGAGCCGGCGGCGAGCTACACGACGATGTTGATCGTGACCATGGCAGTGTCGCAGCTGCCGGCCATCGAGCAGATTCGGTAGACGAAACTGTCGGACCCGCCGATCGGGAGGCCGGTGGGGGACCAGGTGATCTCCCCCGTCGCCTGGTTGACGCTCGTCGTGCCCCGCGACGGCCCGGCGACGACCGCCAGCGTCGTGGTGTTCGCACTCGACGTGCCGAAGTCGTCGTTGGCCAGCACAGCAACCGTGCGGCCCACTCCGAGGAGCACGGTCGTGCTGTCGTCGTTCGCCTCGGTGACTGCGGGCGCCAGTGTGGTGGTCGTCGTCGTGGTCGTCGTCGTACCGGTGCTGGCGGTGGTTGTGGTCGTCGCATCGGTGCCGGCGGTCGCTGTGGTCGTCGTACCGGTGCCGGCGGTCGTTGTGGTCGCCGGACTCGCCGTGGTGGTCGGTGTCGGGTCGCTCGGGTCTCGGGTCGTGGCCGGCGCCAAGGGGTCCGCGGCGGTCGTCGTCGGCGTCGGGTCGCCGGCGGTCGTGGTGGCGCGGGGCGTGGTGGTCGTCGGCGCCGGTGCGAGGTCCGTCGGGTCATCCGGAACGGTGGATCCAGGAGCTTCGTCGTCCTCCACCGCCCGTTCGACGGCGAACGAGACCTCCTCCTCCGGGAGCTCGGTGAGAGGCGTGGCGATCACGGCTGCTGCAGTGATGGTGCCGGCGGCCACGACACCGCCGACCGACTGGACGGCGGCGGGGATGGCGGGCAGGCGCAGCATGGTCGGCAGGTGGGCGAGCCAGCCGAGCCAACCCGTGATCATCCGTTGGCGGGGTATCGAGATCTGGAGAAACGATCGGACGAGGGCCGCGTCGAACTGGGTGCCGGCATTGCGAAGCAGTTCGGCGCGAGCCTGGGACGCGGGCTGCGGTCGCTTGTAGGAGCGGGTGGCCGTCATGACATCGAACGCATCGGCGATCGAGACGATCCGGCCCGAGAGCGAGATCTCCTCGCCGGCCAGCCCGTCGGGGTAGCCCTTGCCGTCGATGCGCTCGTGATGCTGGGTCGCACAATCGACCCAGTCTCCGAGCCAGGGCCGCAACGAGCGGACGTACTTCTCTGCGTGGCCGGGGTGTGACTTGAGCACCGTCCACTCGTCGTCGCTCGGTCGACCGTTCTTGTTCAACACCGACTCGGGCACGTGAAGCTTGCCGACGTCGTGGGCGAGCGACGCCCAGTTGAGCTTGATCAGGTCGTTCTTGTTCAACCCGATCTCTTCACCGAGCATCACGGAGAATGCTCGGACCCGCTCGGAGTGGCCGCGGGTCAGTCGGTCGTGGGCGCTGAGGCGCGCCAGCAGCTCGACGAGGTGCTCGGCCGCGGCCTGGTTCGACTCGAACGTCGCAGGGATGGCGACCGAGCGTCCGAGGTCACGACCGGTGTGGGCGCGAAGCGCGGCGCCGAACCTCGACGGTGCGGCGTCCGGGAACACGAGCGACATCTGGAACAGGGCGCGAAGCGGGGCAAGGCGCCGGGTGGCGAAGTTGGCCACCCGCATCCCCGCGAAGGCAGCGGCGACCATGAGCGCGAGCCATGGCAGCAGTAGGAGAAGCGTCTTCGGCTTCGCGACGACGACCATCGAGGCCCAGACGGCGAGGAAGCCGACGGCGGCCGGAAGCAAGAGTGATACCAACCACACGAGCGCACTGATCCCTCGACGCGGCTGCCAGGTGCGCGCGTCGAGAGAGTCGGCTTGAGAGTCGGCGGACCCGCCGGTGGCAGAGGTCCGCTCTGTCGATTGGGTCACCTCCTCCAGATCGGCCTGCGAGAACGCCGAATGAGGAGTGGGTCAGGCGGTCTCGTCCGAAGCCTGGGACTTCAGCTGCACGAAGACCATGCGGAGCTGATCGAGTGCCTCGACCAGTGTTGCCTCGGCCTCGCCGAGACGCCCTTGGAGCTTCTCGACGATGGCGGCGAGGCCGTCGATGGCGACGGTTGCCTCGCTGAAGTTCGGGGTTTCCTGCGACAGGTGCAGGGCGGCCAGTTCGTAGAGCCCCATGCCGTGGTTGGCCACGATCATCGCGGCCGGGGTCTCGAGCAGTCGACCCCGTGCCTCGGTCATCTCTCGCACCATCTCCTCGGCACGAGTCCGTTCCTCGGGGCTGAGATCGTCGAGCTTCACTCCCTCGGGGAGCGCGGCCGCGATCTCGTCGTCGAGGCTGTGGTCGACGGCGGGCGCCTCGGCCTGTGGGGCGGGAGAAGGGCGATCAACGGGGTGTTCGCCCCCAGGTGTCCAGAGAGAACTCATGGCTGGTACCCTAACGGTCACAATTGAATGGCAAGCGGGGCAACCCCCACCTGGCCATCCGGTTCGTGCTCACTCCGGTGGATGCGGGTCGCTGATGCGTCCAGGTCGACCACACGGCAGAATCCTCCGGATTCTTTCGCGGACGTCGGCTCGCCGACGTCCGTTGTTTCGTTTTCGCCGGGTACATGGTTTCCCGGAGATACGGCTCGACGGAGACCCAGCCAACCTACGGAGGTTCCGTGCTCACAAGGATTTCAGAGCGATAGCACCGCAAAACGACGAGCCAAGGATCAATGATCGGATCCGCGCCCGAGAGGTCCGTTTGATCGGACACGACGGCGAACAGATCGGCGTCAAGACGCTGCCCGAAGCGCAGAACATCGCGCGAGCGTCCGGCCTCGACCTGGTGGAGGTCGCCCCCGAGGCGAAGCCGCCGGTCTGCAAGGTCATGGACTACAGCAAGTTCAAGTACGAGGCGAACCAACGGGCGAAAGAGTCCAAGAAGAAGTCCTCGAACCTGTCGGTCAAGGAGATGAAGTACCGGCCCAAGATCGGTCCGGGAGACTTCGACACCAAGACTCGCAAGGTCGAGGAGTTCCTCGGAGAAGGTCACAAGGTCAAGGTCACGATCATGTTCCGTGGCCGAGAGATGCAACACCCCGAACTGGGTCGCAAGATCCTCGATCGGGTCGCCGAGACGGTCGAACACGTCGGCAAGGTGGAGTTCCACCCCCGACAGGACGGCCGCAACATGGTGATGGTGCTCGCTCCCGACAAGCAGGCCCAGGCCCGCCACCAGAAGCAGAAAGAAAAGGAAGAGGCCGAAGCGGCAGCCGCCGAAGCCTCGGAGTCCAACTCCGAATCCTGAGAAAGAAGACAAAATGCCAAAGATGAAGACCCACAAGGGCGCGGCCGCGCGGTTCAAGCGCACCGGCTCCGGCAAGCTCAAGCGCCGGCACCAGGGCAAGAACCACATGATGGAGGGCAAGAGCCCGAAGCGTGTGCGTCAGCTCCGCAAGACGACCCTCGTTTCGAAGGCCGACGAGAAGAACCTGCGCGACCTCGGCGTCTGAGCCGGTCCGTACCCCATTCACCGAGTGCCAGGAGTCGAATCGACTCCCGGCGAGAAGTCCGCACGCCGACGGCGTGAGGCGAAATAGAGAAAGGGAGACTCATGGCACGCGTCAAGCGGTCTGTTCACTCCAAGAAGCGCCGCCGGGTAGTACTCGAGCGGGCGAAGGGCCACTACGGCAACCGCTCACGGACGTTCAAGTCCGCCAACGAATCGGTCATGCACGCGGGCAACTACGCGTTCCGCGATCGTCGGGCCCGCAAGGGTGAGTTCCGCAAGCTGTGGATCCAGCGCATCAACGCCGCGTGCCGTGAGAACGGCACCAGCTACAGCCGGTTCATCGCCGGGCTGAAGGCGGCCGAGATCGAGGTCGACCGCAAGATGCTGTCCGAGATGGCCATCCACGACCCGGCCGCGTTCAGCGCTCTCGTCGAGGCGGCCAACGGGGCGCTCACCGACGCCTGATGGCTCCTGCCGCCGGGTCACATGTGCTCGGGGCACAGAATCCGAGAATCGCTGAACTGCGTCGCCTGATCGGGCGGCGCAGTTCGCGTTCCGCCGAGATCGTGCTCGAAGGGCCGCGGACGGTTCGTGAGGCCCTCGACGCCGGCCATGTCCCGTCGACGGTGATCCTCCCCGAATCCCACGACGATCATCCGCTGCTCGAGGAGCTGCCGGCCGGTGTCGAGGTCATCGTCACCCGCGACAACGTGTTCGAGCGGCTCGCCCCGTCGGTCTCGCCCCAGCCGATGCTGGCGCTGGTGCCCCGCCCGAACGGGGAGGTGCCAGCCGCGTTCGGTGCCGACGACGTCGCGCTGGTTCTGGCCGAAGTGAGTGATCCTGGCAACGTCGGGACGCTCATCCGGGTCGCGGATGCCGTGGGGGCCGCCGCGGTGGTCTGCATCGGTGGAGCCGATCCGTGGGGCCCCAAGGTGGTCCGCTCGTCGGCCGGTTCGGTTCTGCGGGTGCCCGTGGTGCAGCTCGACACGTTCGAGGACGCCTCCGAGCGTCTCCGTGGCGCCGGTGCGAGAGTGATCGGCACCGATGTGCGTGAGGGTGAGCCGCACGACGGGGGAGTGCTCGACGGCCCGGTGGCCATCGTGCTCGGCTCCGAGCCCCACGGGCTCGACCGTTCCATCGCCCCGCTGATCGACGCGTGGGTCCGCATCGACATGCCCGGCAACACCGAATCGCTCAACGTCGCGATGGCCGGCACATTGCTGGCCTACGAGGCCCGTCGACGCTGAGTTGCTACGGCACCGAGAAGGCGACGGTGAATTCGTGGCTCAGTTCGAAGCCGATCCAGCGCCGGGTGTCGTCGAGTCCAGCGCAAGTGCGTCGACCGTCCAGAAGAGGCTGACGGCGATCCATGTCCGACCATGTCCGACCTGTACGGGCTCGGGCTGGAAATCAGTAGTGCCGTCGCCCACCCGACCCCGGTCGTTCTTGCCCCAACACCACATCGAGTTGTCCTGTTGGATCCCGCATGCCGAGCTGGGGCCGGTGTCGACGGTTCGCCACGCGCTGTCAGCGCCCACCCGAGTCGGTATCTCGGCGAATATCTCGTTCGTGAAGAGGAGGCTGCCCCAGCACCACAGACTGTTGTCGATTCTGGTGGCACAGGCGTACGAGTCGGCGAGGCTCACCTCCCGCCAATCGGTCGACGACCCGACCTGGGTCGGGACCGGATACTCGACCTCGGGCCCGGGACCCTGCCCCGTCTCGCCGCTGACGTCGACGCCCCAGCACCAGAGCGTGTGGTCATTCTGTACGCCGCAGCTCGCTCTGTAGCCGGAGTCGACGGAGATCCATCGGGCGTCGCTGATCAGCACCGGGTCGGGACGGTAGTCCCGGGTGCCATCGCCGAGCTGGTAGGTGGTGTTCGCGCCCCAGCACCACAACGATCCATCGACCTTCGTTCCGCACAACGACTCCTGGCTCCCGCCCACGGTCGCCCAGTCGGTGGTGTTGCTTCGCGGTTGCGGCGAGAGCACGAGGTCAGCCGGGTCGGGCGGATAGGTCCCGTCGTTGATGACACCCCAGCACCAGAGCGTGCGGTCGGTCTTCACTCCACAGGTCGACGCCGCCGTCGTGTTGACATCCAGCCAGGTGTCGGTGCCGATGCGAACGAAGTCGTCGGTGGCGACGCCGGTGCCGTCGCCGACCTCACCGAATCGGTTCTCGCCGTGGCACCACAGGCCGAAGTCGACGGCGATACGGCAGGTGTTGAAGGCACTGGCGCTGGTACTCAGCCAACCGGCCGTCTCTTCGGCAGGAGTGCTGGGGCCCTGGTCGTAGCGGTTGCCCCAGGTCCATGCGGTGCAGCTGCTCGCCAGCAGAGCGACCACGAGGGCCGTCGTCAGTTTCTCTCGTAACACCGCTCGCCTCCCCGTCCACCAGGCTGGAGCCGGCCGGGAGCGACCGCAATGGGTCCATTGGCCCATCGGCGGCGATGGGTCGCGGCTGAAGGGTCTACGCCAAGAGGTCCGCGTCGGCGGGATGGTCGCGGATGTAGGCGGCGGCGAACGGGCACTGGGGGACGATCGTCATCTCCCGTTCGCGCAGGTCGTCGAGGAGGCCCCGCATGAGCCGGTCGGCCATGCCTCGGCCTCGCATCGAAGGGTCGGTCTCGACATGGGGCACCACGATGGTCGACCCCGCGGTGGAGTAGTCGGCGATCGACACGATGCGGTCGTCGACGAGCAGCTCGTAGCGCTCGCGGTCGGGGTTGTCGCGAACGACGTGGGAGAGGTCGTCGGCTGGTTCGGTCACGTCAACAGTCTCGCAGACGGTGTGTCACGGGCCGTCGAGGCTGGTGATCGCGGGACCGAGGGGGTCGAGGGCGATGAGCTGTGCACCGAGGCTCGCGGCGTAGGTCGTGGTCATGTGGGACTGGTCGCGGAACACGACCATGTCGTCGACGATGGTGTCGCAGCGGGGGAGTCGGGGACAGGCCAGCGCATCGAGATCGATCGTGAACACCGACGGGTTCTCCGCGGCGATCTCTCGGTACCGAACCTCGAGCGATGTCGGCTCGGCGGTTGCGTCGAACCCGCAGTCGTCGGGGGCCCCTCCGTCGGCGAGACACACCAGCGGATCGGACTCGGGATTGGTCAGCGGCGTGGGCTCGAGGACGACGACGGCAGGGACCTCCTCGACGAGCTGGCCGATCGTGAGGTCGGACGCCGCCAGGAACCTGGGCTCGGATGCGAGGAACGGCCGGGCGGGGTCGAACGTGGCCCGATGGATGAGGACGACGATGTCGGGCGCCAGCGCAGGAACGATCTCGTCGACCCACTCGTGTTGTTGGCGGTAGCACTCCTCCTGGATCTCGGTGCTGATGGCGACCATGGTGTCGAGATGCCATGAGCAGCGACTGACGCTGGCGACCGAGAGCCGCATCCCGGTGGCCTCGGCATAGGGAACGAACGCGGCCTGCCACACCTTGGCGTGGCTGTCGCCGATGAGCAGGACGTGGGGTCCGTCGCCCTCGATCACCGTGCACACCGAGACATCCGCCGCACGACAGTCGGGTGATTCGCCACGGTCGCTGCGCACCTCCTCCCAGTCGAATTCGAGTACGACAGGGCCGGCGGGGGCGGCGGTCGAGACCGTCGGGTCCTCGTCGGCGGCGGTGTCCGGCGTCGGCACGGGGTCCGGGTCGACGGTGATCTCGACCCGAGTCGACGGACTGAGCGCAGCGGGGATGATCGCCAAACCGCCGAGCAGCGAGACCGCCAAGCCGGCGGCGATGACCGGCACGGGAATGCGGTCGAGCCGTCGACCATGCCGGATCGGCCCCTCGATCACCGCGGCGCTGGCCGCGGACAGCGCGATCGACGCAGCGCCGGCGGTGGCCAGCAGCTGGATCGGGGTGAGGTCCCAGCTGTCGCGGAGGACGAACATCGCCGGCAGATGCCAGAGGTAGATGCCGTAGGACAGTCGACCGATCGCGGTGAAGGCCGGCAGCGACAGCAGGCGATCGATGCCGGCCTCGGCGTCGGACTCGAGCACCACGATGACCACGCCGGTGGCGAGCGCTGCGGCCGCACCGCGGGTGACGGCCGACAGCGAGAGGATGTCGGTCGCCAGGATCACGATGGCGCCGACGCCGAGCGCCCCGGCCAGCACCGCCCAGCGCCGGTGGGCGCGGACAGCCACCGCCGGGAGCAACGACAGGAACGCGCCGAGGAGGAGTTGGTACGCCCGGGTGTCGGTGCCGTAGTAGGCCCGGTTGAGATCGCTGGCACCGATGATCAGCGCCGCCGCGAACGACGCCACACCCGCCACCGCGACCAGCACGAGGAGCGCCCGGAGCGGCTGGGCCGTGAACCGCGATGCCACCCGGTGCACCCCCGCGATGACCAATGGCCACACCAGGTAGAACTGCTCCTCGATGGCCAACGACCAGAAGTGGAGGATCGGATTGTTGTCGAGATCGCTGCCGAGGTACTCGGTCGACTCACCGATGAACCACCAGTTCGCCACGTAGAGGAACGCCGCCGCGAACGAGCCGCGGGCCTCGTTGACGACCACCGGCGACGAGAGCGCAGTGAACACCACTGCGGTGAGGACGAGGACGGTTGCGGCCAGCGGCAGGAGCCGCCGGATTCGGCGTGAGTAGAAACGACGGAACCCCACGACGCCGTTGCGGTGCAGCCCGTCGATGAGGATGCCGGTGACGAGATAGCCCGACAGCACGAAGAACACGTCGACGCCGACGAATCCACCGGAGAGCGGAATCCAGTCGGCATGGAATGCGACCACCAGGGCAACGGCGACCGCACGAAGCCCGTCGAACCCGGGTCGGTAGCCCCGCCGTGAGCCGGCCGGTTGGTATGGCGCCCCCATGGCCGGGAGAGTACAGGACCGAATCCCCACGGCACCGTGCCGCCGACGCCCTAGCCTGTGCCCCTGATGATGCAGGAGCTCGAACAGACCGCAGCCGAGGCCAGTGCCCGGCTGGCCGACGTGGCCGACCTCGATGAGCTGGCCGCGATCGATGCCGAGTTCCTCGGCAAGAAGTCGGCGCTCACCACGGCGAAGAAGCAGCTCGGCGGTCTCGAGCCCGACGAGCGCAAGGCTACGGGCCGGGCGGTGAACGAGATCCGCGCTCGCATCGAAGCGGAGATCGCCGACGCACGATCCCGCCTCACGATCGCGGCTCGAGCCGAGCAACTCGAAGCCGAGCGGCTCGACCTCACCGAGCTGCGAGACCCCATCCGTCGAGGCTCGAAGCACCTCGTCACCCAGGCCCGGGACCGTCTCGAAGACGTGTTCGTCGCCATGGGCTTCACCATCGCCGAGGGACCCGAGGTCGAGACCGCCTGGTACAACTTCGAGGCCCTCAACATCCCGGAATGGCACCCGGCGCGCGGTGCGTTCGACACCATCTTCGTGAACCTCGGTGAACCCGAGGAGGTCATGCTCCGCTCCCACACCTCGCCGGTGCAGATCCGCACGATGGAGAACACCGAGCCGCCGATCTACATCGTGGCGCCGGGCCGAACGTTTCGTACCGACACCCCCGACGCCACCCACCTTCCCGCCTTCAACCAGATCGAGGGGCTCGTCGTCGACCGGGGGATCACCCTCGGCGACCTCTCCGGCACGATCGACGAGTTCGTCCGGGCATTCTTCGGTGGCGAGGTGAAGACCCGCCTGCGGCCGTCCTACTTCCCCTTCACCGAGCCCAGCGCCGAGTTCGACATCTCCCTGCCCGACGGGTCCTGGCTCGAGCTGGGGGGCTGCGGGATGGTCCATCCCAACGTCTTGCGCAACTGCGGCATCGACCCCGAGATTTGGCAGGGCTTCGCGTTCGGGTTCGGCATCGACCGCCTGGCGGTCATGCGCTACCAGCTCGACGACATCCGTGAGCTGGTCAACAACGACGTCCGTTTCCTGAGGCAGTTCTGATGAAGGTCACCCTTTCCTGGCTGCGCGAGTTCGCGCCCGACATCGACGGCGATCCGGTCGAACTCGGCGAGACCCTCTCCGCCCTCGGCCTCGCCGTCGAGGAGATGGAGATCATCGGCGACGTCGTCGACGGGGTCGTGCTCGCCCGCGTGCTCGACCTCCGCCCTCATCCCGACGCCGACAAGATCCAGCTGGTCGACGTCGACGCCGGCGACGGGCAGCCGCTACAGGTCTGCTGCGGCGCGTTCAACATGGCCGTCGGCGATCTGATCCCGTTCGCCACGATCGGCACCACGATGCCCAACGGCATGGAGATCGCCCAGCGCGAGATGCGGGGCCAGACCTCCAACGGCATGTGTTGCTCGGGGGTCGAGATCGGTTTCGGGGCCGACGACGAGGGCATCCTGATCCTCAACGACCGCGTGATCGACGGCGCCGAGGTCGGTCAGCCGCTCGGCCAGGCCCTCGGCATCGAAGCCGACGTGTTGTGGGACCTCGAGGTCAACGCCAACCGACCCGACGCGATGTCGGTCGCCGGCGTCGCGCGCGACCTCGCCGCCGCGCTCGGCGTGCCGTTCTCGTTCCCCGACTACGAGCTGCTCACCGAGGCACCCCGCAGCGACGAGCCCGCCACCGAGCTGCTCACCGTCGACATCGTCGACCCGTCGTTGTGCGGGCGCTTCGTCGCCACCGTCCTGCGCAACGTCACCGTCGGCACGTCGCCGGCGTGGATGCAGAACCGTCTGACCCAGCTCGGGATGCGCCCGATCAACTCGATCGTCGACATCTCCAACTACGTGATGCTCGAGCTCGGCCAGCCCAACCACACCTTCGACCTCGCCACTGTGCCCAACGGTCATCTGCGGGTGCGCCGGGCCATCGATGGAGAGACACTCGTGACGCTCGACGATGTCGAGCGCACGCTCACCGCGATCGACGGCGTGATCGCCGACGAGTCCGATCGTGTCGTCTCCCTCGCCGGTGTCATGGGTGGTGCCGCCACCGAGATCTCCGAGTCGACCACCGACGTCCTGCTCGAGATGGCGTGGTGGGATCCGCCGTCGATCTCCCGCACCGTGAAGCGCCTCAACCTGCCGAGCGAGGCGTCCACTCGCTTTCGTCGCGGTGTCGATTGGGGCGAGAACATCGATCGGGCGATGGCGCGATTCGTCCAGCTCGCCACCGAGCAGGGTGCGGTCGCGGTGCGCGGTCAGGTCGACGTCGCCGGGACCACACCCGACCGGACGCCGGTGCGTGTCCGCACGGCAAAGGTCAACGGCCTCGTGGGTATCGACCTGACGGCGTCCGAGATGGCCGATCACCTCACCTCCATCGGATTCGGCGTCGACGTGGTCGACGGCGACCTCGACGTCGTCGTGCCGACCTGGCGGTGGGACACCGCCACCGAGACCGACGTGGCCGAGGAAGTGGCCCGGATGTACGGCTACGAGAACATCGAACGGACCGTGCCCAAGGGCGCCGCGGCCGGTGGGCTCAGCGAGTATCAGCAGGCCCGCCGCCTGGTCCGCGAGGTGTTGCTCGGCGCCGGCTGCGACGAGACCCAGCCGATGCCGTTCCTCGCGCCCGGTGATCTGCTCGCCGCCGGCCTTCCCGAGGAAGGGGTCACCCTCACGAACCCCCTGGTGCACGAAGAGTCGGTCCTGCGCACCTCGCTGCTGCCCGGTCAGCTGAAGGCCATCGCCTACAACCAGTCGCACCGCAGCGACCATGTGCGCTTCTTCGAGATCGACCACGTGTTCCTCCCGTCGCCGGAAGGGCAACTCCTGCCCGACGAGCGCGAGTACCTCGCGGTCGCCCTCGCCGACGAGGAGGCACCGTCGGCGGTCGCCATCCTCGACCTGCTCGAATCCGCGCTCGCGTTGCCCAACGTGCAGCTGAAGGCCGCGTCCCCGCCCGGGCTCCACGCCACCCGATCGGCCGAGGTCGTCATCGCCGGTCGCACCCGCGGCCATGTCGGCGAGGTCGATCCGACGGTGCTGGAGAACTATGGCGTGGCCGGACGGGTGGCGTGGATCGAGCTCGATCTGGGCGCCGTGCTCGACGGACCCCACGGCAACCGGAAGTACACGCCGGTCAGCAAGTACCCGTCGAGCGACATCGACCTGGCGTTCGAGGTGCCTGACGACGTGGCCGCGGCCACCGTCGCCGGCTCACTGCGCAAGGGTGGCGGTGCGCTGCTGCGGGCGGTCGAACTCTTCGACGTCTATCGCGGCGAGGGCGTGGCCGATGGGGCGCGCAGCCTGGCCTACCGCCTGCGTTTCCAGGCCGACGACCGCACGCTCACCGATGCCGAGGTCGCCGAGGCCCGCCAGTCCTGCATCGACACCGTGGCCAAACAATACGGCGCCACCCTTCGCGCCTGAGCAACCTCAGTCGCCGAGGTGGTTCGCGGCAAGGCGGAGGAGGTCGTAGAGCGCACCATCCGTGACCTGCTCGTCGCTGGCCTCGGTGAGTGAAACCGAGATGCGGACCGTGGACCCGTCGACCTCGACATCGACGGGCTCGCCGAGTGAGCGGACCAACGCCAGCATGGGTGCGTTCTCCCGGAGCACCTCGGTCACGAGTGTCGTATAGCCCGCAACCGAGGCGGTGCCGGCGACGACCTGGAGCATCAGGTGGCCGATGCCGCGCCCCTGATAGTCGTCGGTGACGGCGATCGCGGCCTCGGCCGTCGTCGGATCGTCGGCGAGTTCGATCAGCCGGGCCACGCCGACCCCGAGGCCCGGCGGCGTCGCTTCCGGCGCGTCGGGGTCGTAGGCGACCCAGGCCCGATGGGTGCGGTGATCGAGCACACTGAGTCGCTCCACCCACTCGTCGCTGAGCCTCGGAAGCGGCGTGAAGAAGCGGAGGAACCGCGAGCGCTCCGACATACGTTCGAATCCGCTGCGAAGCTGGTCGCCGTCATCGGGCCGGATCGGTCGCAGCACGACCTTCGTGCCGTCGCGAAGTTGACGTATCACCCCGTCCGGCGAGAGAGGAAGGACGAGACGGGCCACCGCGAAACCGTAGTCGCCATCGCGAGCACCCGGGATCGAGGACTAGGTTCGCCGAATGAGAATCTGGCGATCCCACGAACTCGGCCACCCGCTCGACGTCCTGCGCCTCGAGGAGACCGACACGCCCGAGCCGGGCCCCGGTCAGGTGCAGGTGGAGACCCGTGCCGTCGGCCTGACCTTCCCGGATGTGCTGAGCTGCCGCGGCGAGTACCAGGTCCCGACCCGGCTGCCGTACACACCCGGCGGCGAGACGGCGGGCGTGGTGACGGCGCTCGGCGAGGGCGTGGAGGGACTCGAGGTGGGCACCGCGGTGGCCGTCCTGGGCGGCGGTCTGCGCGAGGTGAACGTGGCCGCGGCGAGCAGCGTGTTTCCGTACCCGACCGACGCACTGACGGCCGCGCAGGCGGCGGCGGTTCCGGTCAACTACGGCACCGCGTGGTTCGCGCTCCACGATCGGGCCCACCTCCAGGCCGGCGAGACGGTGTTGATCACCGGCGCCGCCGGCGGCACCGGCACTGCGTGCATCCAACTCGCGCTCGCCGCCGGCGCGACCCCGATCGCGGTCGTGGGAGGCGAGGAGAAGGCGGCGGTGGTTCGTGATCTCGGCGTGACCCACGTCGTCGACCATCGCGAGACTCCGGCGTGGGTCGACACGGTTCGGGAGATGTCGGGTGGGGGAGTCGACGTCTGCTTCGATGCCGTCGGCGGCGATGCCTACCACCAGGCCCGTCGATGCATGGCGTGGGACGGACGTCTGCTGATCATCGGGTTCGTCGGCGGCATCGCCGACGCGCCGACCAACCACATCCTGTTGAAGAACTACAGCGTGGTCGGCGTGCACTGGGGTGCGTCGTTGATGCGCGATCCGGCCGCCGTGGGCCGCCAGATGGCTGCGGTCTTCGACCTGGCCCGCGACGGCGAGGTCGCGCCGCCGCTCTACCCACCGTTCGCGTTCGATGCCGCCGCGCAGGCGCTCCAGGATCTCGCGGATCGCAAGGTCTACGGCAAGGCGGTGGTGACCGTCTGAGCCGCGAGTGCCGGGGCGTGTAGCTTGCGGCTCATGCGCTCCACGTTCCTTCGCGCCACCGCAGCTGTCCTCGGGTTGGCCCTCCTCGCCACCGCGTGCGGCGACGACGGCGCCGAGTCCTCCGCGGCCACGTCGACCTCCACGACGACCGTGGCGGCCATTTCCACGACGACTGAATCGACGACGACGACCACCGTCGGGCCCGAACCCCTGCGGCTCAACGACCTGCAGGTCCTCGGCTCGCACAACTCTTATCACCAGCGCCCGGAGCCCGACGTCTACACCGCGATCGAGCTCGTCAGCCAGGAACTGGCCGAGTCGATCGACTACTCCCATCGAACGTTGACCGAGCAACTCGACGAGTTCGGGGTGCGCCAGTTCGAGATCGATGTATTCGCCGACCCGGACGGCGGTCTCTACGCCTCGAGAGCTGCGCTGCCGGTCGTGGGTCAGCCGGCCGAGTCGGGCCTGCCCGAGCTCGATGAACCCGGGTTCAAGGTGCTCCACACCCAGGACTTCGACTTCGGGACGAATTGTCTGACGCTGCAACTCTGTCTGGGTGAGATTGCGGCGTGGTCCGATGCCAACCCGGACCATCTGCCCTTGATGATCATGATCGAGCTGAAGGAGGAGTCGGTGCCGGATGCCGCAGCGGCGTCGGGGCTCGAGCTGCCCGACCTCGGAATCGCATGGACCCAACCGATCCCGACCGATGTCGCCGTCCTCGACGCGCTCGACGCGGAGCTGGTCGCGGCAATGGGGTCGGAGCGCATCATCCGACCCGACGACGTGCGCGGCGAGCAGTTCACGCTCGAGGAAGCGGTGCTCGCCGACGGCTGGCCCACTGTCGACGAGAGTCGCGGCAAGGTGATGTTCGCGATGGTGAATGGCGGTGACGCCCACGATCTCTACCGAGTCGACCGCCCGTCGCTCGAAGGGCGCGTCATGTTCACCACGTCCACTCCCGGTGAACCCGATGCCGCCTTCCTGCGCATCGACGATCCGATCGCCGGCGCGGCCGACATCGCCCGGCGAGCCGCCGAGGGCTACCTCATCCGCACCCGTACCGACACACCGACGGTCGACGCGCGAACGGGCGACGAGACCCGTCGCGACGCGGCGATCGGGAGCGGGGCCCACTTCCTGAGCACCGACTATTACGCCGAGGACCCGGGGTTCGACACCGGCTATGTGGTCGAGGTTCCGCCCCTCTGCAATCCCGTCACTGCGCCACCGGGGTGCGTGCTCGAACTGGTCGGATAGAGAGTCCGGACCGGACGGGGTACGTGCACATGTTCATGCAGATAGTTGCATAAAGATGCGCGTTCGGAGTAGGGTGCTCGAATGCAACGGGTCGCCATCATCGGCGCGTCGGGATTCACCGGCGCAGAGTTCCTCAGATTGTGCGCCGGTCACCCCGAGTTCGAGGTGGTCGTCGCAACCGGCGAGACCCAGGCCGGCACCCGTATCGGCGATCTCTACCCCAGTCTGGCCGCTGCCTACGGCGAGATGGTGTTTGCTCCCTACGACGAGTCGATCCTCGACGGCATCGACCTCGTGTTCATGGGTCTTCCCCACGGTCACTCGCAGAAGCTCGTGCCGGAGATCAGGGGCAAGGTGCCGCACATCGTCGATCTGTCGGCCGACTTCCGCTTCGACGACCCGTCGATCTACCCCGAGTGGTACGGCGAAGCGCACACCGCCCCCGAACTGCTCACCGACTTCGTGTTCGGCATGCCCGAGCTCTTCCGTGACCGACTTCCCGGGGCCGAACTCGTCGCCGTCGCCGGCTGCTACGTCACCACCGCATCGCTCACACTGGCCCCGTTGCTGGCCGCCGGGCTGATCGAGTCGTCCGGCATCATCGTCGACGCCGCGAGCGGTGCGTCCGGGGCCGGGCGTCCGCCCAAACCCACCACCACGTTCTGCACGGTCGACGAGGACTTCACGGCCTACGGCTTGTTGTCGCATCGGCACACGCCCGAGATCGAGTTCGCCCTCGGTGCCCATGCCGGCACCGGCGCCCAGGTCCTCTTCACCCCCCACATGGCGCCGATGAATCGGGGCATTCTCGCCACCTGCTACGGGCGGCCGGTCGGCTCGATCACGACCGCCGACGTGATGGCGTGCCTGCACGACGCCTACGACGACGAGCCGTTCGTGGTGGTGTCCGAGCGGAGCCCGTCGACCAAGGCGACGCTCGGCTCCAACAGCGTGCACCTCACCGCCCGGGTCGATCAGCGCACGGGCACCGTGCTGGCCATCGGCGCCCTCGACAACCTGGTCAAGGGCGCGTCGGGTCAGGGCGTGCAGTGCGCCAACGCCGTGCTCGGTCTACCCGAAGCCACCGGTCTGGCTGCGGCCGGCCTCTACCCGTAGGCCACCTCATGACCGACATCTCACCACTCGCACCCTCGTCGTTTCCTGTCCTCCCGCCCGTCGCCGGGGTGCGGCTCGCCACCCACGAGGCCGGCATCCGCTACGCCAAACGGGCCGATCTGTTCCTGGCCGAGCTGGCCGAGGGCACCACCGTGGCGGGCACTTTCACGAAGAGTCTCTGCCCGAGCGCACCCGTCGACTGGTGCCGGCGCATTCTCGGAGCGGGAGACGGCTCGGCGCGGGCCATCGTCTGCAACAGCGGCAATGCCAATGCCTTCACCGGCAAGGCGGGCGACACCGCCGCCGCGCTCACCGCCGACCTGGTCGGACAGGCGCTCGGCGTCGACCCCGACACGATCTATCTGGCCTCGACCGGCGTGATCGGCGAGACCCTGCCGAGCGACGCGCTCCGCGCCGGCCTGCCGGCACTGGCCGCGAAGCTCGAAGCCTCCGGCGCCGACGGTTGGGCCGCATCGGCCGGGGCCATCCGCACGACCGACACGTTCTCGAAGGCCGCGTCAGCGGCGGTGCCCGACACCTCCGCGCACATCGTCGGCATCGCCAAGGGCAGCGGCATGATCGCGCCCGACATGGCCACGATGCTGGCTTTCGTGTTCACCGACCTCGCGGTCGCCCCCGATGTGCTCCAACGGGTCCTGTCCGCGTCGGTCGCCGCCTCGTTCAACCGCATCACCGTCGACAGCGACACCTCGACGAGCGACACCGTGCTCCTCTTCGCCACCGGCGCCCAGCCCGACGCGATCATCTCCTCGACGGCCGACCCGCGAGTGCCCGGCTTCCAGGCCGCGCTCGATGGCGTCTTGCTGGACCTGGCCCATCAGATCGTCCGCGACGGCGAGGGGGCCACGAAGTTCGTCGAGGTCCAGGTCACCGGCGCGGCGTCCGCCGACGCGGCCGAGATCATCGCGTTCGCCATCGGCAACTCGCCGCTGGTGAAGACGGCGTTGGCCGCAGAGGACGCCAACTGGGGCCGCATCGTCATGGCCGTCGGCAAGGCCGGCCAGGCCGCCGACCGCGACGAGCTCGAGATCTGGATCGGTCCCGAGCTGGTCGCCGCAAAGGGCGTGCAGGTCGACGGCTACTCCGAGGCCCGAGCGACCGAGCACTTGCGGGGCGACGAGATCACCATCCGGGTCGACGTCGGGGTCGGCGACGGTGCGGCCGCCATCTGGACCTGCGATCTCACCCACGGCTACATCGACATCAACGCGGGATACCGATCATGAGCAGCCCAGACGACATCACGGACCGGACGCCCGATCGCGGCTTCGCCCCCGATCAGCGGGCCGGGGCGCTCGTCGAGGCGCTGCCCTACATCCAGCGCTTCCGCGGTGCCGTCGTGGTCGTGAAGCTCGGCGGCAACGCCATGGTCGACCCCTTGCTGTCGGCGACATTCGCCGAGGACATCGTCCTGCTGCGCTCGGTCGGCCTGAAGCCGGTGGTGGTTCATGGCGGCGGACCGCAGATCGGCGAGCTTCTGGCCCGCCTCGGCAAGGAGACCGAGTTCGTCGATGGCCTGCGGGTCACCGACGAAGAAACGCTCGACGTCGCCCGCATGGTGCTCGTCGGCAAGGTCGGTCGCGACATCGTCGGATCGATCAACGTTCACGGGGCGTATGCGGTCGGGCTGTCGGGCGAGGACGGCGGCCTGATCACCGCGGCCGCACGCGACGCGGCGCTGGGGTTCGTGGGCGATGTGGTCTCGGTGCAGCCGGGCATCATCGAGCGGCTTCTGGCCGAGGACATGATCCCGGTCGTTTCCACCATCGGCTCCGACGCCTCGGGCCAGGCCTACAACATCAACGCCGACACCGTGGCCGGCGCCCTGGCCGGTGCCCTCGACGCCGAGAAGGTCATCTACCTCACCGATGTTCCCGGGCTTCTCACCGACGTCACCGATGCGTCGTCGATCATCGCGCGGGCCGACGTCCCCGACATCGAGGCGCTCATCGCCGACGGCTCCATCAGCGGTGGCATGATCCCGAAGGTGCGAGCCTGCATCGACGCCGTCGAGGCGGGAGCCAAGTCCGCCCACATGCTCGACGGCCGCATTCCCCATGTCCTGTTGTTGGAGCTGTTCACCGACGCCGGTATCGGCACCATGGTCACCGCGAAGGAACACGCATGAGCGCCGAACAAGCCGCGGCGTGGGGTGCCACCGGCGACCACAGCCCGCTGATGAACAACTACGGGTCGCCGCCCCGGCTCTTCGTGAAGGGCCAGGGGGCCGAGCTGTGGGACGACCACGGCACCCGCCACCTCGACTTCCTGTGCGGTCTCGCCGTCACCTCGCTCGGGCACTCCGATCCGGCTGTGGCCAAGGCGATCGCCGAACAGGCCGCCACGCTCACCCACACGTCGAACCTCTTCGCCAACGAGCACCAGGCGCCGGTGGCCGAGCGCATCTCCGAGCTCATCGACTGTGGGTCCGGCCAGGTGCTCTTCCAGAACTCGGGCGCCGAGGCCAACGAGGCCGCCATCAAGATCACCCGCAAGTACCAGGGTCGGGGGCGCCATGTGGTCGTCAGCGCAATGCGGTCGTTCCACGGCCGCACGCTGGCCACGCTCGCCGCCACCGGTCAGCCCGAGAAGCACGAACCGTTCCAGCCCCTGCCCGAGGGCTTCCGGCACGTGGCCTGGAACGATCTCGACGAGCTGGAACGGGCGCTCGGCCCCGAGGTGGGCGCCGTCCTCCTCGAACCGGTCCAGGGAGAAGGCGGGGTCAACGCGGCCGACCCCGCGTACCTCCAGGGCGTGCGGGCGATCTGTGACGAGCGCGGCATTCTCCTCATCCTCGACGAAATCCAGACCGGATTCGCCCGCACCGGCGAGTGGTTCGGCTTCCAACACGCGGGCATCGCCCCGGATGTCGTCACCGTCGCGAAGGGCATCGCCAACGGTATGCCGGTCGGTGCGCTGTGGGCCCGCGACGACGTGGCGGCGGCGTTCGGACCCGGCGATCACGGATCGACGTTCGCCGGCCAGGCTCTGGCTCTGGCCGCCGCCCGGGCCACGATCGAGCGCTACGTCGAGATGGATGCACCGGCGCACGTACGCGACCGGAGTGCGGTGCTGCGGACCCGACTCTCGGCCCTCGACGGCGTCGACCACGTGCGTGGGAGCGGTCTGCTGGTCGGCGTCGAACTCACACCCGGCGCGCTGGCCGGTCGCACCGGTCCCGAGATCGCCCGAGCGTGTCTCGACCGTGGCCTGATTCTCAACGGCATCACACCGACGGCCCTGCGCCTCGCGCCGCCCTTCATCGTGACCGACCAACAGATCGACGAGGCCGTGGGCATCATCGAGGCTGTTCTCTCGACCCCAACGGAGGCCGCCTGATGCGCCACTTCCTCGAGATCGACGATCTCTCCCCGGCCGAACTCGCCCGCGTGCTCGATCTCGCCACCATCCCGGAACCCCCGCGCGTGCTCGCGGGCAAGGGCATGGCCCTGATCTTCGAGAAGCCCTCGGCCCGCACCCGCAACTCGATGGAGATGGCCGTGGTGCAACTCGGCGGACACCCGGTGTACATCCAGGGCGACGAGGTCGGCCTCGACACCCGCGAGTCCGTCGAGGACGTCACCAACGCCATGGCCGGCTACCACGCCGCGATCGGCGCGCGGGTCTTCGATCACGGCGTCGTCGAGCGGATGGCGGGCGTCGATCGGGTCCCGGTGGTCAACCTCCTGAGTGACCAGGGCCACCCCATGCAGGCACTCGCCGATCTGCTCACCCTGCGCCGCGAGTTCGGTTCGCTCGAAGGCCGCAGCGTGGCCTACATCGGCGACGCGAACAACGTCGCCCGCTCGCTGGCGATCGGCGCGGCACTGACGGGCATGCAGTTTCGCATCGCCAGTCCACCGGGCTACACGTTCTCCGACACCGATCTCGACCGGATTCGCGCCAGCGGCGAAGCGCAGGTCTTCGATCGTCCCGACGTCGCGGCGGCCGGCGCCGACGCGATCTATGCCGACACATGGACATCGATGGGGCAGGAGGCCGAGGCCGACAAGCGCCGACGTGACTTCGAGGGTTTCCAGGTCGATGCGCGGCTGATGAGCATCGCGTCGGCCGGTGCGATCTTCCTGCACTGCCTTCCCGCTCATCGCGGTGAAGAGGTGGCCGACGCCGTGATCGACGGCGAACGCAGCCGGATCTGGGTGCAGGCGGCCAACCGCATGCACGCCGCCCGTGGCCTGCTCGCCTTCCTCGTGAACGAGGCACAATCATGAGAAGCGGCACTCCCACGAAGGACGCACCGTGAGCAAGGCTCGCCGCCAACACCGCATCGGGTTGCTGCTCGCCGGCCAGGCGGTCACCAGCCAGACACAGCTGGTCGACTTGCTCGTGGCCGAGGACATCGTGGCGACTCAGGCGACGGTCTCGCGCGACCTCGACGAGCTGGGCGCCATCAAGGTGCGGGTGCCCGGCGGCGAGACCGTCTACGCGATTCCCGAACACCCCGTCGATCGCATCGCCCCCGAGGACCATCTTCGTCGCGTGATGGGCGACTGGGTCGCCGATGTCGGCGTGTCGGGCAACATCGTCATGTTGCGGACGCCCCCCGGTTCGGCCCATGTCGTCGCTTCCGCCCTCGACCGGGCGGGCATCGACGACATCCTGGGTACGGTCGCCGGCGACGACACGCTCATGGTGATCGCGGCTGAGTCCATCAGCGGCGCCGAACTCGCCGATCGCATTCGTGATCTGGCCGGTCTCTGACAAGTCCCCCGAAAAGAACCGAAAGAAGTGGAACTGACATGAAGGTTGTACTCGCCTACAGCGGCGGCCTCGACACCTCGATCATCCTGCGCTGGTTGCAGGAGACCTACGACGCCGAAGTGATCACCTTCACCGCCGACCTCGGTCAGGGCGAAGAGGTCGAACCGGCCCGGGCCAAGGCGCTGCAGATGGGCGTGCCCGAGGACCACATCCACATCGAGGACGTGCGTGAGGAGTTCGTGCGCGACTTCGTGTTCCCCATGTTTCGGGCCAACACGATCTACGAGGGCGAGTACCTGCTGGGCACCTCGATCGCCCGCCCGCTCATCGCCAAGCGGCTCGTCGAGATCGCCGCCGAGCACGGTGCCGACGCCATCAGCCACGGCGCCACCGGAAAGGGCAACGACCAGGTCCGGTTCGAGCTGGGTGCCTACGCGCTGGCCCCCGACATCAAGGTGATCGCGCCGTGGCGCGAGTGGGACCTCGGCTCCCGCGAGTCGTTGATGAACTACGCGGCCGAACACGACATCCCGATCGAGATGAAGCGGGGCAAGAAGTCGCCGTTCTCGATGGACGCCAACCTGCTGCACATCTCCTTCGAGGGCGGCCCGCTCGAAGACCCGTTCACCGAGCCCCCGGCGGAGATGTGGCGCTGGTCGGTCAGCCCCGAGATGGCCCCCAACGAGGCCACCTATCTCGACCTGACCTACGAGCGTGGCGACATCGTCGCGATCGACGGCAAGGCCATGTCGCCGGCCGAGGTGCTCACCGAACTGAACCGTGTGGGCGGGGCCAACGGCGTCGGTCGGCTCGACATCGTCGAGAACCGGTTCGTGGGCATGAAGAGCCGCGGCGCCTACGAGACCCCCGGCGGCACGATCATGCTGCGGGCCCATCGCGCCATCGAGTCGATCACGCTCGATCGCGAGGTCGCCCACCTCAAGGACTCGCTCATGCCGAAGTACGCCGAGCTGATCTACAACGGTTTCTGGTGGAGTCCGGAGCGCGAGATGCTCCAGGTGGCCATCGACCACAGTCAGCAGTACGTCAACGGCGATGTGCGCATCCGGCTCTACAAGGGAAATGTCGACGTCGCCGGGCGCAGGTCCGACGACTCGTTGTTCGACGAGAAGATCGCCACGTTCGAGGAGGACGAGGGCGCCTACGACCAGTCCGACGCCGAGGGCTTCATCAAGCTCAACGCGCTGCGGCTGCGGAACCTCGCGCGGAAGCGGGGCTGATCGTGGCGGACCGGGGCCAACTCTGGCACGGGCGTTTCGAAGGCGGCCCGTCCGAGGCCCTCCAGGCGCTCAACGACTCGTTGCCGTTCGACCGGCGGATGTTCCGCGAGGACATCGCCGGTTCGCGCGCCCATGTCGGGATGCTGGCCGCCGTCGGGCTGCTCACCGAGGCCGAGCGAGACGCCGTGCTCGGCGCGCTCGATCGGGTCGAGGCCGAGATGACCGAGGGCACCTTCGCCTTCGTGGCGAGCGACGAGGACATCCACACCGCCGTCGAGCGGCGGGTGACCGAGCTGGCGCCCGAGGGCGGCAAACTCCACACCGGGCGCAGCCGCAACGACCAGGTCGCCACCGACCTGCGGCTCTGGACCAAAGGTGCGATCGACGAGATCGTCGAGCTCACCGTGCGGTTGCAACGCACGCTGCTGGCCCAGGCCGATGCCGCCGGCGATGCGTACCTTCCCGGCTACACCCACCTCCAACAGGCCCAGCCGGTGGCACTGGCCCACCATCTCCTGGCCCATGGCTGGGCCCTCGCCCGCGACGTGAGCCGGCTCCGCGACGCCCGAGTGCGGGTCGATGTGTCGCCACTCGGCGCCGGCGCCCTCGCGGGATCATCGCTACCGCTCGACCCGACCATCACCGCGGCGGCCCTCGGCTTCGCCGAGGTGTTCGACAACTCCCTCGATGCAGTGAGTGATCGCGACTTCGTGGTCGAGACGCTCTTCGCCCTCTCGCTGCTCGGCGTCCACCTGAGCCGGATGGGGGAGGAGCTGATCATCTGGGCGTCGACCGAGTTCGGCTTCGTCGAACTCGACGACGCGTTCTCGACCGGCTCGTCGATGATGCCGCAGAAGAAGAACCCCGACATCGCCGAGCTGGCCCGGGGCAAGGCCGGCCGACTGATCGGGCACCTGACGGGCCTGCTCACCACCGTCAAGGGCCTGCCGCTCACCTACAACAAGGACCTCCAGGAGGACAAGGAGCCGTTGTTCGATGCCGTCGACACGGTGCGGCTCACCCTGCTCGCCCTCGATGGGATGGTCGCCACCACGACCTACCGCACCGACCGTATGGCCGCCGCTGCGTCATCGCCCTATGCCGCGGCCACCGATCTGGCCGAATGGCTCGTCGCCCGGGGCATGCCGTTTCGCAGTGCCCATGCCGTCGTGGGCGAGCTCGTGCGCAAGGCGCTGGCCGGCGACGGTGAACTCGTCGATCTGGTGACGACCCACGACGCTCTGGGCGCCGAGGCCGCGGCGTTGTTGGCGCCCGGCGTGTCGGTCACCCGGCGCACGACCCGCGGCGGTGGCGCACCCTCTGCGGTGGCCGATCAACTCGAGCGGTTCCGCGCCCACCTCGGCTGATGTCGTCCTACGACTATCGCATTCGCTACGGCGAGTGCGACCAGCAGGGCGTCGTCTTCAACGCGCACTACATGGCCTTCATCGACGACGCGGTCGACTGCTGGGTCCGGTCGCTCGCGCCGGAGTTCGAGACCACCCTCGGGTGGGAGGTGATGGTCAAACGCAGCGAGATCATCTGGGCGGGCCCGGCCCGCTTCGGCGAGACGCTCACCCTCGAGCTCGCGGTGAGCCGGTGGGGAACCACCTCGTTCGATGTCGCCGCGATCGGTCATGTGGCCGGGCGCCCCGTCATCGACTCCGTCACGACGTATGTCGTGGTCGATCACGCGGAGTTCCGCCCCGTGCCGATCCCCGACGAGCTGCGCGCTCACCTGGCCTGATGGGTCGGCGGCTCGGACGTTCGTTCTACTCCCGGCCGACGCTCGAGGTTGCGCCCGAACTCCTCAACAAGGTGCTCGTCGCACCGGGCGTGGCGGGCCGGATCGTCGAGGTCGAGGCCTACCGGGGGAGCGACGACCCCGGATCGCACGCCTTTCGCGGCGCCACGCCCCGCACCGCAGTGATGTTCGGGCCCGCCGGTCACTTCTACGTCTACTTCACCTACGGAATGCACTGGTGCGCCAACGTGGTGACCGACGCCGGGGGAACGCCGGGCGCCGTCCTCCTGCGAGCCGTGACGCCACTGCGTGGCGTCGAAGTGATGCGGCGCCGCCGAACAGCAGCACGGCGAGACGTCGATCTGGGCAACGGACCCGCGAAACTGGCCCAGGCGTTCGATCTCGGACGAGGCCACGACGGCGCCGACCTCGTCCGGGCCGAGCACGGTGTCTCGATTCGTGACGACGGCGTCGATCCGCCGACCCGACCGGCCGTCGGCACCCGCATCGGACTCTCGAAGGGTGGCGATCTTCCGTGGCGATTCGGCGTCACGGGTGCCGTCGAGCTGAGTCGGCCGTTCGAGCCGGGCCGGTAGCGTCGTCGAGATGCCATCGACGACGCTCATCTCCGCCGGCGACCCGAGTCTGACGTCGTCGGCCCGCGTCGGTGATGCCTGGGCGACGATCGCCACGGTCGACGAACCCCGGCTGATCGACACCCGGGCGC
Organism: Acidimicrobiales bacterium; assembly: GCA_040219515.1. NCBI lineage: Bacteria > Bacillati > Actinomycetota > Acidimicrobiia > Acidimicrobiales > Acidimicrobiales bacterium. Next base: position 195,488 of record JAVJSI010000004.1, read on the forward strand.
GCATGCGGGCGCTGCTCGCCGATCGGCCGATCCCGCTCGACCGGGGTGAGCGCCCCGGCCATCTCACCGGCAGCGCCTTCGTGGTCGATGCCACGGCCGACCGCACGCTCATGCTGTTCCACACCAAGCTGCAGATCTGGGTGCAACCGGGGGGCCATGCCGATGGCGACGCGAACCTCCCTGCCGTGGCGCTGAGGGAAGCCGAGGAGGAGACCGGCATCGAGGGCCTGCGGATCTGGCCGGTACCGATCGATCTCGACATCCATCGGGTCGATCCGCCGAAGGAGGACGCCCACGATCACTACGACGTGCGCTTTCTCGTCCTGGCCCCCGAGGACGCGTCCGTCGCGGCGAACCACGAGTCACAGGACCAGCGCTGGGTCACCGAACCCGAGTTGGACGCGCTCGGGGTCGACCCGGGCCTTCTCCGCATGGCACGACAGGGGTTCGCGCTCGCTCGTCGGTTGACGAACCGTTAGATGTCGCCCGGCACGGAGCACGACGTCATGTCGTTGACCGAGGCGAATCCGTCGATCGTGCGGGTGTACTGACCGCCCGACGACCGCTCGCTGATCGTGAACGCCAGATCACTGCGATTCGCATCGGCCGGCGCGGCCCGCAGCCGAGCGGCATAGGCCTCGCGGTCGGCCAGGTAGGCGTCCCAGTCGGCGAACCAGAACTCGAGCAGCCGGCGGTCGTTCTCGTCGGTCACGGCCGCGGACTCGGCCTTGAGTCCCTCGACCATGGCCGCCGCGAACTCGGTCCCCGTGGTGACGAAGTCGGCCCGCTCGGCGATGGTCGTGTCGGTGGTGGTCGCCGGAATGGCAGCGATGTCGGCAGCCAATGGCGCGCACAACGACTCGGCTCGGGTGGCGAACGAGCGGGTCTCGAGACGGTCGGGGTTGTCCCTCGGCGCCCAGAGGTAGATCCACGCCCACATTGCGATGATGAGGAGCACCACGACGGTGAGGGCGATGCGGGTCGCGCCCCAGTAACGCTCCTCGGTCTCTTCGAACGGCGATTCGTAGGTCGATGTCACCGGTCACTCCCCGCCGTCGGCCGGCGGATTGACCTTGAGTCGGACCGTGTCGACCCCTTCGCGGTCGGTGCCGCCCGGGGGATCCTGGGCCCACACCACGCCGGGAACCACGCCACCGTCGCCGGGGTCCGGGTCGGTCTCGTAGCTGACCTCCTGGAGGAAGCCGTCGCCGGTGAGACTCTGGCGGGCGACGGCCTCGTCGAGCCCGAGCACGTCGGGAACCGGGCTGGTCTGTGGCGAGATGGCGACCCCGACGGTGATGAGGGTGCCGCCGGGGACCTCGTCGCCGGGATCGGGAACCTGCGACACGATCTGATTCTCGGGCACCTCGTCGGTCTCGACCTCGAAGGTGTTCAGGCTGAAGAACTGCGAGGCGAGCTCGGCATAGAGCGCCTCGTCGATCGTGCGGCCTATGAGGTCGGGTACGACCCCGGTGGCCGGCGGAACGGGAATCGTGGTGGTGGTCGAACTCGGCGGCGGCGTCGGGAACTCCTCGACCGGGAGGCCCTCGTGGGCCCGGTCCATCACGGCCTTCCAGATCAGGGCGGGGAACGTGCCGCCCTGCACGCTGGCGCCGTTGAAGTAGTTGGTCATCGGGATCTGTCCCGCGGTCGGGAAGCCGACCCACACCGCCGTCGTCCGCTGGGCCGTGTAGCCGACGAAGGTGGCATCCACGTTGTTCTGCGTGGTGCCGGTCTTGCCTGCCGCGGCGCGTCCGTCGGCCAGCTGGGCCCGTGTGCCGGTGCCACCGGTGATCACGCCTTCGAGCACCCATGTGAGCTGGTGGGCGACGCTCTGGGTCAGGACCGGTACCGGGTCGGGCGAGTACTCGTAGAGCAGGGTGCCGTCGGGGTTGACGACCTCGGTGACCAGCACCGGATCGATTCGGGTGCCGCTGCGGCTGAACGTGGAGAAGACGGTCGCCATCTCCACCATGTTGACGTTCTCGCTGCCGAGGACGGCGGCGCACACCGGTTGCAGTCGGTCCTCGCCGATGCCGAGCCGCTCGGCCCAGTCGACGTAGACCTGAGGGGTCAGGGCCACCATGAGTTGGGCGTAGACCGTGTTGAGCGAGCTACGGGTGGCACGGACGAGGCTGACACTGCCGCCGGTGCCGCCCCGAACGTTCCAGCGACCACCGCAGATCGCCGGCTCCTCGATGTCGATTCGGGACGGCGCGTTCCAGTTGCTGGTGACGGGAGTTCCCGCTTGGAGGGCAGCGGCCAGCGCGATCGGCTTCATCGACGAACCGGCCTGGCGGCCCGTGCCCGTGGCGAGGTTGAGCTTGGCGAAGTCACCATCGCCGAAGAAGTCACGCCCGCCGACCATGGCGAGCACATGGCCGTCGTCGGCCGCCGTGGTGCCCACGGTGACGACCGCGGCGTCGGGGTTCTGGCGGCCGTCGGCGGCGATGTTCGGCAGCTCGCTCGCCACGGCGGCCTCGGCCGCGGCCTGCAGCTCCAGGTCGATGGTGGTGTGGATGTCGAGGCCGCCCTCGAACAGGAGCTTCGTACGATCCTCGCGGGTCTCGCCGAACGCTTCGTTGTCGAGGAACCACTGCTTCACCTCGTCGACGAAGTGGGCCGCCGGATACTGCTCCTCCAACAGAGGAATGTCCTCCACCAGCTCGATCGGCTCCAGCAACGCGAGGTCGTACTCCTCCTCGGTGATGTACTCGTTGGCGAGCATGCGCAGCAGGACGAGGTCGCGTCGGTCCTTGGCGGCCTCGTAGTTCTCGTAGGGGTTGAAACGTCCCGGAGCCTGGATCAGGCCCGCGATGGTGGCGGCCTGGACCAGCGTGAGCTCGGTGACCTTCAGGCAATCGCGATCGTCGTCATCGGCCGCGCTCTGCTGGCGGCTGCAGTCGGGTGGGCCGAAGTACTCGCGCGCCGCCGCCTCCACGCCGTAGGCGCCGTTGCCGAAGTAGACCCAGTTGAGATAGCGCCCGAGGATGAACTCCTTGCTGAAGTTCTGTTCGAAGCGGCGGGCCATGAAGATCTCCTCGATCTTCCGGCTGCCGGTCTGCTCGGACCGGTCGAGAAAGACGTTGCCCACGTACTGCTGTGTGATCGTGGAACCGCCCTGGCTGATGCCACCCGAGCTCACGTTGGAGCGAGCGGCGCGCAGGATCGCCTTGAAGTCCACGCCGGAGTGGTCCCAGAAGCGCTCGTCCTCGATGGCGACCACGGCGTTGAAGACCAGTTCGGGAACCTGCTCGAACAAGATGTCGGTGCGGTTCTGTTCGCCCCGCAGGTCGGTGATGGTGTTGCCGTCGCGGTCGAAGATCCGTGACGACTGGGCCGTCTCGAGCTGATCGACCGAGAAGTCCTCGCCGAAGAGGTCGGCGAAGTCCTGGGTTTCGTAGCTGCACGAGGCGGCAATCGACGCGAAAGCCAGGAGCGCGAGAAGAAGGCGACGAAGTCGGCGCATGACGGACCATTCTGCTCGCGAACGCGCGTCGATCCACGGCAGGGGAGAGGGAACCTTCGAATTCACGATTCGGCGGGGTCGGGCGTGCCTATCCTCGGACGGTGACGACAGCGAGACCAGGTTCCGCCATCCTCGACGACCTCCGTGCGCGCGGGCTCGTGCAGGACATGACCGACGAAACCGCGCTGCGGACCCGTCTCGACGAGGGGCCCATCACTCTCTACTGCGGGTTCGATCCGACCGCGGAGAGCCTGCACATCGGCAACCTCGTACCTCTTCTCCTGCTGCGCCGATTCCAGGACTTCGGCCACCATCCGATCGCGCTGGCGGGCGGCGCCACCGGCATGGTCGGCGATCCCTCCGGCCGTTCCGACGAACGCAATCTGCTCGACTCGGACACGCTCGGCCGCAATCTCGCCGCCATTCGTGCGCAACTGGCCCACGTGGTCGACATCGACGACGGCGCCATGCTCGTCGACAACCGGGAGTGGACGGTCGGGGTGGGCGTGCTCGACTTCCTCCGCGACGTCGGCAAGTACGTCACCGTCAACACCATGCTGGCCAAGGAATCGATCAAGAGCCGTCTCGAGGGCGATCAGGGCATCTCGTTCACGGAGTTCAGCTACATGCTGCTCCAGGCCAACGACTTCGTGGAGCTCCACGAGCGCCACGGTTGCGAGCTCCAGGTCGGCGGATCTGATCAGTGGGGCAACATCACGGCCGGCATCGACATGATCCGGCGGCGCCAGCAGGCACGGGCCCACGGGCTCACGGTGCCCCTGGTCACCCGGGCCGACGGGGCGAAGTTCGGCAAGACGGCCGACGGCGCCGTGTGGCTCTCGGCCGAGAAGACCCTGCCGTATGAGTTCCATCAGTACTTCCTGCGCACCGACGACCGAGATGTCGAGCGCTTCCTGCTCCAGCTCACGCTGCTGCCCGTCGACCGGGTCGCCGCCGTCATGGCCGAGCACGCGACCGCGCCCGAGGCCCGCCACGCGCAAGGGGTACTGGCCGACGAGATCACCGGACTCGTCCACGGCCCGAACGAGGTCACCCGGGCGCGCCTGGCGCAGGCGGCGCTGTTCGGCGCCGGCGACCTCGACGGCGACTCGCTCGAGGCGCTGCGCGGCATCGTCCCCGAGACGGTGCTCGGCGAGCCTCTCGGTGCCGACGAGCCGATGGTCGATCTCCTGGTCGCCACCGGGGTGTGCTCCTCACGGGGCGACGCCCGACGCACCATCGAACAGGGCGGCATTCGCGTGAACGGCGTCAAGGTCGAGACCGGTGGTGAGTCCGTGGACTTCGTCGACGGCCGATTCGTCCTCGTGCAGCGGGGCAAGAAACAGCGCCATCTGGCGGTTCTCGGCCCGGTCTGAGCAGTGTCGGCGCCAGCATGTGACGTGGTTCACACAAGCGGAGGGGCGCGCGACCTGCCTGGCCCCGATAGCGTGCCCCAGCGCTCGAAGGTGTAACCAAGTCGACACGACGAGGAAACACTCGGAAAATCGGGTTGGCGGGGGTTGACGCTCCTGCTCCCTCCCGATAGCGTGACAACTCGCCTCTGTGGGCAATAGCCCCTGGAAGCTTCTGCAAAAGGCACCGACTGAATCGAGTCACCTCGATCGGCGTGCCCGGCACAGTCTCAACCGGACCACTTGGTCTACTCGAGACACGGTGTCGATCGCTCCTTGAAAACGGAAGAGACGGACGCAAAAGCGAGTGCGGGTGACTTTTTGGATTTCGCAATCCAAATTGGCATCTGTCAATTCAAAATGCCGAGGACCCTCAACGGCCTCGGCGAGCCACGCCACTTCATCTCCGGGATTCGTTCCGAGGGTGAGGTGGCAAAACAAAATGGTCACTGCAGCCAGCGGTGGCCGGCTCTCAGTACGCGGTTCCTCCATGCGATCGTCGGGCTTGCCCGATGGTTGGAGGAACGGCAACCCGATTCAAGGACCGGCTTCGGCTGGTCTGGAGATCTCGACGGAGAGTTTGATCCTGGCTCAGGACGAACGCTGGCGGCGTGCCTAACACATGCAAGTCGAACGAGATCCCGGAGCTTGCTCCGGGGGACAGTGGCGAACGGGTGAGTAACACGTGAGAAACCTGCCCTAGAGACTGGGACAACCGTTGGAAACGACGGCTAATACCGGATGCCTTCACATGGCCGCATGGCCGAGTGAAGAAATGCTCAGGCGCTCTAGGAGGGTCTCGCGGCCTATCAGCTAGTTGGTGAGGTAACGGCTCACCAAGGCATCGACGGGTAGCTGGTCTGAGAGGACGATCAGCCACACTGGGACTGAGACACGGCCCAGACTCCTACGGGAGGCAGCAGTGGGGAATATTGCGCAATGGGCGAAAGCCTGACGCAGCAACGCCGCGTGTGGGATGACAGCTTTCGGGTTGTAAACCACTTTCAGTGACGACGAAAATGACGGTAGTCACAGAAGAAGGTCCGGCCAACTACGTGCCAGCAGCCGCGGTAACACGTAGGGACCAAGCGTTGTCCGGATTTATTGGGCGTAAAGAGCTCGTAGGCGGTTCCGTAAGTCGGATGTGAAAACTCAGGGCTCAACCCTGAGACGCCATCTGATACTGCGGTGACTAGAGTCCGGTAGAGGAGCATGGAATTCCTGGTGTAGCGGTGGAATGCGCAGATATCAGGAGGAACACCAACGGCGAAGGCAGTGCTCTGGGCCGGAACTGACGCTGAGGAGCGAAAGCATGGGGAGCAAACAGGATTAGATACCCTGGTAGTCCATGCCGTAAACGTTGGGCACTAGGTGTGGGGTCTTCTAACGGATTCCGTGCCGTAGCTAACGCATTAAGTGCCCCGCCTGGGGAGTACGGCCGCAAGGCTAAAACTCAAAGGAATTGACGGGGGCCCGCACAAGCAGCGGAGCATGTGGTTTAATTCGACGCAACGCGAAGAACCTTACCTAGGCTTGACATGTGCGTGTAAACCCTGGAAACAGGGTCCCTCTTCGGAGCACGTTCACAGGTGGTGCATGGCTGTCGTCAGCTCGTGTCGTGAGATGTTGGGTTAAGTCCCGCAACGAGCGCAACCCCTGTCCTATGTTGCCAGCGGATAATGCCGGGGACTCATAGGATACTGCCGGTGACAAACCGGAGGAAGGTGGGGACGACGTCAAGTCATCATGCCCCTTATGTCTAGGGCTACACACGTGCTACAATGGCCGGTACAAAGAGCTGCAAAGCCGCGAGGCAGAGCGAATCTCATAAAGCCGGTCCCAGTTCGGATTGGAGGCTGAAACTCGCCTCCATGAAGTCGGAGTTGCTAGTAATCGCGAATCAGCAACGTCGCGGTGAATACGTTCCCGGGCCTTGTACACACCGCCCGTCACACCACGAAAGTTGGCAACACCCGAAGCCGGTGGGCTAACCCGCAAGGGAGGCAGCCGTCGAAGGTGGGGTCAGCGATTGGGGTGAAGTCGTAACAAGGTAGCCGTAGCGGAAGCTGCGGCTGGATCACCTCCTTTCTAGGGATAGCGGCGCAATAGCGTCGCCAGGGCTCCGATGGTTCGCCATCGTTGAGCTCCCTCGGGTCACACCGAGCGAGCCAGAAGCCCTAGATCAACGTCGACGACCTGGCTGCCGGCACCGATGTCCGTGTGAACATCCTAATTACAAGGGTTCATGACACGCGGAACACCATCGCGCCGGCTCATGCTGTTCAGTCTTGAGGGATCCGGCCTCCTTTCGGGGGCCCGATCGCTCTTCATCCGTCGCCTCCGGGCGACGGGCGTACCTTGAAAACTGCATAGCGGCAGTAGGTGTGCTCTACATATTGGTCAAGATATGAAGGGCACGTGGTGGATGCCTTGGCGTCAGAAGCCGATGAAGGACGTGGACGGCTGCGATAAGCCGCGGTGAGGTGCTGAACAACCTTTGACCCGCGGATTTCCGAATGGGGAAACCCACGCGTGGTAATGCGCGCGTATCCCCGCCTGAACACATAGGGCGGGTGAAGGTAAGCCGGCGAAGTGACACATCTCAGTAGCCGGAGGAAAGGAAAGAAACCTCGACTCCCTTAGTAGTGGCGAGCGAACGGGGATCAGCCCAAACCGATCAAGTGCCATGCCTGCGGGCTTAGCTTGATCCGGGGTTGTAGGACCAACGTGGTTGCGCCGCAGCGCAACCGGGGAGTTACAAATGCGCATGTTAGCCGAGCAGCTTGGAACGGCTGGCTACAAAGGGTAAGAGCCCCGTAGGCAAAAGTGTGCGCACTCCCTCGTTGGCACCTGAGTACGACCGGGCACGGGAAACCCGGTCGGAATCTGCGGGGACCACCCCGCAAGGCTAAGTACTCTCTGACGACCGATAGCGAACTAGTACCGTGAGGGAAAGGTGAAAAGTACCCCGGGAGGGGAGTGAAATAGTACCTGAAACCACGTGCCTACAAGCGGTCGGAGCTGGCTAGTCCAGTGACGGCGTGCTTTTTGCATAACGAGCCTGCGAGTTGCTCGTATCCGGCAAGGTTAAGCGTAAGCGGAGCCGTAGCGAAAGCGAGTCTGAATAGGGCGCTTTAGTCGGATGCGGCAGACCCGAAACCGAGTGATCTATCCATGGGCAGGCTGAAGCGAGGGTAAGACCTCGTGAAGGGCCGAACCCACGTCGGTTGAAAACGGCGGGGATGACCTGTGGATCGGAGTGAAAGGCTAATCAAACTCGGTGATATCTGGTTCTCTCCGAAATATATTTTGGTATAGCCTCCTGCGTTCAGTCGTGGTTGTAAAGCACTGTTTGGCCTAGGGGCCCTACCAGGTTACCGAAGTCAGACAAACTCTGAATGCCACGACTCCAGAGCAGGGGAGTCAGACTGCGGGGGATAAGCTTCGTAGTCGAGAGGGAAACAGCCCAGACCACCAGCTAAGGGCCCCAAGCGCCGGCTAAGTGGAAAACGTTGTGCGAGTGTACAGACAACCAGGATGTTGGCTTAGAGGCAGCCATTCGTCTAAGGAGTGCGTAATAGCTCACTGGTCAAATGCTCGTGCGCGGATAATGTAACGGGGCTCAAGCCGGCCCCCGAAGCTGTGGGCTTCGTCTTCGGACGGAGCGGTAGGAGAGCGTTCTTCGTGCAGTGAAGCGGTTGCGGCAAGCCACCGTGGAGCGCGGAGAAGTGAGAATGCAGGCATAAGTAACGAAAGAGGAGTGAGAAACTCCTCCACCGTTTGCCCAAGGGTTCCTGAGTAAAGCTAATCTTCTCAGGGTTAGTCGGGACCTAAGCCGAGGCCGATAGGCGTAGGCGATGGATAACAGGTTGATATTCCTGTACCGCGTCTCCAGCGTTATCACCGAAGGGGGGACGGGGAAGGATAGGCGAACCGAGGCGCTGGTAGTCCTCGGACAACCCGGTAGGAGGAGCCCCAGGAAAATCCGGGGCTCATATACTCCGAGAGGGGATGTCGGTCGGCATTAGCCGGCAAGTCGTCGATTCCATGCCTCCAAGAAAAGCCTCTAGGGAGTTGGAACGCGCCCGTACCAAAACCGACACAGGTGGGCAGGTAGAGCATACCAAGGTGATCGAGAGAACCCTCGTTAAGGAACTCGGCAAAATGGCCCCGTAACTTCGGGATAAGGGGCGCCTCGGTAGGGTGATAGGCTTCGCGCCAGGAGCCCGAGGAGGCCGCAGAGAATTGGCCCAACCGACTGTTTACCAAAAACACAGGTCTCTGCGAAGTCGTAAGACGACGTATAGGGGCTGACGCCTGCCCGGTGCCGGAAGGTCAAGTGGAGAGGTTAGCCTTCGGGCGAAGCTTTGAAACCAAGCCCCGGTAAACGGCGGCCGTAACTATAACGGTCCTAAGGTAGCGAAATTCCTTGTCGGGTAAGTTCCGACCTGCACGAATGGCGTAACGAGTTGGGCGCTGTCTCAACGAGGGACTCGGTGAAATTGTAGTATCGGTGAAGATGCCGATTACCCGCCGCAAGACGGAAAGACCCCGTGAACCTTTACTGCAACTTGATATTGGGGTTTGGGACATCCTGTCCAGGATAGGTGGGAGGCTGTGAAACGGTGGCGTTAGCTGCCGTGGAGCCACCCTTGGGATACCACCCTGGATGTTCTGAGCTTCTAACGGGAGGCCGTGATCCGGCTCTCGGACAGTTTCAGGTGGGCAGTTTGACTGGGGCGGTCGCCTCCCAAATTGTAACGGAGGCGCGCAAAGGTTCCCTCAGCACGGGTGGAAATCGTGCGTAGAGCGTAAAGGTATAAGGGAGCTTGACTGCGAGACTGACAGGTCGAGCAGGTACGAAAGTAGGCCTTAGTGATCCGGCGGTAGAGAGTGGAATTGCCGTCGCTCAACGGATAAAAGGTACTCCGGGGATAACAGGCTTATCCTCCCCAAGAGTCCACATCGACGGGAGGGTTTGGCACCTCGATGTCGGCTCGTCGCATCCTGGGGCTGGAGTTGGTCCCAAGGGTTGGGCTGTTCGCCCATTAAAGCGGTACGCGAGCTGGGTTCAGAACGTCGTGAGACAGTTCGGTCCCTATCTGCGGTGGGCGCTGGAGATTTGCGAGGAGTTGTCCCTAGTACGAGAGGACCGGGATGAACAGACCTCTGGTGTATCAGTTGTCGTGCCAACGGCACTGCTGGCTAGCTACGTCTGGACGGGATAACCGCTGAAAGCATCTAAGCGGGAAGCCCACCTCAAGATGAGATCTCCCACCCCTTCGAGGGGGTAAGGCTCCAGATAGACCATCTGGTTGATAGGCGGGATGTGTAAGCGCAGCAATGCGTTCAGCAGACCCGTACTAATCCGCCGAGGGCTTGACCATTTTTTGCACACCGATTTGCCGCTATGCAGTCTTGAGGGTATGCCTCAAGAGTTCCCGGTGGTCTTAGCGAGGGGGAAACACCTCTTCCCATTCCGAACAGAGTCGTTAAGCCCCTCAGCGCCGATGGTACTCCGAGCGAAGGCTCGCGGGAGAGCAGGTCGCCGCCGGGATTAGTTCATGCAGTAGCGTCAGATGGCCACGGATCATTCCGTGGCCGTTTGCGTTTGTGGGGCCGGCGGTGGCGAAGCGGGAGGCGTGGCGTGAAGGTCATCGGGTCCAGGAGGGTCTGGAGCCTGGAGGAGGTCACGGCCGCCGTGGCGGCGCGGTTCGAGGACGTCCGGGCCTTCTGGGTGGAGGCCGAGATCGAGGACGTCCGGCGCGCCGGCTCTCAGGTCTACTTCCGCCTGCGCGGGCAGCATGTGATGGACGCCTCGATGCGGGCGGTCGTTTTCGATCGCATCGTGCCTCGCCCGGGTGAGGGGATGCTGGTCCACGCTCACGGCCGGGTGGAGTTCTTCCGCCAGCGCTCTCGTGTGAGCATGCGGGTGGAGGTGATGGAGCCGGCCGGCGAGGGCCTGCTGCGGGCGCGGATCGCCGAGTTGCGGGCCCGCCTTGTCGCCGACGGCGTGCTGGACCCGGCGCGTCGCAGGCCGGTCCCCGTGCTGGCGCGTGAGATCGGCGTCGTGACCTCCCTGACCGGGGCCGCCCGGGATGACTTCGTGCGCACCGCCGTCGCACGGAACCCCGGCGTGCGGGTGGCCATCGCGGGCACGCAGGTTCAGGGCGACGACGCGCCGGTGCGGATCGCGCGGGCCGTCGCACGCGCCGGCGCGGAGCCGCAGGTGGACGTCGTGGTGGTGACGCGCGGGGGCGGGTCGCTGGACGACCTGATGGCGTTCAACTCCGAGCCGGTGTGCCGCGCGGTGGCGGCGTGCCCGGTGCCGGTCGTTTCGGCGGTGGGTCACGAGCGCGATGTGACGCTGTGCGACGAGGTGGCGGACCTGCGGTGTGCCACCCCCACCGCGGCCGCGGTCGCGGTCACGATTTCCCGCGAGGCGGCCCTGGCCCACCTGGCCGACGCCCAGGCCGCCATGGCCGCGGGCGTGGAGCGGATCGGCGCCGCCGCCCGGCGCGATCTGGGTGAGGCGCGGGCGGGCCTGGCGGACGGGCTGCGTCGTGCCGGCACCGCGGGCCGGGGGCGCCTGGAGGGGCGCTCCGAGCGCCTGCATCGGGGGCTCGCGCGTGCGGCACACACCGCGGGGGAGCTTCTGCCCGGGCGTTCGGCGCGGATGGAGCGGGCGATGGAGAACCGCCTCGCCGCCGCGCGCTCGGGGCTGGCGCGTGCCGAGGGGCTTCTCGGCGCGCTGTCGCCGGCGGCCACCCTGTCCCGGGGGTATGCGATCGTGCGCTCCGAGGGACGGGTGGTGACCGACGGCGCCCCCGCCCGCCCGGGGGACCGGTGGGAGGTCGAGTTGCACGACGGACGTGTGGGCGTGCGTGTGGAGGGGGACAGATGACGGACACTCCCGACGGGGGTGGGCAGGAGGCGGAGCGGACGAGCACCTTCGAGGAGGCGCTGGCCGAGCTCGATGCCGTGGTGTCCCGCCTCGAGACCGGGGCGGTCGGGCTGGAGGAGGCCGTGGCGCTCTTCGAGCGCGGGCGGGTGCATCTGGCGGTGTGCCGCGAGCGCCTGGCCGCGTCGGAGGCCCGTATCCGTGAGCTGACCGCCGAGGACGACCCGGCGCCCGGGGCGGCGCCGGAGGGCCCCCTGTGAGGTTCGAAGAGGACGAGCCGGGCTGGTTGCCCTCGGTCCGCGCCGCCCTGGGGGTCTGCGCCGGCCCGGAGCTGTACCTCAACCACGGGGGCGCGGGGCCGCTGCCCGAGCCCGCGGTGGCGGCGAGCGTCGACGCGCTGCGCCTGGGAGCCGAGCGCGGCCGGGGCACGCTGGAGGCCGTCATGCGCATGGAGGGCGTGGCCGCACGCCTGCGGGCACGGGTGGCCGGGCTGCTCGGGGCCGTGCCCAGGCAGGTGGGGCTGACCTCCAACACCACCAATGGGCTGAACGTGGCCATCTGGGGTCTCGACTGGCACGAGGGCGACGAGGTCATCACCACCGCGCTCGAGCACCCCGGGCTCTCGGTGCCCCTCGGGGTGCTGGCGCGGCGGCGCGGGGTGCGCCTGCACCACATCCCGTCCCGGGAGGCCCACGATGACCTGCCGGGTGCGGTGGCGGCGCTCGTCGGCCCCCGCACGCGCATGGTGGCGCTCTCGCACGTGGCCTACGGCACCGGGGCGGTGCTGGACATCGCCGCGACGGCCGCGGCGATCGCGGGCTCGGGCGCCCTGGTGGTGGTGGACGGCGCCCAGTCTGCCGGCGCGATCCCGGTCGATGTCGGGGCGCTCGGGGCTGACGTCTACGCGGTCCCCGCCCACAAGTGGCTGTACGGCCCCGAGGGGCTCGGCGCCGTGTGGGTGGCCGACGCGGCCCAGGACCGGCTCGATATCGCCTTCTCCGGCTACGAGAGCGGCACCGCGCACACCCCGGACGGCGGCCTCAGCGCCCATCCGGGCGCCCGCCGGTTCGAGATGTCCACGCCCCCGATGCCCCTGCTCTCGGGCTGGGCCGCGTCACTGGACTGGCTCGAGGAGACCGGGTGGCCCGCGGTCCACGAGCGCATCCTCGCCGGCGCGGCGGCGGCGCGGGCGGCCCTGTCGGACATCCCGGGCCTTGAGGTCCTCACCCCCGAGGGCCCCCAGGCGGGGCTGCTGAGCTTCGCGCTCGAGGGTCACGACGCCGCGCGCGCCTGCGCGCGGATGGCGGCGCGCGGGGTGATCGTGCGGTGGCTCGAGCACCCGCCCGCGCTCCGGGCCTCCTGGGGATTCCACTGGTGTCACGGCGATGTCACGCGCCTGCGCGAGGCGGTGGCCGCGGTGTGCGGCTGCTAGTCTCCGCCCCCGGAATCGGCGCGGACCCGACCGCCGTGCCCGCGCTCTCTGCGGCCCGCGCATCCGCCGACCGGCACCGTCCGTGGCGGCCCCGCGCGTCCGCGGTGGGGCAGGGGCCCGACGCCGTGCGAAACCGCGACACAGGACACCGGTCAGCCCGCTCGTGAGCACCGACATGCTGGTCATCCGGGGCGCGCGCCCCCTCTCGGGAACCATCGTCCCGAGCGGCAACAAGAACGCCGCGCTGCCCATCCTCGCCGCCTGCCTCCTCACAGATGAGGAGGTGGTGCTCGAGAACGTGCCGGACATCCTGGATGTGCACGCGATGCTGGCGCTGCTCGACGACCTCGGCGTCGACATCCGCGATGTCGGCGACAACGCGATCTCGCTGCGCGCCGAGCGCGTGCGCACCACGGAGCTGGACCCTGAGCTCTGCCGGCGCCTGCGGGCCTCGCTGCTGCTGGCCGGTCCGCTGCTGGCGCGCTGCGGCTCGGTGGACCTGCCCCTGGCCGGCGGCGACTTCATCGGCCGGCGGCGCGTGGACACCCACATCCTCGCCTTCCGCGAGTTGGGCGCCGTCTGCGAGGTGGAGCGCTCCTACCGCCTGCGTTCCAACGGGCTGTCGGGGGCCGACATCTTCCTGGACGAGGCGTCGGTCACCGCCACCGAGAACGCTCTGATGGCCGCGGTGCTGGCGCCCGGCCGGACGCTCATCAGCAACGCCGCCTGCGAGCCGCACGTCCAGGACCTGGCCAACTTCCTGGTTGAACTCGGGGCCCGCATCGAGGGGATCGGCACCAACCTGCTGATCGTGGAGGGCGTCGACCGGCTGGGCGGCGGCCGCTTCCGCATCGGCCCCGACCACATCGAGATCGCCTCGTTCATCGGCCTCGGAGCCATCACCGGCTCGGACCTGACGATCCCAGACATCCGCGAGGACGACCTGCGGATGATCAACCTGACCTTCGCGCGGCTGGGCATCCGGGTCGAGATGGACGGCACCTCGCTGCGCGTGCCGCCCGACCAGGATCTGCGGGTGGTCTCCGACGAGGGCGGCGCCATCCCGAAGATCGACGACGGCATCTGGCCGGCCTTCCCGGCCGACCTCACGAGCATCGCCGTCGCGGTCGCCACCCAGACCCACGGGACGGTGATGATCTTCGAGAAGATGTTCGAGAACCGGCTCTTCTTCGTGGACAAGCTGGTGGCGATGGGGGCCCGGATCATCCTCTGCGACCCGCACCGCGCGGTCATCAGCGGCCCGGCGACGCTCTACGGGGAGCGGGTGGAGAGCCCCGACATCCGCGCCGGCATGGCCATGCTCATCGCCGGCCTCGCCGCCAAGGGCACCACCACCATCGGCAACGTGGGCCAGATCGACCGCGGATACGAGTCGATCGACGACCGCCTGCGGGCCGTCGGGGCCGACATCGAGCGCATCAGTGACTGAGCCGGTCCCCGTGCCGCCCCGCATCCCGGCGGGCGCGCGCGACATCCTGGCCGTGGAGGCCGAGGAGCTGCGCGAGGTGGCCGACCGCTGGCGCGCCCACGTGGCCCTGGCCGGCTACCGCGAGGTGGCCACGCCGATGCTGGAGTACGCGGAGGCGGTGGACCGCGCGCAGGCCGGCGCCTCCGACGACGCCTACCGCCTGTTCGACGAGGCCGGCCGCGTGATGGTGCTGCGGCCGGACCTCACCATCCCCGTCGCCCGGCTGGTCGCCACGCGCCTGGCCGATCACCCGGGTCCGGTGCGCGTCTCGTACGTGGCCAGCGCCTTCCGGCCCCCGCGGCCGGGCCGCCCGCGCGCCACCGAGCTGCGCCAGGCCGGCATCGAGATGGTCGGCGCCGCCCACCCGGGCGCGGATGCCGAGGTGATCGCGGTGCTCGTCGGCTCGCTGCGCGCGGCCGGGGTCCGCCGGCCGCGGATCGCGCTCGGCGACGTGTCGCTGACGCGGGCGGTCATGGACGGGCTGGGGGTGGACACCGCCACCCGCACCGCCCTCGGGCGCGCCCTGTCCGAGCGCGATCTCGTGGGCTGGCGCGAGCGGGTGGGCGCGGCGGGCCTGGCGCAGGAGGGGGCGGCGCTGCTGGCGGACCTGCCCACCCTCAGCGGCGATGTCACCGTGCTGGACCGCATCCGCGAAACGGTTCCGTCGGCGCGGGAGGCCTGCGAATCGCTCGAGCGCACCGTCGCCACAGCGGCGCGTCACGGCGTCGACCGCGAGCTGCGGGTGGACCTGGGCGTGCTGCGCGACTGGTCCTACTACTCCGGGGTGGTCTTCGAGGCCTACGCCCCCGGCGCGTCCGAGCCCCTGGCGGTGGGCGGGCGCTACGACGGGCTGGCGGAGCGCTTCGGGGCCCCGCGGCCGGCGATCGGCTTCGCCGTGGCGCTGGAGCAACTCCACCGGGCCGTGCTGGAGGTACGGGGCTCGTATCCCGCCCTGCGCGCGGGCGTGGTGCTGGTGGGCGGGCTGGACACCCACGCCGAGCCCGCGGCCGACGCCCGCGCCGCCGGGGTCACCGTGATCGCGCTGGGTGCCGATGACGGCGACCGCGCCGACGCGCTGGCGGCCGCCGAGGGCTGGCGGTACGTGGCACGCCCCGAGTACGGCGGCACCCTCGCCGTGTCCGACCGCGCGTGGGGCGAGAAGCGCATCTGCGCCGACCTGAGGGAGTTCACCGAGTGAGGATCTGCGTGCCGCTCGGAGCACTGTTGGACGGCTCGGTGGAGGTGCTGGAGGCCGCGGGGCTCGACGTGTCGCCCCTGCGCGATGCCGGCCGCCGCCTGGTGGTGGAGGCCGCGGGAGGGGTGACCTACATCACCACGCGTCCCAGCGACGTGCCCACCTACGTGGAGGCAGGCGCCGCTGATCTCGGCATCGCCGGCGTGGACGTCCTGCGCGAGCGCGAGCCCGAGGTGGTGCAACTGCTGGATCTCGGCTTCGGCGGCTGCCGGATGGCCTACGCGACGATCGACGGCCCCGACCCCACTCCGGGGGCCCTGGAGCACCTGGGCGTCCTGCGCGTTGCCACGAAGTACCCGCGCGCGGCGACCGAGTACTTCGCCGGGACGGGCCGTCCGGTGGAGGTGGTGAAGGTCAACGGTTCCGTGGAGCTGGCTCCCCTTGTGGGGCTCTCGGACGGGATCGTCGATCTGGTGGCCACCGGGCGCACGCTGCGTGAAAACGGCCTGGTGGAGCGCGAGCACATCTTCGACTCGACGGCGCGCCTGATCGCCAACCGGGTCGCCATGAGCCTGCGGGCCGAGGAGATCGGCCCGGTGGTGGCGGCGATGGCCGCCGCGGTCGCGAGGTGAGCGCGGCTCCCGGCCTGGTGCGCCGGCTGCGTATGGCGCCCGGTGCGCACGACGAGATGGCGGCCGGGTTGCGGCCGGCCGCGGATGTGGCCGGCGTGGCCGAGGGCGTGGCGGCCGTGGCGGCCGACGTGCGCAGCCGCGGCGACGCGGCCCTGGTGGACATCACGCGCCGCTTCGACTGCCCCGACTTCAGCGCCGGCGCGATCCGGGTGCCCGGCGAGGTGCTGGCCGAGGCCCTCGCCCGCACCACCGGGCGCATGAGCGCCGCCATCACCACGGCCGCCGCCCAGGTGCGGGCCTACGCCGAGGCGATGATGCCCGCCGACCACGAGGTCGTCCTCCCGGCCGGGCAGCGCGTGCAGGCGCGCTGGATCCCCGTGGACGCCGCCGGCTGCTACGTCCCGGGCGGCCGGGCGCCGTACCCCTCGACGGTGGTGATGACCGTCGTCCCCGCGAAGGTCGCGGGCGTCGAGCGGATCGTCGTCGTCACCCCGCCCGGCCCCGACGGGCGCCCGAATGCCGGCGTGCTGGCGGCCTGCGCCATCCTCGGGGTGGACGAGGTCTACGCGGTGGGCGGCCCGGCCTCGGTGGCGGCCCTGGCCTGGGGCACCGAGAGCATCGCCCCGGTGGCCGTCGTCGTCGGCCCGGGGAGCCCCTGGGTGCAGGAGGCCAAGCGCCAGGCCGCCGGGCGGGTGGGGATCGACGGCATCGCGGGGCCCAGCGAGGTCCTGATCATCGCCGACGCCTCGGCCGACCCCCGCTCCGTCGCACTGGACCTGCTGGCCCAGGCCGAGCACGGGCCCGACTCGCCGGCCGTGCTGGTCAGCCCCGCGCCGGCCTGCATCGACGCCGTCGCCGCCGCCCTCGACGGGATGCCGTCGCCCGAGGGGCCCGTGACACTGGTGGATTGCCAGGACCTCGATGGCGCCGTGGCCCTGGCCGAGACCTTCGCCGCCGAGCACCTCGAGATCGCCACGGCAGACCCCCGCGCGGTGGCCGCGCGGATCACGCGCTCGGGGGCCGTGTTCATCGGCGCGAACTGCGCCACCGCCTTCGGCGACTATGTTGCAGGCAGTAACCACGTCCTGCCCACGGGCGGGGCGGCCCGCTACGCGTCGGCCCTGGGGCCGGCGACGTACCTGAGGAGGATGTCCGTGGTGGAGATGACCGACGGCGCCGTGGAGGCCCTCACGCCGGCGCTCGCCACCCTCGCGCGCGCCGAGGGCTTCGAGCAGCACGCCCGATCGGCCGAGGCCCGGGTGGGCTCATGAGCCGCGTCGGCGAGGCGCACAGGGTGACGGGCGAGACCGACGTGCGCGTGCGCATGGACCTGGACGGCTCCGGCGTGGCCACCGTGGCCACCGGCGTCGGCTTCTTCGACCACATGCTGAGCCTGCTGGCCCGGCACGCGCTGGTGGACCTCGACGTGGAGGCGCGCGGCGATCTCGAGACCGGCTCGCACCACACCGTCGAGGACGTCGGCATCACCATCGGCCAGGCCCTGGCGGGCGCCCTCGGCGACCGGCGCGGCATCGAGCGCTACGGCCACTCCCTGGTGCCGATGGACGAGTGCCTGGTCCGGACCGCGATCGACCTGTCGGGGCGGCCCTTCCTGGCGCTGGACCTGCCGTTGCCGGTCGCGGTCATCGGCGGGTTCGAGACCGAACTGGTGGGCGAGTTCCTGCGCGGCGTGGTCAACCACTCCGGCATGACGCTGCACCTGAGCCTGCTGGCGCCCGGCAACACCCACCACGCCATCGAGGGCGCCTTCAAGGGGCTGGCCCGGGCGCTGGCCGCGGCCGTGGCGCCCAACCCGCGCGTGACGGGCGTGCCGTCCACCAAGGGGAGCCTGTGACGGGCCCACCGCGCGTGGCGGTGCTGGACTATGAGATGAGCAACCTCCTCAGCGCCACCAAGGCGCTGGAGTTGCTGGGGGCCGCGGTGTCGGTGGTGACCGAGCCGGTCGACCCCGCCGGCTTCGACGCCGTTGTGCTGCCCGGCGTGGGCCACTTCGGGCAGGCGATGACGCGCATCCGCGCGGCCGGGCTGCACGAGACCGTGACGGCGGCGCCGGCCGCGGGCGTGCCCGTGCTGGGCATCTGCCTGGGTCTGCAACTCCTGTTCGAGGAGAGCGAGGAGGCGCCCGGCGTGGCCGGCCTGGGGCTCCTGGCGGGTACGGTGCGGAGGCTGCGCACCGAGCGCAAGGTGCCCCACATCGGCTGGAGCCACGTGGACTGGGCGCCCGGGTGCGCGCTGGCGCCCGAGGATCCCGCGCCGGCCGCCTCCACCTACTACTTCGTGCACAGCTACGCCTGCGTGCCGGCAGACGCGGGCATGGTCCTCGGGACGGCCGGGCACGGGGTGCGCTTCTGCGCCTCGGCGGGGCGCGACGGCGTGGCCGGGGTGCAGTTCCACCCCGAGAAGTCGAGCGCCGCCGGGCTGGGCCTGCTGGGCCGCTGGCTGACGGATCTGGATCGGGAGAAGGTGAGCGGGTGAGCATCACGTTGTATCCGGCCATCGACCTGCGCGCGGGGCGCGCGGTCAGGCTGCGTCAGGGCGATTTCGACCAGACCACGGTCTTCAACGAGGACCCGGTGGCCCAGGCGCGCGACTTCGCGGGCGGCGGGGCGAGTTGCCTGCACGTCGTCGACCTCGACGGTGCCCTGGACGGCCGGCCCGTCCACGCGGCCCTGGTGGCGAGCATCGCCGCCGCCTTCCCGGGGACCGTGCACATGGGCGGTGGCCTGCGCTCGCGGGCCGCGATCGAGACGGCGGTCGCCACCGGGGTCGACCGGGTGGTGGTGGGCACCGCCGTCCTGGACGACCCGGACCTGCTGCGATGGGCCATCGACCGCCTGGGCGACGGCCTGGTGGTCGCCCTCGACGCGCGCCAGGGCAAGGTGGCCACGCACGGCTGGACCCAGGTCTCGGACCGCGACGCATGGGATGTGGCCGAGGAGTTGGTGAGCACCGGCGTCCGGCACCTGCTCTACACGGACATCAGCCGCGACGGCACGCTGGGCGGACCGAACCTGGCCGCGCTGCGCCGCCTGGCCGACTCGGCGCCGCCGCTGCAGATCATCGCCTCGGGTGGCATCTCGAGCCTGGACGACCTGGTGAAGCTCCGCGACCTGGGGGTGCCCACCATCACCGGAGTGATCGTCGGCCGTGCCCTGTACGAGGGCCGCTTCACGGTGTCCGAGGCCCTCGGAGCGCTGGCGGGCGCCGGATGATCCGCGTGGTGCCCTGCCTGGACGTCAATGCCGGCCGGGTGGTGAAGGGCGTGAACTTCGTGGGGTTGCGCGACGCCGGTGACCCGGTGGAGCTGGCGGCCCGGTACGACCGCGAGGGCGCCGACGAGCTGGTGTTCCTGGACATCACCGCCTCGCACGAGGGGCGGGCGACGATCGTCGAGCTCGCCCGGCGCACCGCTCAGCAGGTCTTCATCCCGTTCACCATCGGCGGCGGCCTGCGCTCGGTGGAGGACATCCGCGCGGTGCTGGCCGCCGGCGCCGACAAGGTCTCGCTCAACAGCGCCGCCGTCCGTGACCCCGGCCTCATCACCGAGGCCTCCGAGCGCTTCGGCGCCCAGTGCATCGTGGTGGCGATCGATGCCAAGCGGCGGGCCGACGGCTCCGGGTGGGAGGTCTACCTCAACGGCGGGCGACTCGAGACCGGCCGCGAGGCCGTGGCCTGGGCCGTGGAGGCCGCCGGGCGTGGCGCCGGCGAGCTGCTGGTCACCAGCATGGATCGCGACGGCACGCAGGTGGGGTTCGACACCGAGTTGCTGTCGTCCATCGCGGCCGCGGTGCCCGTGCCCGTGATCGCATCGGGCGGCGCCGGCACCCTGGAGCACTTCGCCGAGGCCGTCACGGCGGGATGCGCCGATGCCGTGCTTGCGGCGTCGGTGTTCCACGACGGGGTCTACTCGGTGGAGCAGGTCAAGCGGGCGATGGCCGGGGCGGGCGTGCCCGTGCGGCTGTAGTAGCGTCCGGCCGATGAGGATCATCCGCACCGAGGCCGCCCCCGCACCCGTGGCGGGCGCGCCGTACAACCAGGCCGTGGCGGTACCGCCCGGCGAGACCCTGTTCATCTCCGGCCAGGTCCCGGTGGACCCCGCCACGGGCGCCCTGGTGGAGGGCGACGTCGCGGTCCAGACCCGGCGCGTGCTGGACAACCTCCTGGCCATCCTGGAGGCCGCCGGCGCCGGCCCCGGACACGTGGTCAAGTGCACGTGTTTCCTCGTCGACATCGCCGGCGACTTCCCCGCGATGAACGCCGTCTACGGCGAGGTCTTCACCGCCGACCCCCCGGCCCGGTCCACCATCGGCGTGGCCGCGCTGCCTCTGGGCGCGCGCGTGGAGATCGAGGCCGTCGCGGTGCTCCCCGCCGCCTGAGCGGCGGCCCAGCGAGGGTGGGAGCCCTACTCCATCCAGGTGCGCCGCTCGATGTGGGCGTCGATGGCGATGCGGTCGAGGTACCCGGGCCACTCGCGGATGGGGCGGCCCTCGTTGGCGGGGTCCTCCACCCACGCCTTGAAGCGCGCCGTGTGCTCCTCGAAGGCCGCGGTGAGCTCCTGGTAGGACAGGTGCTCGAAGCGCGCGAGGGCCGCCACCAGATCGGGGTCGACCGGCGCGATGTCCGACAGCTTCCGGGTCGTGTCGTCGTTGCTCACGCCGCCGATGATAGTCCGACGAGCGCCCTCCGCGGCCGTGGCTGACCCGCTCGCGGCCACGCTGTACGCCCACCCGCTCCTGGCCCGGGTGCTGCCCGCCCTCGGGGAGGACACCGTGATGGTGGTGGGCGGGGCCGTGCGCGACGCCCTGCTGGGTGTGGCGCCCGGCGACGAGGTGGACCTGGTGGTGGTGGGCGACGCGCCGGCGCTGGCCCGCCGCCTCGGCAGGGCGCTGGGGGCGCCGGTGGACCACTTCCCCCGGTTCGGCACCGCCGAGGTGGCGCTGCCCGAGGGCCGGGTGGACCTGGTGGGGGCCCGCCGCGAGCGCTATCCGCACCCCGGAGCGCTGCCGCAGGTGGAGCCGGGAACGCTGGCCGACGACCTCGCCCGGCGCGACTTCACCGTCAACGCCATGGCCCTGGGCCTCAGCGGCGAGGGGGCCGGCCTCCTGCACGACCCCCACGGGGGGCGGGTCGACCTCGACGCCCGCCTGGTGCGCACCCTGCGGCCGGGGTCGTTCGCCGAGGACCCCAGCCGCCTGGTGCGCGCCGCGCGCTACGTCGCACGTCTGGGGCTGACGCTCGAGGCCGGCACCGCGGCCGAGGCGGCCCTGGCGGCGCCGGCGCTGGACCTCGGGTCGGCCCGGGTGGCCGACGAACTCGGTCGCCTGTTGTGCGAGGCGGTGGCCGGTGGTGCGCTGTCGGTGCTGCACCGGCTGGGCGTGCCCTGGGTGCTACCGGACGCGCCGGCGCGGCTGGAGGCGGTCGACCGGGCGCTGGCCGCCAGGGGCGCGCCCGACCTCGCGGCCTGGGCGGCCCGGCTGGGCGCCGGGGTGCGGGCGGAGGCGGTGGGATCGTCCGCGCTGCCCGGATGGGCGCGCGAGGCCGCGCTGGCCGTCGACGCGGGCTGGTCGGCGGCTCCGGGCCTCGCGCCCATCGGGCGCCTGTCGGAGGTGGACGCCGCCCTGGGCCGTACCCCGGCGGCCTTCGGCGTGGGGGCCCTCGCCGGCGGCGCGGCGGGGGTGGCGCGCTGGTGGACCGACGCGCGCGACCGGCGGGCGGCCATCGACGGCGACGACCTGCGCGCGGCCGGCATCGCGCCCGGGCCCGCCATCGGCCGAGGGCTGCTGGCCGCGCGCGCGGCGATGCTCGACGGGGCCACGCCGGATGCCGCCGGGCAACTGGCCGTGGCGCTGGCGGCGGCGCGGGGTGAGCGGTGAGCGAACACGCATCGTCTCCGGACGAGGTGATCGAGGTGGACACCGGCTGCGCCGCCCGGGCGCTGTTCACCACGCGCGCCGGCGGGGTCAGCGCGGGCCCGTACGCCTCGCTGAACCTGTCGCCGGACGTCGGCGACCGGCCCCAGGACGTGGCGGCCAACCGCGCGCGCCTGGCGGCCCGCGCCGGGCTGGATCCCGCGCGCGTCGTCTCCCTGCGCCAGGTCCACGGGGCCGAGGTCGTCCCCGTTGCCGAGGCCCCGCCCGAGCGCCCCTGCGGGGATGCCGCGGTCACGGGGGCCGAAGGTCTCGGCCTGATGGTGCTGGCCGCCGACTGCGTACCGGTGCTGGTGTGGCGGATGGACGGGACCCGGGTGGGCGCCGCCCACGCCGGCCGGCGTGGCCTGGTGGGTGGGGTGATCGAGGCGGTGGTGCGGGAACTTGCCGGCGGGGAGGGGGTCGGCGCCGCCGTCGGCCCGGCCATCGGGCCCTGCTGTTACGAGGTCTCCGAGGATGTGCGGGAGCCGTTCATCGCGCGCTTCGGCCCGTCGGTGGGGCGCGGCTCACACCTGGACCTGCCGGGCGCCGCGGTCGCGGCACTGCTCGATGCCGGGGTGGATGCCGGCGCGATCACCGTGGTCGACCGCTGCACCCGCTGCAACCCGGACGCGCTGTTCTCGTACCGCGGTGCGGACGGCGTGTGCGGGCGCCAGTGCGGCATGGTGTGGCGATGACCGAGCGCCCCGACCGCCCGCTGGACACCGCCTCGCTGGAGGCCGCCGTGGGGCGGGTGCGCGAGGAGCTGGACGCCGCCGCCCGGGTGTCGGGCCGCGGCGCCGGCGCCGTGGAGCTGGTGCTGGCGGGCAAGTACATCCCGGCCGAGGACACGCCCGCGCTGATCGCGGCGGGCGTCGGCGTGGTGGGGGAGAACCGCCTCCAGGACCTCACGGCCAGGGCGCAGGTGGCCGCCGGCGCCCTCACCTTCGACTTCATCGGCCACATCCAGCGCAAGAAGGTGCGCGACATCCTCCCGGCCGTCCGGCTGATCCACTCCCTCGACTCGGAGAGGCTCGCCGCCGAGATCGCCCGGCGCGCGGAAGGTGAGGTGCGGGTCCTTGTCGAACTCAACATCGCCGAGGAGTCGACCAAGGGTGGTATCTTGCCGCAGAGCGTGCGGGCATTCGTGGAGGACGTGTCGGTCCATGCCGACCTCGTGATCGGTGGCCTCATGGCCATGCCCCCCAAGCAGGACGTCGCCGAGAACAGCCGTCCGTTCTTCGACCGGACCCGCCGTCTGGCCGAGGACCTGCGCACCGAGTGGGCCGGCCGTCACGACTTCCGCGACCTCTCCATGGGCACGAGCCAGGACTATGTCGTGGCCGCCGAGGAGGGTGCCACCATGGTGCGCGTCGGGCGCGGGCTCCTCGCGGACAGCGGAACCACCGGCACGGGGATCTTGTAGATGGCCGTCAGCGACCTCTGGCACCGCACTCTCGTCTACTTCGGCATGGCCGATGAGCCGGACGACTACGACGACGAACTCGACGACGAGGACCGCCGCTACGACGAACGCGGCGAGCGCGAGCGCGACCGGGGGCGCGACCGGGACCGGCGCAGCAGCGCCCATGAGGACCTCGAGCGCAGCTACCGCGAGCGGCCGAACGTGCGCCGGCTGGGGCCGCGCCGGCGCGACAACGACTTCGACGACATCTTCGCCGACGAGGCGCCGCGGGGCCGGGCCCCGGTCATGCGCGCGGTCGAGAACCGCGCTCACCCGTCCGAGGTCCACCTGGTCGTGCCCAAGAGCTTCAACGACGCCCAGCAGATCGCGGACCGGTTCAAGGCCGGCGTGCCGGTGATCCTGAATCTCCAGAGCGCCGAGACCGATCTGGCCAAGCGCCTGATCGACTTCTCCAGCGGCCTCACCTACGCCCTCGACGGCGGGATGCAGCGCGTGGCCGACAAGGTCTTCATGCTGACCCCGCGCAACGTCGAGGTGTCGGCCGAGGAGCGCGCGCGCCTGCTGGAGAAGGGCTTCTTCAACCAGTATTGAGCGACTCGGGCGCACCCACCCTCGGGCTGATCGGCGCTGGCGCCATGGGCCGGGCCCTGGTGGCCGGCATCGTGCGCGGGACGCCCGCCGCGGCCGCCGGCCTGCGGGTGGCCGACGCATCCCCGGCCGCCGCCGAGGGCGCCGTGGCCGAGTCGGGCGGGACTGTGACGGACGCGGCGACCGCGGCCGGGGCCGACCTGGTGTGCGTGGCGGTCAAGCCGGCGGACCTCGGCGCCGTGCTGGAGGCCGTCCGGCCGTCGCTGCTCCCGGGGGCCGTGGTGTTGTCGGTGGCCGCCGGCTGGGACCTGGACCGGCTGTCCGGAGCCCTGCCCGGGGTGGCGCTGGTGCGCACCATGCCCAACCTCGCTGTGCGCCACGGCGCGGGCGTGGTGGCGGTGGCCCACCGCGGCGTGGATGGTGCGGGCCGGAGGATGCTCGACGGCCTGCTGGCGCCCCTGGGCGCCGTGGTGGAGCTGCCCGAGGCCCTCTTCCCGGTGGCGACCGCCCTCGCCGGCTCGGGGCCGGGGCTGGTGGCGGTGGTGGCGGAGGCCCTGGAGGAGGGGGCCGTCGCCGCCGGCCTCTCGCGCGCACAGGCGCGGCCGATGGTGGCCGGGGTGATCGCGGGCACCGCGGCCCTGCTGGCGGGGGGCGACGATCCCGCCACCCTGCGCCAGAGCGTCTCCTCGCCGGCCGGGACCACGATCGAGGGCATCGCGGTGCTGGAACGGGGCGCGGTGCGCGCCCACGTGGCCGACGCCGTGCGCGCCGCGGCCCGGCGTGCCGCCGAGCTGTGATGATGGCTCGATGAAGCCGAAGCGGACGGGCGGGTGATGGATCAGGTCGAGCTCTATGTGAGCGCGCTGTTCACGGTGTTCCTGATCGTGATCTTCATGCGGATCATCCTGTCGTTCGTGCCGCGGCCGCCGGTGGACGGGCCGCTGCGCGCCGTGTGGAACTTCGTCCACCAGAGCACCGATTGGTACCTCAACATCTTCCGCCGCTTCATCCCGCCCATCGGGATGTTCGACCTCTCGCCGATCCTGGCGATCCTGGTGCTCTACATCCTGCGCGGCCTGGTCCTGTCGTTCTTCTAGTCCGAGGACCCGCGACCGTACCCGCCGCACGCGCACAGGACCCCGAGTGGCTCACCCGCACCGCCACGGGCGCGGTCATCGCGGTCAAGGCGGTCCCGCGGTCCCGTGCGACCCGCGCGGTGGGGGTACAGGCGGGGGCGTTGCGCGTCCAGATCGCAGCCCCGCCCCACCAGGGGCGCTCGAACGCCGCCCTTTGCGCCTACCTGGCCGACTGCGCGGGCGTGCGCGCCCCGGCGGTGCGCCTGCGCAAGGGGTCCGGGGGGGCGCGTAAGCTCATCGAGGTGGACGGGGATCCGGCAGACATCGCGCGAGCCGTGGCCGAGTCGCTGGCCGAGTTCACCGGGGGCACCCCATGAGCTCCACCGGCACGCGGGAGGCCATCGGGCGCGCCATCGAGCGCCGCCAGCGGCGCCAGGTCCAGTCGCGCTGGCTGTGGGCGGTCGCGCTTGCGGGGCTGGTGTTCGCGGCCGACCAGCTGACCAAGATCCTGGTGCGCACAGGCCTCGACATGCGCCAGAGCATCGATCTGGTGCCGGGCCTGGACCTCACCCGTGTCAACAACACCGGGATCGCCTTCGGGCTGTTCCCCGGCCGGGCGACCATCGTCGCGGTGCTGACGGTCGTGGCGTTGTGCGCCATCGCCATCGCCCTGGCCGGCCTGGTGTCGCGCAACCCGCTGGTTGCGGCCGGGGCGGGCCTCCTGGTGGGCGGCAGCCTGGGCAACCTGGTCGACCGCGTGCGCCACGCGGCGGTCACGGACTTCGTGGACGTCGTCGGCTGGCCGGCGTTCAACGTGGCCGACGTCGGGATCGTCGTCGGCGCCGGCCTGATCGTGCTGGGGCTGCTGCGCGAAGAGCCCCGTCCCGAGCCCGACCCCGCGGCGTGAGCGACCGCCCGCCCGCGCCCCTGCGGGTGACGGTGGGGCCCGAGTGGGACGGCCGGCGCCTGGACGCCGCCGTGGGAGGGCTCGATGCCGTGGGGAGCCGCGCCGAGGCCCAGCGCCTGATCGAGGGGGGCCGGGTGCGGGTGGACGGCACCGTGCGCGCAAAGCGCCACACCCTCGCGGTGGGCGAGATGGTGGAGGTGGAGCCCCAGCAGGCACCCCTGTCGGCGCTCGTCCCCGAGGCCGGCGTGCCGTTCGGCGTCGTGTTCGAGGATGATCACCTGATCGTGGTGGACAAGCCTGCGGGCGTCGTGGTCCACCCCTCGGCCGGACACGGCGCCGGCACGCTGGTGCACGGGTTGCTGGCCCACGCGGTGGCCGGCGGCGACGACCCCACCCGCCCCGGGATCGTGCACCGCCTGGACCGCGACACCTCCGGGCTGCTGGTGGTGGCCAAGTCCGAGCGCGCCCACCGGCGCCTGCAGCGGATGATGAAAAAGCGCGAGATCGAGCGCCGCTACCTGGTGCTGGTGCACGGGCAGGCCCCCGCGGCGCGCACCGTCGAGCGGCCCATCGGCCGAGACCGGCGCACCCGCACGCGGATGTCCACCCACGTGCGCGAGGGGGAGGGGCGCGAGGCGCTCACCCACCTGCGGCGCATCGAGGCGCTGGCCGACTTCAGCCTGATGGAGGCCCGCCTGGACACCGGGCGCACCCATCAGATCCGCGTGCACCTCGAGGCCGAGGGGCTGCCCGTGGTGGGCGATCCGGTCTACTGCCGGCGCCCGAACCCGTTCGGCCTCGGGCGTCAGTTCCTGCACGCCGCGCATCTGGCGTTCCCGCACCCGGAGACGGGCGAGCCGGTGGACTGTTCGAGCCCATTGCCCGACGATCTGGCCGCGGTGCTGGATGCCGCCCGCGTCCGCGCGGCCGCCGCCGCGGAACTGGCGCCCCCGACCCCCTGGGGCTGAGCCGCGCGGGGGCGCCGCGTTGATCGACGCGCCGGGCGCTGAGAGCATGGGCCGCGAGCCACCGACGGGCGGCATCCCATGGCGACGCATCCCGGTAGTCCGACCACCTCCGAATCCCGGCCGCCGGACCACGGCCCTCCCCGAGTGCGCCTCTTCGGCGAGTTCACGATCGAGGCGGCGGGTCGTGTGGTGGACCTGCCCAGCGGGCGTCCCCGCGCGCTGCTCGCCTGGCTGGCGCTACACCCCGGCAGCCATCAGCGGTCCCGCCTGGCGTCGCGCTTCTGGCCCGACATCCTCGATCGGAGCGCCCGCGCCAGTCTGCGGACCGCCCTGTGGCGGCTGCGGCGCGCACTGGGGGAAGGGGTGGTGTGGGCGGACCGGGAGCGGGCCGGCCTGCACGCCGAGCCCGCCGTATGGGTGGACACCCGGGCCTTCGACGGCCTCCTGGAGCAGGCGCGGCCCGAGGAGGCACTCGCCCTCGTCCGCGGGGAGTTGCTGGCGGGACTCGACGATGACTGGGTGATCGAGGAGCGGCGGTCCGTCGCCGACCGGGTGGCGGCGGCCATGGAGCAGATGTCGGCCCGCCGCGCGCGGGAGGGGGATCCCGCCGGCGCCCTCGACTGGGCGCGGCGCCGGGCGGCGCTCGACCCGCTCGACGAGTCCGCCCAGAGGGCGCTGATGGGCGCGCTGGCCGCCGCCGGCGATCCCGTCGGGGCGACGCGCGCGTACGCGCTCCTGCGCGAACGGCTGCGCGGAGAGCTGTCGCTGGCCCCGTCCGAGCAGACCCGGGAGCTGGCCCGTGCCATCGGCGCGGGCGGCGAGGCGGCCGCGCCGGGTGGCGGGCGCCCGGAGGAGTCGCAGCGCGCGGCGGTGCGGCCCGGATCCCGGCGCGGGGCGGGCCCCGGGCGACCCCGGGCGCTGCCGGCGCCGCTGGCCCTCGCGGGCGAGCGTCCGCTGGTGGGGCGCCGCCAGGAGATCGGCCGGCTGCTGGCGCTGGAGGCCGACACCCGCGCGGGCGGGGCTCGGACCGTCCTGCTCACCGGCGAGGCCGGCATCGGCAAGACGCGCGTCCTGGCCGAGGTGGGCGCGGAGCTCGCGGAGGCCGGCAGCGTGATCCTGTTCGGATGCGCGGGTCGGTCGGCGCGCGCCGCGGGCGCGGTGCTCGATGCGGTCTCGGGCCATCCGGAGCTGGCGGATGGCGGGTCCGGGCCGGGGCAGGGGCCGGCGCTCGACGAGGTGGCCGACAGGGTGTGCCGGCTGGCAGAGGAGACTGCTGTGGTGCTCATGGTGGACGACGCGCACCATGTGGACGGGGCGGGGGCGGTCCTGCTCTCCCGCATGGTGGCGGGCGCCGCCCGGCTGCCGCTGCTGGTGATCTGCGCGGTGCGCCCCGAGGAGATGGCCCCGGCCGGGGACCTGACGCGCCTCCTGACCTCGCTCGAGCGCCCCGACGACCCGGTGGACGTGGCGCTCGGGCCCCTCGACGAGGCCGCGACCGACGAGCTGTGCCGGCGCGCCGGCGGCGACGGGGTCCTCTCGGCCACGATCCAGCGCGCCAGCGGCGGCAACCCGCTGCTGGCCCTCGACATGGCCAGATCCGCGGGGGCCCCACCCGCCGGAGGCGGCACCTCCCGATCGGCGCCGATCGGTGCGCGGGCGCGGGCGTTCGTCGACTGGCGCCTGGCGGCGGTCGGCGAGGGCTCGGCCCGGCTGCTCGCGCTGGCGGCGGTGGCGGGACCGTCGTTCGAGCTGGCCGTGCTCGAGCGTGCGTGGGACCTCCCGGAGGACGAGCTGGCCGGCGGCGTGGAGGACGGCCTGCGTGCCGGGCTGCTGGTCGAGGATCCCGGTTCGCCGGATCGCATCAGCTTCGTCCACGACCTGATCCGTGACGACCTGCTCTCACGGGTCGGCGCCGCCCGGCGCCGGCGGTTGCACGCCCGGATCGCCGCCGCGCTCGACGCGGACGGCACGGGGGACTCGGCCGATGCCGCCCGCCACTGGTGCGCGGCCGGGCCGGCGGGGGACCCGGATCTCGCGGTCGAGCGGGCGAGCGCCGCGGCGCAGAGTGCACGGGCGTCGCATCGCTTCGGTGAGGCCATCGAACTGATCAATGGGGCCCTCGCCCTGCTTGGCCGGGACGACCCGCGCCGGCGCGCGCTGCTGGCGCGCCGGGCGGTCGACTACCTCAGCCTCGAGCACCTCCTGTGGACCCGCCTGTGCGGGGTCCGGGCCGATGGGTGATCGCAGGCCAGCCGGACCTCAGGGGCCGGCGCCCACGTCGGCCGGCGTCACGTCATCGATGATCTCGAGGATGTCCAGCACGGCGTGGTAGCCGAGCACCTCGGCGTGCTCGTGCAGCCGCTCGGCGCTCGGGGCTCGGTAGATGCAGAAGCTCTCGAACTCCCCGTCCCGTCCGATGCACACGTGGCTGTGCTCCCAGGTGAGGTCGGTGAACCGCTCCACCGGAAGCCGTCCAGCGCGGATGTTCACCTCCTGCATCTCCGCCTCGCTGACGCCGGCGAAGCGCCTGTGCACGACATAGCGGGGCATGCGGACCTCCTCCTGATCGACGCCGGCCGAGCCTAGCCGAGACCCGAGGACGGGTCGTCCCGGGCCACGTCGGTGAGGCTCACGCGCTCGACCTCGTGGCACGCGAGGCCCGCGGCCGCCGCGTGTTCCTCGATGGTGCCGGCTCCGTCCGCCTCGTAGACGCAGATGCTGCCCAGCCAGCCATCGCCCTCGTCGAGGATGTAGCTGCGCACCTTGCGCATCCGCGAGGCACGCTCGGCGGCCGCGGCGTTCGATCGTGCGTCGACCGCCTCGATGTCCTCGGCGCGGCACAGGTGGCGCCGGCGGATGGTGAAGAGTTCCATGATGGCCCCCTCTCGGTTCGACTGATGTCACGATCCTCGCGCGGCGGCGTCACCCGGGGTGTCACCGACGGCGTCAAACCCGCGCGGCGAGGACGTCATCGACCCGAGCCGACGTCGATGCGGGCGGATGGACGCCGCCCCGGGCGCCGTGACCGCCGCGGCCGATCCCGGTAGACTCTCCCGTCGGATCATCAACCCTCTCCCCGGCCCGACCACCCGTCGGCGGGTGCCCGCACCGCGCGGGTCCCGACGGAGCGCGCCGGCTCATCACCACACCAAACCGCAGCGAGGAGTCACCGTGCCTACCGTGACCATGAAGCAGCTGCTGGAGTCCGGGGTTCACTTCGGGCACCAGACGCGGCGCTGGAACCCGAAGATGAAGCGCTACATCTTCGGCGAGCGCGCCGGGATCTACGTGATCGACCTGCAGCAGACCATCCAGCTCCTGGATGAGGCGTGCGATGTGGTGCGCGCCATCTCCCAGCGCGGCGGGACGGTCATGTTCGTGGGCACCAAGAAGCAGACCCAGGACGCCGTGGCCGACAACGCCAAGCGGTGCAACATGCCGTACGTGTCCCACCGCTGGCTGGGTGGCCTGCTGACCAACTGGGGCACCATCTCCCAGCGCATCCGCCGCCTGCACGAGCTGCGCAACCAGAAGAAGGGCGGCCAGCTGGAGCTGCTGCCCACGCGCGAGCGCCTGGCCCGCGAGGCCGAGCTGACCAAGCTCGAGACCAACCTCGGCGGCGTGGCCGACATGCAGCGCCTGCCCGACGCGGTCGTGATGGTGGACCTCAAGAAGGAGGCCATCGGTGTGCGCGAGGTCAACCGCCTGGGCATCCCGGTGATCGGCCTGGTGGACACCAACGTCGACCCGGACGACGC
Organism: Acidimicrobiales bacterium; assembly: GCA_040219515.1. NCBI lineage: Bacteria > Bacillati > Actinomycetota > Acidimicrobiia > Acidimicrobiales > Acidimicrobiales bacterium. The sequence goes on from JAVJSI010000004.1 coordinate 226,668, forward strand.
CACGTACGTCATCCCGGCCAACGACGACGCCATCCGCTCGTGCAACCTGATCCTGGGCGCGCTGGCCGACGCGGTGCTCGAAGGACGCGGCGCCGTGGCCAACCAGGAGATCGTGGCCTCGGCCGAGGAGATCCCCGCCGAGGAGACCCCCGCGGAGGCCCCGGCTGCCCAGGCGGCCCCCGAGGCACCGGCAGCCGCCGACCCGGCCCCCGACGCCCCGGCCGCCGAGCCCGCCACCACCCCGACCGAGGAGCCCGCATCGTGAGCACAGCCGTCACCGCAGCCATGGTGAAGGAGCTGCGCGAGCGCACGGGCGCCGGGATGATGGACTGCAAGAACGCCCTCACAGAGGCCGGCGGGGACATCGAGTCCGCCACCGCCGAGCTGCGCAAGAAGGGCCTCGCGGACGCCGCCAAGCGCGCCGGCCGCGCCGCCAACGAGGGCCTGGTGGACAGCTACATCCACGCCAACGGCCGCGTGGGCGTGCTGCTGGAGGTCAACTGCGAGACCGACTTCGTGGCCCGCACCGAGCAGTTCCAGGACTTCGTGCACGACCTGGCGCTGCACATCGCCGCCATGAAGCCGCAGTTCGTCTCCATGGACGAGATCCCGGAGTCGTTGGTCGCCTCCGAGCGCGCGATCTACGAGGAGCAGGCCAAGGACGTCCCCGAGAAGGCCCGCGAGAAGGCCGTCGAGGGCAAGCTGAACAAGCAGCTCAAGTCGCTCTGCCTGCTCGACCAGGAGTTCGTCAAGGACGGCGCCGAGAAGAAGCCGCGCACCATCGAGGACCTCCGGGTCGAGGTGGCCGCCGGCCTGGGCGAGAACGTCACCATCCGCCGCTTCGCCGTGTTCGAGCTTGGCCAGTAGCGGCCCGGCCGACGAGGTGGACCACCGCCAGGCCCCCGTCTCCGGCGGGGGCGCAGGCGTGGCCTTCACGCGGGTCGTCCTGAAGCTCTCGGGCGAGGCCCTGATGGGCTCCGAGCCCTACGGCATCGACCCCGTGCGCATCACCGAGGTGGCCCGCCAGGTGTCCTCGGCGTGCGACCGCGGCGTGCAGGTGGCGGTCGTCGTGGGGGCGGGCAACATCTTCCGCGGCCTGCAGGGCGCCTCCATCGGCATGGACCGGGCCACCGCGGACTACATGGGCATGATCGCCACCGTGCTCAACGCGCTGGCCATCCAGGACGCCATGGAGAAGCTCGGGCTCGTCACCCGCGTGCAGTCGGCCATCTCGATGCAGGAGGTCGCCGAGCCGTACATCCGCCGGCGCGCCATCCGCCACCTCGAGAAGGGCCGGGTGGTCATCTTCGCCGGCGGGACGGGCAACCCGTTCTTCACCACCGACACGACGGCGGCCCTGCGGGCGCTGGAGATCGGCGCCGAATGCATCCTGATGGCCAAGAACGGGGTGGAGGGCGTCCTGGACGCCGACCCGCGTGTGGTCCCCGAGGCCCGCTTGATCTCGCGCATCAGCCACATGGAGGCCATCGAGCGCGGCCTCAAGGTGATGGACACCACGGCCCTCACCCTCTGCATGGACAACGGGTTGCCCATCCATGTGTTCAACATGGGCGACGAGCGCAACATCGGCCGGCTGCTCGAGGGCGAGCGGGTCGGCACGATGGTGGTCACCGATCAGGAGGCGTAGATGCAGGAGCTACTGAACGAGGCCAAGCGGCGCATGGAGGGCGCGGGCAAGGCGCTGGCGAACGAGTTCGCCACGGTGCGCACCGGCCGTGCCTCCACCGCGCTGCTGGACCGCGTCACCGTGGAGGCCTACGGGGTCCGCACGCCCCTCAACCAGCTGGCGGGGGTCAGCACCCCCGACGCGCGCCTGATCGTCGTGCAGCCCTACGACCAGAGCATCATCGGCTCCATCGAGAAGGCGCTCATGGAGTCCGACATCGGGCTGAACCCCAGCAACGATGGCAAGCTGATCCGGCTGCCGGTGCCGCCCCTCACCGAGGAGCGACGCAAGGAGATGGTCCGCCTGGTGCACAAGATGGCCGAGGAGGCGCGCGTCGCGGTGCGCAACGTCCGTAAGGACACCCTCAAGGATCTGAAGGCCGAGGAGAAGGAGGGCGGCATCTCCCGCGACGACCTCGGTCGCGCCGAGACGGAGGTCCAGAACCTCACCGACGCCGAGGTCAAGGTCATCGACGACCTGCTGGCCCACAAAGAGGCGGAGATCCTCGAGGTCTGACCGGCCGGCCGCGGCGACCCACCCATGGCGCTCTCCTCGCGCTGGCGCGCGGCCCGGTCGGCCATCGGCTTGGCCCGCGCCCCACGCCCCGCCCCGTCCGCGCCCGGCCCCGCCGTGCCGCGGTCGGTCGCGATCATCATGGACGGCAACGGGCGCTGGGCGCGCGAGCGTCGGCTGCCGGTCGGCGCCGGCCACCGCGCGGGTGCGCGCGCGCTCAAGCGGGTCGTGCGCGCGGCGGGTGACGCCGGCGTGGAGGACCTGACCATCTACTCGTTCTCCACCGAGAACTGGAGCCGGCCGGTCGACGAGGTGGAGGACCTGATGGCCCTCTTCGTCGAGCTGATCGACCGCGAGATGCAGGAACTCCACGCCGAGGGCGTCCGGATGCGCTTCATCGGCCGCATCGACCGCCTGGACGACTCGTTGCGCGACAAGATCGCCCAGGCCGAGGCGCTGACGGCCGGCAACTCACGCCTGCGCCTGTTCATCGCCATGAACTACGGGGGCCGCCAGGAGATCGTGGACGCGGCGCGGCGCTTCGTGGCCGCGGAGGCCCCCGAGGCCGGCATCGAGGACTTCGCCCGGCACCTCTACGCCCCGGACATGCGCGACCCCGAGCTGGTGATCCGCACCAGCGGCGAGCGGCGCCTGTCGAACTTCCTCCTGTGGCAGACGGCCTACGCCGAGCTGCACTTCTCCGAGCGGATGTGGCCGGACTTCGACGAGGAGGGCCTGGCCGAGGCGCTGGCCGACTACGCCGGCCGCGAGCGACGCTTCGGGGGGCGGACGGCATCCTGACCTCGCGCATCCTGGTGGCGGTTCCCGGGATCGCGGTGGCCGTGGCGGCGGTGGCGGTGGGCGGCCCGCTGTTCGTGGCGGCCGTGCTCCTGATCGCCGGCCTGGCCCTCTACGAGCTCTACAACCTCACGGCGGCGTGGGGGCCCCTGCGCTGGGCCGGCTACCTGGGCGCCGCGGCCTGCATCGTGGCCGTCTGGCTGCACGACTTCCCCGAGCACGGTCTGCTGATCGGCCTGGGGATCGGGCTGGGGGCGTGCGCGGTGGCCGGCCTCATGCTGCAGCGACGCGAGGATGTGACCGCGCGGGTGGCCATCACGATGTTCGGCATCTTCTACGTGGGCGTCCCGCTGGCGGTGCTGGTGATGATGCGCGAGCTGCCCGACGGCGCCGGCGCGGTGGCCAACGTGCTGGTGGGGGTGTGGGTGTTCGACACGGCCTCCTACTTCGGCGGGCGCCTGTGGGGCACCCGGCCGATCGCGCCCGTGACCTCGCCCAAGAAGACCGTGGAGGGTGCCGCCATCGGCCTGGTCGTGGCCACCATGGCGGTCTGGGTCGCCGGGCTCTACATGGACTGGATCGACGGCTGGCAGTCGCTGCTGCTGGGCTTGGCGATCTGCCCCGCGGCATTCCTGGGCGATCTGTTCGAGTCGCTGCTGAAACGCGACGCGGGCGCCAAGGACTCGGGCCGGCTGCTGCTGGGACACGGGGGCGTGCTGGACCGCTTCGATGCGATGCTCTTCGGGTCGGTGGCCGCCTACCTGGCCACCATCGCCCTGGTCTACTGACGGTCAACCGACGGGGATGGACAGATGAACCTGGAGCTCCTTACCGAGCTGTGTGAGACCCCGGGCACCTCGGGGCGCGAGGAGCGCATCAGGGCCATCGCCCGCCGCGAGCTCGAGCCGCTGTGCGACTCGGTGGAGGTGGACCCTCTGGGCAACCTCATCGCGCGCCGGGCCGGCGGGGGCGGTCCGCGGGTGATGCTCTCGGCGCACCTGGACGAGATCGGCTTCATGGTCACGCACGTCGAGGACGGCGGCTTCCTGCGGTTCCTGCCGCTGGGGGGCTTCGACGCCAAGACCCTCTCCGCCCAGCGGGTGATCGTGCACGGGCGCGAGGATCTGCTGGGGGTGATGGGCAGCCGGCCGGTCCACATCATGAGCGACGAGGAGAAGCGCCGGCCGCCCAAGCTGGAGGACTTCTATGTCGATCTGGGGCTGCCGGCCGAGCGCGTCAAGGAGCTGGTGCGCCCCGGCGATGTCATCACGCGCGAGCGCGCGATGGCCCGGCTGGGCGATCTGCTCACGTGCAAGAGCCTGGACAACCGCGCCGGCCTGTACGTGATGATCGAGGCGGTCCGGAGCCTGGCCGAGCACGAGTGCGAGGTGGTGGCCGTGGCATCGGTGCAGGAGGAGGTGGGCCTGCGCGGGGCACGGGTGGCCACGGCGCGCGTGAAGCCCGACATCGGCCTGGCCATCGACATCACCCTGGCCAACGACGGGCCGGGCGCCAAGGGCCACGAGCGCATCTCCGCGCTGGGGGACGGGGCGGCCATCAAGGTCTTCGACGCCAGCGCCATCGTCCCCGGCGAGCTGGTGGACCACCTGGTGGCGGTCGCCACCGAGCGCGAGATCCCGCACCAGCTGGAGATCATGACCCGCGGGGGCACCGACACCCGGGAGCTGCAGCTCTCGGGCGACGGCGCGATGGCCGGCTGCGTCTCGATCCCCACGCGCTACGTGCACCAGGTGGTCGAGACCTGCCACCCCGACGACCTGGACGCCTGCGTCGCCCTGGTGGCGGCGTTCTGCGAGACGGCCCACACGTTGGCCCCGGCGCGTTAGCGCGCCGTTCACGGACGCCCGCCGACCCCCCGCTACCATCGATCCTGTGACCCGCGTCCTCGTCCTCGGCTGCACCGGCTCCATCGGCGTCCAGGCCCTGGACGTGGTCGCCGGCTCGCCGGATCTCGAACTGTGCGGCCTGGCCTGCGGCGAGCGCGCCCCGGAGATGGCCGCCCAGGCGGCGGCCCACGGGGTGCGCCACACCGCCTGCGCCGGCGGCGGGGGCACCGTGGCACACGACCCCGATCTGGCGGGCCTGATCGAGGCGGCCGAACCCGACATCGTGCTGAACGCCCTCGTGGGCGCGGCCGGCCTGGGTCCCACGCTGGCGGCGGCCGAGCGCGGGATCGACATCGCGCTCGCCAACAAGGAGAGCCTGGTGGTGGGCGGCGAGTTGGTGCGTGCCGCATGCGCGCGCACCGGCGCCCGGCTGCTGCCGGTGGACTCCGAGCACGCCGCCCTGTTCCAGTTGATGGAGGGCGTCCCCCGCGGGCGCGTGGTGCGCGCCGTGCTTACCGCCTCCGGTGGTCCCTTCCGTGGCCGGGCCGCTGCGGACCTGGAGGACGTGGGCGTGGAGGACGCGCTGGCACACCCCACCTGGTCCATGGGCGCGAAGATCACGATCGATTCGGCCACGCTCATGAACAAGGGCCTCGAGGTGATCGAGGCCCATCACCTGTTCGCCCTCTCGTATGACCAGATCGAGGTCGTGGTGCATCCCCAGTCGGTCGTCCACGCCATGGTGCGCCTGGAGGACGGCAGCGTGCTCACCCACTGCGGCCCGCCCGACATGCGCATCCCCATCGCCCACGCCCTGCACCATCCGGCGCCGCCCCCGCGGCGTCCCGCCATGGACCTGGTGGGGGTGCGGATGGACTTCGACGCCCCCGACGAGCAGGCGTTCCCGTGTCTGGCGCTGGCCCGCGAGGCCGGCCGGGCCGGGGGCACGGCGCCGGCGGTGCTGAATGCCGCCAACGAGGTCGCCGTGGCCGCCTTCCTGGACAGGAGGGTCGGCTTCATGGAGATCCCGCGCACGGTCGCCGACGCCCTGGAGCGGGTCCCCGCCGGCGCGGCCGATGAGCGCGCCGCGGTGATGGAGGCCGACGCGAGGGCGCGCGCGGCGGCGGCGCGGCGGATCGAGGGGGTGGCGGCGTGCTCGGTGTGAACATCCTCCTGTTCATCGGCATCCTGATGGTGCTCGTGCTGGTGCACGAGGCCGGTCACATGGTGGTGGCCAAGTGGTGCGGGATGCGCGTGGAGCGCTTCTCGATCTTCTTCGGCAAGCCCATCGCCTCGTTCACGCGCGGCGAGACCGAGTACGCCATCGGCTGGATCCCCGCCGGCGGCTACGTGAAGATCACCGGGATGACCGCCGCGGAGGAGATCCCTCCTGAGGTGGCCGACCGCGCCTACTGCAACGCGCCGGTGTGGCGCCGCATCGCGACCATCGTCGCCGGGCCGGCGGTCAACATCGTGCTGGCGATCCTGATGTTCGCCGCGATCTTCTGGATCGGCGTACCCACGGCGCAACTCAGCAACCGCGTGGGGAGCGTCACGCCCGACTCGGCGGCCCTCGCCGCGGGGCTGCAGCCCGGGGACACGCTGCTGGCGGTCAACGGCGTGGCGGCCGGCGAGGACCCCGAGGCGGTCCGCACCGAGTTGCGCTCCGGCGAGCCCGGTGACGTGGTGACGCTCAGCATCCGGCGCGACGGCCGCACGCTGGAGGCGCCGGCCACCCTGGACGTGCTGCGCGATCCGCAGGGGCAGGTGCAGACCGACCCCGAGACCGGCGACCCGATCCCCGGCCTGGGGTTCACGTTCGCGGTCATCGACGGGCCCACGGTCCGCTATGGGCCCATCGAGGGGCTGGAGGAGGGCTGGGCCTGGTCGTGGTTCGTGATCCAGGCCAACGTGGAGGTGATCGGGGACCTCTTCACCAGCCAGGAGGCCCGCGAGCAGATCAACAGCGTGGTGGGCGTCGGCGCGGTCTTCAACGAGGTCTCGGACGACGGCTGGGTGATCCTGATGCGCTTCATCGCCGTCGTGAGCCTGGCGCTGGGGGTGTTCAACCTGCTCCCGGTGCTGCCGCTGGACGGCGGTCACATCGTGTTCGCGCTGGTGGAGAAGCTCAAGGGCTCGCCGCTCTCGGCGACGGCCTACGAGCGCTCGGCGATGGTGGGCTTCGTGCTCATCATGCTGGTGTTCGTGTTCGCCCTCCAGAACGACATCGGCCGCATCATGGGGGAGGGTTTCCAGATCGAGCAGCAGCCGTAGTGGTGCGCCCCGGCGACGGCGCCCCGTGGGTGCCTCGGCTAGCCTGAGCCCCATGAGCACGCTCGCATCACGCCGGATCAGCCGTGCCGTCCCCGTCGGCGCCGTCACCGTGGGCGGCGGCGCCCCGGTGGTGGTGCAGTCGATGACCAACACCGACACCGCCGATGCCCCGGGCACGGCGGCGCAGGTGGCCGAGCTGGCGCGCGCCGGCTCGGAGATCGTCCGCATCACCGTGAACAACCGGGCCGCCGCCGCGCGCGTGGCCGAGATCGCGGAGCGGGTGCGCGACGAGCACGGCCTGGAGGTGCCCCTGGTGGGCGACTTCCACTACAACGGCCACACGCTCCTGCGCGAGTTCCCCGACTGCGCCGACGCGCTCGCCAAGTACCGCATCAACCCGGGCAACGTGGGCCGCGGCGCGCGCCACGACGCCAACTTCGCCACCATGATCGCCGTGGCGGTGGAGCACGACCGGCCGGTGCGGATCGGCGTCAACGGCGGGTCGCTGGACCCCGAGCTCATGGACCGCCTGATGGACGAGAACGGCCGGCGCGCGGAGCCCCTCGGTGCGGACGAGGTGATGCGCGAGGCCATGATCCAGAGCGCCCTCACCTCGGCCGAGGCGGCCGAGGAACTGGGGCTTCCCGGGGACCGGATCATCCTTTCGTGCAAGACCAGCCGCCTGCAGGACATGGTGGCCGTCTATTCGGCGCTGGCCGAGCGCTGCGAGTACCCCCTGCACCTGGGGCTCACCGAGGCGGGGATGGGATCGAAGGGGATCGTCGCCACCACCGCGGCGCTCGGGATCCTGCTGCAGGCCGGGGTGGGGGACACCATCCGGGCCAGCCTCACCCCCGAGCCCGGTGGCGACCGGGCGATCGAGGTCCGGGTCTGCCGCGAGCTGCTCCAGGCGCTGGGCCTGCGCGCCTTCCGCCCCGACGTCACGGCCTGCCCGGGCTGTGGGCGCACCACCAGCACGGTGTTCCAGGAACTCGCGCAGGCCATCGAGGCCCATCTGGAGCGGCGGATGGCCCACTGGCGCACCGAGCGCCCGGCCGTGGCCGGCCTGAAGGTGGCCGTGATGGGCTGCATCGTCAACGGCCCGGGCGAGAGCCGTGCCGCGGACATCGGGATCAGCCTGCCCGGCACAGGCGAGCAGCCCCGGGCCCCCGTGTACGTGGACGGCGAGAAGGTGCGCACGCTGGAGGGCCCGACCCTGGCCGACGACTTCATCGCCATGGTCGAGGAGTACGTCGAGAGTCGCTACCCGCGGGTGGCCTCCCCGGTCTGACCCGTGCCCCGGGCCCGCCGGCGCCGGTCTGGCAGAGTTCCCCGCCGTGAGCACCTCAGAGAGCACCCCACCCGCCGGCTGGTCCATGCCCGCCGCCCCGCGCGGCGACTCGTGGCGCATGTCCGGTCGCGTCCTGCCGACCCTGCGCGACGCGCCCACCGACGCCGAGGCCGCCAGTCACATCCTGATGATCCGCGCCGGCCTCGTGCGCCAGCTGGCGGCCGGCCTCTACACCATCCTGCCGGTCGGGCTGCGGGTCATCCGCCGCATCGAGGCGATCCTGCGTGAGGAGATGGACCGCATCGGGGCCCAGGAGGTGCTGATGCCGGTCCTGCACCCGGCCGAGGTCTGGCAGCAGACCGGGCGCTGGCCGCTGGCCGAGCAGTTCCGGCTGAAGGACCGTGCCGGCCGCGACTTCGTGCTCGGCATGACCCACGAGGAGATCGTCACCTGGCACGCCGCGCGCGAGATCCGCTCGTACCGCGACCTTCCCCAGACCTGGTACCAGCTGCAGACCAAGATGCGCGACGAGCCGCGCGCCAAGGGCGGCCTGCTGCGCGTGCGCGAGTTCACCATGAAGGACGGCTACTCGTTCGACGCCGACCGGGCGGGGTTGGACGCCTCCTACCAGGCGCACGCCGAGGCGTACGCACGCATCTTCACCCGCTGCGGGATCGCCTGGTACCAGGTGGAGAGCGACACCGGGATGATGGGCGGCAGCGAGGCGCACGAGTACATGGCCCCCAGCCCCGCCGGCGAGGACGTGGTGGCCCTGGCCGAGGACGGGTCGTATGCGGCCAACGTGGAGCTGGCGGTCTCGGTGGCCCGCGAGCCCGACTTCGGCGAGACCCCCGAGGCCCCCGAGCCGTTCCCCACCCCGGGGGTCGGCACCATCGCCGAGCTGTCGCAGCTCACCGGGCTGGAGCCCGCGCGCCTGTGCAAGAGCGTCGTCGTGGTGCCCGAGGAGGGCCGGCCGGTGCTGGCGCTGGTGCGCGGCGAGCACGCGGTGCACGAGAAGAAGCTGGCGCGCGTGATCGGCCCCCACCGGGCCGCCCACCCCGAGGAGATCGTGCAGTGGTTCGGCGCGCAGGCCGGTTCGCTGGGTCCGGTGGGGCTGCCCGAGGGCTCGCCGATCCGCATCGTCGCCGACCCGACCATCGGGACCGGCCACTACGTGACCGGCGCCAACCGCGACGGCGAGCACCTCCGCGGGGTCGTGATGGGACGCGACTTCGACGCCGAGAGCGCCGACATCCGCGAGGTGCTCGAGGGGGAGGGCGCGCCGGTCACCGGCTCGCCGCTGCGCCTGGAGCCGGTGATCGAGATCGGCAACATCTTCAAGCTGGGGACCAGGTACAGCGACGCCCTCGACGCCACCTATCTGGACGTGGAGGGGCGCGAGCAGACGATGGTGATGGGCTGCTACGGCATCGGGCCGGCGCGCATCGCCGCCGCCGCCATCGAGCAGTTCCACGACGAGGCCGGCATCGCCTGGCCGCGCGCCATCGCCCCCTTCGACGTGCATCTGGTGCTCATCGGCAAGGCGGGCGAGCCCCACGCCGAGTACGCCGAGCGGCTCTACGAGGACCTGTCGGACCTCGGGTTGTCGGTGCTGTTCGACGACCGCCCGGGCACCAAGCCCGGCGAGAAGTTCGTGGAGGCCGAGTTGCTGGGCGTGCCGCTGCGGGTGACCGTGGGCAAGCGCACGTTGCCCGACGGGCCACTGGAGGTGCAGGTGCGCCGCGGGCGCGAGCGCACGGACGTCCCGCTCGACGGGGCCGCCGCCGCGCTGCGCGACATCTGGTCGTCGCTGCGCTAGGATCCCGCTCGATCGCGGGGCGTGGCGCAGTCTGGTAGCGCACCCGGCTGGGGGCCGGGCGGTCGGAGGTTCAAATCCTCTCGCCCCGATTCCATGTGAGGACACCAAGGGCCACCCGAGGGTGGCCCTTGGTGTTGGGGGTTCGCGGCTTCGCCTGCCCGGATGCCGCTTTGGGCGTCCACCCCGCCTTTGGCGCGCGAGGGTGGTCCGCGAGCTCGCGATGTGCGTGGCAGGATCCTCTGCGACCGCGGTGCGGGGGAGCGCTATGTGGATCACCAGCGATGTGGAACTGCCTGAAGCGCTTGTAGCGGCCCAGGCTGCCGGGGAGCTCGTCCTGTTCGTCGGCGCGGGCGCGTCCGTCGACGACCCGTCCGGCCTCCCGTCGTTCGTCGATCTCGCACGAGACTTGGCAGAGCGCGCAGCAGTCCCTTGGCCTCAAGAGGACGAGGAGGGGCGGCATATCCCGATCGACAGTTTCCTCGGTGCGCTGCCTCCGGATTTTGAGACCCACCGGCACGCGGAGGCCCTGATCGATGTGGAGGGCTCCCTGCCGAACGCAACCCACGCTGCGCTGGTGCGGGTCGCCTCTGCCCCCGGCCCGATGCGGATAGTGACGACGAACTTCGACCGGCATCTCTCGGCGGCCGCCGGACACCGCAGCGTGGAAGTGCCGAACCTGTGGTCGGGCCCGGCCCTTCCGCTCGGAGGCGAGTTCTCGGGAATCGTTCATTTGCATGGAGCGATTCGCCGGACGCCAAGGCAGATCGTGCTCACCGACCACGATCTCGGAAGGGCCTATCTCACTGAGGGGTGGGCGACGCGCTTCCTGCTGTCGCTCTTCAACCGCTTCACCGTGCTTTTTGTCGGCTACTCCCACGACGATCCGATGATGAAGTACCTCGCGCTCGGCCTGCCGTCCGGTGGGTCACGTTTCGCCTTGACCACCGAGCAGGACGCCGCACTCGGGAAGTGGAGCCGGCTGGGAATCCAGCCGGTTGCGTACCCCTTGCGTGGCGGAAGCCACACAGCGCTCGTAGTAGCGCTCGATGCTTGGGCGACTCGGTCGAAGATGGGGAGGACCGACCACCGAGCGAGGATTCACGACATCGTCGCGGGCGGACCTCCGCTTTCGCCCGAGGACCGCGACTACGTCCTCGAACGACTGCGTGTCGTCGACGGTGCTCGAGACTTCGTGGCAGCCGTCTCCTCACGGGCGACGACAGGGCAACGTGCGTGGCTCCAGTGGTTGGAGACCGCTCCGAGCTTCGAAGGGGGCTTTCGCGGGGTGGCCGCAACGGATGACGGCGCCGCAGTGCTCATGCACTGGTTCTGCCAGTCGTTCATCGAGGATTCGGCGTTGCACGAAGCCGGGCTTAATGCGGTGCTTCATCTGGGCCACGATTTCAGGGACGACCTCTACGACGCGGCGCTCTGGAGTACTCACAAGTTGGCCGAGACAAACGAGACCAGTGCCGGGCGGTGGAGGATGCTCTTGGCGACCTCCTTGGGGCGGGCGGCACCTCGACGGGCAGGTCACCTGGCGCTGAGGCCCCGAGGGGCGCCTCCGCCCTGCGCGTCATCCCTCCGGGCAATGCTGAGGCCGTTTCTCCGGCTTCGGGAGGCGTTTCGCCTGGCCCCCAACGAGCCCGATGGGCTCACGCTTCCAGATGCCGAGGTTGGCTGGTCCGTCGAGGAGTATGCGCTCAGCGAGTCCATCCAGGAAGCAATCGCTGGAGCGAAACCGGGAGATCCCGCTCTGGGCAACGTCTTGGAGGGGGCACTGCACGCGTCGTACGACCTCCTCGACGCATACTTCGTTGACCGGGGGTGGGACCAGCTCAGCTTGCGAAGGTCGGCTATCGGAGAAGACGCGCGGGATTCGTACAGGCGCCCCATCGACGCAGTCATCGACGGTCTAAGGACTCACGGAGAGCGGGCGCTGCCCCTCGATCCGCGCCTCCCAGAGCGCTGGTGGTCGACCGAACGCGATCTCTTCCGCCGGCTTGCGCTGCATCTAGTCGCCATCGACCGACGTCGATCGCCTGATGAGAAACTCCAGTGGCTAGTCGAGCGCTCGCTACCGGCGGATCATGGCTTAAAGCACGAGGTCTTTGCGGTCCTTGCCGGCGCCTACGGCTTGGCGTCCCAGTCCTCCCGCGATCGCCTTCTCGGGCACGTGATGCGCGGGCCCGACGACTACGAGCGCTACAACGTTCTCGTCTGGCTCCGTACGGTGGCGCCCGACTGCTCGGAGGTGCGCGCAGCTCACGAAGAAGCAGAAACCGCTCACCCCGAGTTCGCGCCGCGAGATCATCCGGACTTCAACTCTTGGGTGGACGTCGGCGTCTGGGGCGGATCGCGGCCTCTTGCCCCAGAGGACCTGATCGAAGCTCTCGATGATGAGGACTGGCCGATCGTCGCCAAGCTGCTCGACGATCCCTACGACGGCGCCCACGGCCTACCGGAGTGGTATGACGCCATCGATGTGGTTCGGGTGACCGCAGAGACGCGGCCCGAGCTGGGGCTGGCACTCATCGAGTTCGTTGACTGGAGGTCGATGGATGATGGCCGGCGCGGAGAGGTGCGCCGCTGCGTCGTCGAAGGGTGGACTCGGGCGGACACGGGCCCGCGCATCAATGAGGTCCTCGCCCTGGTCTCAGCGGAGGCCGCCCGCGTTGAGTCTGCTCGCGCGATCACCCGATTCTTGGCTGAGCAGGTTCGGGCTCGGGTAGGTGAGGCCGAGTGCCCGGAAACCTCCAGGATGAGGAGCATCGCGCAGAGCGTCTGGCAGGCCCACGGCGATTCATTCGAATCCTCTGGAGACCCGCTGTCGTTTGCCCCGCTCTACCTCAACTCTTGGCCCGGAGACCTCGCAGAGTACTGGCTGCTCGAGATAGACCGGCGATGGAGGACGGTGCGGGGGAGCGTGACAGGGCTCGATGATCCCGAGAGAGAGGCCATCGAATCGCTGCTGAGCGGGCCCGCTGATGCGCTTTCGGCGATCCTCCCAGTCCTGACTGGATCGTTGGCATTTCTTTTCGAGGTCGACGAGGAGTTCACATCGGCGTCCGTGCTTCCGCACTTCCGGCCTGGCCCCACGGCACCCCTGGCGTGGTTCTCGTTCCTGAATCGTCCTCGGTACACCGACCGAATCCTTGAAGCGGGACTGCTTGCCAGCTCCCGAGAGGCGTGGGACTGGATCGGGACTCCCTCTTTCGATCCAGACCGGACACGGCAGTTCTACCGGTTCGTATCGTCGATTCTGTCGTTCGCAGGAGTCTCTCCCGGCCAGCGACGGGACCTACTGGCGAACAGCGTGAAGGGGGCGGACGGAGCTCACGCGACAGCATTCGCGCAGACGGTCGTGGACTTCCTCCGCTCGGACGATGTTGACGGTGCTGCGGTTTGGGAACTCTGGCTCGGGGACCACATCTCGAGGCGACTCGACGGGCTACCCAGGGTTGCGTCGGCCGACGAGCTTGCCGCGTGGGCAGACGCCGTGCCTCTTCTCGGCATCTGCATCGCCGCAGGGGCTGATCTCTTGAAGGGGCACGGGATCGGCTTCGGAGAACGGGTCTCCGTGCCGGACATCGAGTTGGTGTTCGACGAGATCGCCGACTTCGTAGCCGAACGCGTGAGCAACTCCTCGCCCGAGACGTCGCCCCAGATTGGCTTTCACGTTGATCGGCTCCTGCAAAGCGGCCGCACGTCGCTCGGGGACGTTCGAGCTGAGGCCTTGGTCGAGGCGGCTCGCGATGCGGGGTTCGTGGACTAGGCCGCTGGGCTCGCCATCCGGTGTCGCGCGCTGGCGAGACTCCGAACCGCTGCTTCTGCCAGAGAAGCAGCGGTTGGGCGGTCCGCAGCCGGCCCGCGCGGCCGGCCCGCGCACCCCGATCGATGCGGGTACATCAAGGGCCACCCGAGGGTGGCCCTTGATGCGTACCGGGGCCCGAGGGCTCCCGGCGCCGCGGCCCTACTGCGGGGCGCGGGTGTTGACGCCGGGCGGGTTCGGGGTGCGGCGCTTGATGGCGTCGAAGTTGTAGAACCGGCCGGGGGCGCTGGAGCGCTCGCCGAAGCCGAAGCCCGCGGCCTGCAGCAGCGCGGCGGCGCGGAGGATGTCCGTGAAGCCCTGGTCGCCGCGGTTGGGGGCTCCCGGAGCGGTCTCACGCCCGTTGTACTTCATGTAGGCGCGGTCGTTGCCCAGCTTGCCCAGCGACTGGCGGGCGGCGGCGCGGTGCACGGCCTCGACGCCCATGAACTCGGCGGCGATCCGCGCCAGTCGGCCGTCGCCGGCCTGGCCGAAGGCGGTCACGCCGATGAGGTAGGCGTTGACGAAGATCTGGTCGCCCACCTCGAGGGTGTTCAGGAAGTTGGTCCGGTTGGCGAACACCGCGTCAGGCACCCAGATCTTCTTGGTGAGCGGCCGGGCCCCCAAGCTGGTGAGCGTGTTGTAGTGGATCAGCTCCTGCCGGGCGGCGGCGGCGATGTTGAAGCGGGTGGTGCGGTCGCCACCCAGGCCGCGGACGTGGCCGACGGTGTTGACGATCGTCGCGAGCACCTCGGCGGTGGCCGCGACGGTGAGGATGTTCTCCGGGGTGTTGTTGCCCGCGGAGCCACCGCGCTGGGCGGAGGCGATCCCCGGGACCGCCAGGAGGCTCATGCCACCCACGAGGGCGGTGGTCTTGGTGATCAACTCGCGCCGGGTCTGGGTCGACTCGTGCGCGTTGTCCTCATCGATTGCGCGATGGATCAGGTCCATGGCGTCCGACATGAGCGGGGTCCTTTCGTGGGGCCGTCACTGGAGAGTGGGCGCGTGCGGCGGGCGCAGCGTCGATGGGGTGTTCGCGCGGGACGGCGTTCTGGATCAGCACCCGGGGGGTATCGGTGTGGCCGGCCCCTGGCCGCCCGGGCCCCTGCGGCCCCGGGCGGGCGGCGGACTGGCAGGATGCGCCCGTGGCAGAGGTCGGGGTGAAACGAGCGCGGATACCGTGGCTGCGCTTGCTCCCGAACGTCCTCACCACCGCTCGTCTGGGAGCCCTCCCGGTGCTCGCGGTCGTGCTCTGGCAGGCCGACGGGCCCACCTCGCGGCTGGGTGCCCTGATCTTCGGTCTCGTGGCCGCGACGGACCTCCTGGACGGCGTGCTGGCTCGCGCCCTGCGTGCCGAGTCGCGCTACGGGCGGCTGCTGGACCCCCTCGCCGACCGCCTCCTGGTGGGGGTGGGGCTCGTGGGGGTGATCCTGCTCGACCGCGTGCACTGGAGCGCGCCGCTGATCCTCATCGCGCGGGATGTCACCCTGGTGGGCGGCTTCCTGGCCATGGCGCGCCGGGGCTTCGAGATGCGCGTCGACCTGGCCGGCAAGGCCTCGTCCGCCCTGACGATGTTCGCCACGGCCGGGTGCATCCTGCTGGCCGACGGCTGGGTGGAGGTGCTGATGTGGGTGGCGGTGGTCATGTCGCTCGTGACGCTGGCCCGCTACTGCCTGGGGGCCTCGCGGGCCCTGCGCAGCCACGAGCGAGGCTCACTCTCCGCCTGAGGGTGGAGGAGCGCGTCGGCTAGACTCCGTGGCTCTACACCGACGAGGAGTGGCGATGGACGCCCAGCCGGACCTGACGCAGCTGTCGGACGGGGAGCTCAAGGAACTCATCAAGCGCCTCACCGAGCAGGAGCGTGAGGTCTCCCGCCAGCGCCGGATGCTGCACGGCCGGATCGACATGCTGAAGACCGAGCTGGTGAGCCGCCTCAAGGGGCGCGACGACGGGGAGTTGTCGGTGGTGGACGTCGATGCGCTCAGCCGCATCCTCGCCGGCCGCCTCTCGGACATGGACCGACTCACCGGCGACGACGAGTAGCCGGGGGCGCGGTGTTCTGCCCCGAGTGCGGCTTCCACCAGAGTGATGCGCACCGCTTCTGCGGCAAGTGCGGTGCACGCCTGATCGCCGAGGGCCAGGGGACCAGCGAGATCACCGGCCCGCTCGCGGTCCCCGACGAGGCCGCCGAGTCCGGCGCCTGGTCCGGCCCCTCCATCGACGGGCCGGCGCTGGCGGTGCGTTCCGGTGGTCCTCCGGGGGCGATGTTCCGGCTCGGCACCGAGCGGGTGCGCCTCGGCCGCGAGCCCGAGTGCGAGGTCTTCCTGGACGACGTGACCGTCTCGCGCGTGCACGCCGAGGTGGAGCGTCACGGCCGCGCGGTGGTGCTGCGCGACCTGGGCTCGCTGAACGGCACCTACGTGAACCGTCGCCGCATCGAGGGCGATGAGGAGCTCGAGAGCGGCGACGAGATCCAGGTCGGCAAGTTCCGCCTGGTGTTCCTGACCGGATGAGCGATCCGGCCCCGGAGCCGGCGCCCGCCGCCGAGCGCGCGGAGGACGAGGAGGCGCTCACCATCGGTGCGGTGCGCGACCTGCTGGCCGCCGACTTCCCATCGGTCTCGATCTCCAAGATCCGCTACCTGGAGGACCAGGGGCTGATCGCGCCCAAGCGGACCGCCGGCCGGTACCGGCTGTACTCGCCGCTGGAGGTGGAGCGCCTTCGCACCATCCTGCGCCTGCAGCGCGACGAGTTCCTGCCGCTGCGGGTGATACGCCAGGAACTGGAGTCGTCCACGACGGGCGCGTTCAGCGTGGCCAACCAGGCCAAGCAGCTCAAGCGGGCCCACCTCGCCGAGCCCGCGCCCACCCGCCGGTACGCCGCCGAGGAGGTCCTGGCCTCCACGGGGGCCCCGGCCACGCTGCTGCGCCAGCTGGAGGAGTACGGCCTGGTCGATACCCGAGACGGGGGCTACGACGAGACCGACCGCGAGGTGGTGCAGACCGCCGTCGAGCTGGGCGCGTTCGGGGTGGAGCCCCGGCACCTGCGCATCTTCCGCGTGGCCGCGGAGCGTGAGGCCGGGCTGCTCGAGCAACTGCTGGCGGCCGGCCTGCGCTCGCGCAACCCCGAGCGCCGCCGCGAGGCCCTCGAGTCGCTCGAGACGCTTGCCGCACTGGCCTCGCACATGCGCCACCTGATGCTGGTGGCCGAGCTGCGGGAGATGGCCGGCACGTGAGAGCCCGCATCGATGCGGCCATCCGGCGGATCCCCAACCACCCCCAGCCGGGGATCCTGTTCTACGACCTGATGCCGCTGTTCCAGGATCCCGCCGGGCTGGAGGCCTGCGTGGGTGGGCTCGCCGAGTGGGCGCGGCCCCTGTGCCCGGATGTGGTGGTCGGCATCGAGGCCCGGGGGCTGATCCTGGCCGGGGCGCTGGCGCGCGAGCTGGGCGTGGGCATGGCCGCGGCGCGCAAGCCCGGCAAGCTGCCTGGAGCGCGCGTCAGCGCGGCCTACGAGCTGGAGTACGGCACCGACACGCTCGAGTTGCACAGCGATGCGGTGTCGGACGGGGCCCGGGTGATCGTGCACGACGACCTCCTGGCCACGGGCGGCACCGCCGAGGCCGTGTGCGGCCTGGTGGAGGGGCTGGGCGGCACCGTGGTGGGCGTGGGCGTGGTGGTCGAGCTGACCTTCCTGCCCGGCCGCGAGCGGCTGGCGCGCTATGGGGTGCACTCGCTGGTGGACTACGACTCCGAGGCGCTCTGAGGCGTGGAAGTCGCGCGGGCGATCGGCGTCGACATCGGCGGCAGCGGGATCAAGGCCGCGGTCGTCGACGTACGCACGGGTGTGCTGGTGGGGGAGCGGGTGCGGGTGCCGACGCCGCAGCCCTCCACGCCGGACGCTGTCCTGGCCGCGGCGGCCGCGCTGGTGGAGCAACTCGGTGCCGGTCTGCCGGTGGGTGTCGGGGTGCCCGGCGTGGTGCTCGGTGGCGTGGTGATGAGCGCCGCCAACATCGACGCGGAATGGATCGGCTTCGACGTGCGGGACGCACTGGCGGGACGCTTCGGGGTCTGTTCGGTGCTGAACGACGCCGACGCAGCCGGCCTGGCGGAGATGCGGTTCGGGGCGGCCGCCGGCCACCCCGGCGTGGTGCTGATGCTCACCCTCGGGACGGGCATCGGATCGGCCCTGTTCGCGGGCGGGCTCCTGGTGCCCAACACCGAGTTCGGCCACATCGAGATCCGGGGCAAGGACGGCGAGCGCCGGGCCTCGGCGGGCGCCCGTGAGCGCAGGGGGCTGTCGTACAAGCGCTGGGCGCCCCTGCTCGAGGAGTACCTGCGGCGCATCGATGCCCTGGTCTGGCCGGACCTCATCATCCTGGGCGGGGGCGTCTCCAAGCGGGCGGACCGCTTCCTGGGGCTGATCGACGTGCGCCCGCCCGTGATGCCCGCGGCCCTGCTCAACGGGGCCGGGATCGTCGGCGCGGCCGTGCGGGCGGCCGAGCAGGACGACGGGAGCCCGGGGGTCACCTGAGGCCGGTGGCCTGCCGGGTCAGGTGCCGGCGCCGGCCCTGGCGCGCATGAGCCCGGCCAGATGCTCGAAGCCCGGCGCGGACCGCGCCACCAGCGCCGGCCCGTGGGCGGTCGCCCCCCGGCGGAGCAGCGCGGGTGCGCCGGCGCCGAGCGCCGCCCGCGCCTCGGTCTCCATCGCCGGCTCCGCCAGCCAGCGCTCCACCAGGTCGCCGTCGGCCTCGGCGTGGAACAGGAGGCCCCATGCCGGGTGGTGGCGGAACGCCTGGCAGCCCGTGAGCGCGGAGGAGGCCAGGGCGTGCGCGCCGGGCGGGGTGGGGAAGACGTCCCCGTGCCAGTGCAGGACGGTCGACCGGGGTCCCAGGGCGCCCACCACCGGGTCGCGGGGCTCGATCACCTCGATGGGGAGCCAGCCGATCTCCGGCCGCGGCCCGGCGCTCACCGCGGCGCCCAGCGCCCGGGCGATCAGCTGGGAACCCAGGCACACGCCCAGCATCGGCAGGCCGTCGGCCAGCGCCCGCTCCACCCAGGCGCGCTCGTCCGCCAGCGCCGGATGGCGCGCGGTGTCGTCGACGTTCATCGGGCCGCCCATGATCACCGCACCCGCCACCTCGGCCGGTGCGGGCAGTCGTCCGCCATCCAGGGGGGCGCACACCTCCGGGACGAGGCCGGCTCCGCGCAGGGCCTCCGCGATTCGGTGCGGCCCCTCCCACGGCACGTGCTGGATCACCAGCACCCGCCCGCGGGCCCCCGCGTCCGCGCTCACCCGGTGTGGGTGCGGCCCAGGTGGGCGATCAGCGCGTCGGCCGAGAGCGTCCGCCCGGTGGCCCGGTGCATCAGCTCCGGAGTGGGCACCGTGGCGCCGTGGCGATGGATGCGGTGGCGCATGACATCGAGGATCTCGCGGAAGCGCCCCTCCTCGACGGCCTCCTCCAGGCCGTCGAGCACCTGGTCGGCGGCCTCGGCGAGCTGCGCGGAGTAGAGGCTCCCGAGCGTGTAGGTGGGGAAGTAGCCGAACAGCCCCTCGGCCCAGTGGATGTCCTGCATGGCGCCCTCGGCGCCGGTGGCCGGGCGCACGCCCAGCAGGCGGTCCATGCCGTCGGAGAAGGCGCCGGGGAGGTCGGTCACCGCCAGATCGCCGCGGACCATCGCCACCTCGAGTTCCGTCCGCAGGACGATGTGCAGGTGGTAGGTGACCTCGTCGGCCTCGACGCGGATCGGCGAGGGGCGCACCACGTTCGCGGCGCGGTGCATCAGATCGGCGTCCACACCCTCCATCGCTTCGGGGAACAGCCGGCGCATGGTGGGCTCGATGCGGTTCCAGAACGCCCTGGTCCGGCCGACGTGGTTCTCCCAGAAGCGCGACTGGGACTCGTGGGCCGCCAGCGAGGGCGCGTCGTGCAGCGGGGTCCGGTCGAGGTCCTCCGCGAAACCCTGCTCGTAGAGCGCGTGGCCCACCTCGTGCATCACGGCGCCGATGCTGCTGATGGGCGAGGCGGGGTCCACCCGGGTGGTGAACCGGACATCGCCGCGGTGGGTGGTGCTGGTGAACGGATGCACCGAGCGCGCGATCACGCCGGCGCGCAGGTCGAAGCCCACCATGTCGGCCAGCTCATGCGCCAGGCGCACCTGGGCGTCGGTGTCCCACTCGCGGGCCGGCAGCCGTGCTTCCGGTCGGCGGCCCGCCTCCTCCACCAGCGGGCCCAGGCGCTCGCGCAGGTCGGCCAGGACGGGCTCGATGCCGGCCACCCGGGTGTCGGGCTCGAAGGCGTCCAGCAGCGCGTCGTAGGGCTCGTCGCCCACCTCGAGCGCGTCCGCCTCCTGGCGGCGAAGGGCGAGCACCCGCGCCAGCGGGCCGGCCCAGTGGGCGAAGTCGTCCCGCTCGCGCGCCTCGGTCCAGGCGTGGACGCTCTCGGCGCACGCCTCGCTGGTCTCGCGCACCAGCGACTCGGGCAGCCTCACCGCCCGGTCGCGCATCCGCGTGGCCACGCGGACGAACGCCGCCACGTGCGGGTCCTCGGCCAGGTCCGGCCTCCCGGAGAGGCGTGCGAGGGCCTCGCCGGCGTCGGCGCGCACCGTCTCCCGGTGATGGAGGGCGGCCAGGGTGCCCTGCTGGCGCGCGCGCGCCGCCGAGCCGGCGGGCGGCATCAGCGTCTCGCGATCCCAGGCCGACAGGGCGGCCGCCGAGGACAGGTCGCCGACGGTGCCCGCCCACTCGCTGACCAACGTCCATTCCTGGCTCTCGCGCACGCTCACCGGGCCAGTCTACGCGGGCCCCGGGCTATCCTGAGCGCATGAGCAGCCATCCATCCGAGCGCCCACGACCCGCTTGGCTGACGCGCTGGGAGGACCTCCACATCGTTATCCAGGTGCTCCTGGTCAGCCCGGTGTCGGTCGCCCTGTTGTTCGTCGTGCACATCGGCCTGATGAACCAGCCGCTGTGGCGCGGGCTGTCGTACGGGATCTTCTGGGGCGCGCTCGTCACCGCGGCGGTGGTGGGCGCCTCGCGCTCGGAGCGGGCCCGGCGCGACCAGGGGGGCGTGAACCCCCCCGGTCGGTGACCCTCCTCGGGCCGGCGGTCCCTCTCAGCCCACGTTGGTGGCGGCCCCGCTGAAGTCCTGCAGCGCCTGGAGGACGTCGGGCAGCAGCGCCTGGACCGCGTCGTTGTCGCCGCTGGCGGCGGCGTCGACGAAGCGGCGCAGCACATCGCTGACCTGCGGCCCCTGGGCCACCAGGCCGGCGCGCTGTCGCTCGAGCTGGGCGTCCTCCATCGTGTACCCGTCCATGCGGGCGATGGCGGCGTCGAAGTCGTCCAGGATCCCGGAGATGTCGTCGGTGCGCGCGGCGAGGTCGTCCGGGCCCGACAGCGACTGCAGGGTGGTGCCGAAGCTCGACAGGGCGCCCGCGGCCGCCTGTGCGTCCTCGAGGTACTGGTCGATGGTGCCGGTCTCGCCCGACGGGGCGGGGTCGACCGGCGGCTCCTCCGGGTCGTCGAGGGTGGTGACGTCGTCCGAGGTGGTGGTCGGCTCGGTGGGCTCGGTGGGCTCGTCGTCGCCGTCCTCGGAGCCACAGACGCTCAGGCCCAGCTGCTGGGCCAGGTCGTCCAGCTCGTTGCTGGCGGACTCGGCCTCGGGGCCGACCTCGTTGAGAACCGCCTCGGGGTCCTCCCCGCCCTCGATGCGCGAGATGGCGCCGTTGATCAGCTCGAGCTGCTGCTCGTTCAGCGCCACCGCCTGATCCCACAGGTCTGCCAGCTCGTCCGGCGGCTCGAGCTCCTGCAGTCGCTCGAGTCCGTCCTGGTTGGCATCGCGAGTCGCCTGGAGGAAGCCGAGGAGATCGTCCGGCGAGGTGGGGTCGGCGATGCTCTCGGTGGTCGCGTTCACATCGGTGCAGATGGCGTCGGCCTGGGTGCGCAGCTCGTCTGCGCTCAAGGCCGAGGACTCGTCGCCACCACAACCGGCGGCGAAGGCGACGGCGCCGGTGGCCACGAGGGCGGCGGCGGTACGGCGGAACCCGCGCGTCATATGACTCTCCTAGGCGGAAAAGGGGACGGCCGAGCCGCCCGGCGGCGCGGCGTTCCCGCACTCGGAGCGCGGGAGTCTGACAAGACTAACCCGGCGTCCGGACCGCGGGGAAGGCGTCGGACCGCGGGAATCGGCTCTAGAGTGTGGGGCCCACCCCACCCGAGGAGCGACCATGGCCCTGGAGAGCACCGTCGACGCGGCCCTCAACGCACAGATGGGACGCGAGTTCGAGGCCCACATGCAGTATCTGGCGATCTCGAGCTGGTTCGACGGGGAGGGCCTGCCCGAGCTCACCCGGTTCTTCGCCGAGCAGGCCGCGGAGGAGCACGGCCACGCCATGAAGTTCCTCGACTACATCCAGGACGCCGGGGGCACGGTGGCGATCCCGGCCATCGCCGCGCCGAGGGGTGGCTTCGAGAGCGCGCAGGACGCTGTGCGGGCCGCGCTGGAGTCCGAGGAGGACGTGACCGCCCGCATCGACGAGTTGGTCGATGTCGCGCGGGGGCGGTCGGACCACGCCACGGAGGTCTTCCTGCAGTGGTTCGTCACCGAGCAGGTCGAGGAGGTGGCGACCATGACCGAGTTGCTGCAGATCGTGCGCCGCGCCGGCGAGGCCGGCCTGCTGCTGGTGGAGGACTACATCGCACGCAAGGGGCACCCCGAGGCGGCGGGCTAGGCGGATCGGGGCCCCGACGTGACCGATCCCGACGCCGGTGGGCGCCTGCGGGCGCCCCGTGAGCTCCGGGCCGGCGACTACGACCGCGCGCGGGCCGTGGTGGACGACTGGTTCGGGCACCCGGTGGGTCTGGTGATGCACCGGCTCTTCTTCGACCAGCTCGGCCCGTCGGGAGTGTGGATCGAGGATGCGGCCGGCCGGCCCGCCGGCTTCCTGCTGGGGCTGGTCTCGGAGGCCGAGCCCGACTTGGCGTACGTCCACATGCACGCCGTGGCGCCGGCCTGGCGCGGCCGGGGGGTGGGCGAGGGCCTGTACCGGGCCTTCGGGGGGCGGTGCGCCGCCCGGGGCTGCGGGCGCATCCGCGCGCTGGTGGGGCCGGGCCGCGAGGCCTCGGCCCGCTTCCACGAGCGCCTGGGCTTCGTCCCCGCCTGGCGCCCCGGATATCTCGGCCCGGGGGCCGACCGGCACGTCTACGAGCGCGCGCTACCGCTCGACGGGCCGCAGGGCTGAGGGCGGCCGGCGCGAATCAATCTCCCGAGGACCACGATCGAGGGCGGGCAGATGAGCACTGAGGAATCCCAGGACGACCGCCGCGCGCATCCTCGCCGGGATGTCGAGCTCCCGGTGCGCGTCACCGCCGGCGACGCCGTGGTGGAGGCCGTCAGCGTCAACCTCTCCGAGGGCGGCGCGCTGATGGCCGGCGACGACTTCCCATCGGCCTCGCAGGTGCGCGTGGAGATCGAGCTGGCCGAGCTGGGCTGGCACGCCATCGACGCCGAGGTCGTGCGCCACGGGACGGACGACGACGGGAGCGAGTCGCTGGCGGTGCGATTCGCCGAGGCCGCAACCCACGGCGGACGCGAGGCGATCCGGGACTTCTTCCGCGCTCGCCTGGGCGGCGAGAAGTAGCAGCCGGCGCACCGGCGACCCGGTGCGAGCGCTCAGGCGCTCAGGTCGATGTGACGCCGCGGCCGGTCGGGCTCGCCCTCGCTCCCGCCCGCGTCGTCGTCGGAGTGCCCCTCGCGGTGGCGCTCCTCCTCGGCGCGGTCGTCCATGCGCTCGATCCGTTCGGGCGGTGGCACCTTGGCGGAGCGCACCCGGTCGGCGCGCTCGCCGGCGGAGGCCAGCACGGCCATGTGGGTCTCACGCTGCATGACCATCTGCGCGATGCGGTTGGCCTCGCTGAGGCCGGCCTTCTGGATGGCGGGTACGTGTTCCACGACGCTCCCGGCGTTCGGGTGGCGCTGTCCGCATCGGCAGGCGGCCCCCCGGGCTTGAGCGGTGCGCACCGGATGGCCCCTCAGCGCACCCGCCAGCCCAGGTCCAGGCCTCCCTCGTCGTGCGCGATGGTGTAGACGGGCCGGCCGCGCGTGGGGTGGAAGACGATCGATACCAGCTCGCCTTCGGACAGCGCCAGCTCGATGGGGAGCTTGCGAAAGGTCACCGTGTCCAGCGCGCCGCGCGCACTGGCCACCACCATGCGGTGACGAAGCGACATCCAGCGGCGCTCCAGATGCGCGCGCCCCACCACCCGGGCTCCCACCAGAGCCGAGAAGCCCTGCCCGCAGCCCGGGCAGCGCAGCGACACCACGATGCCGCCCGGGTCGTCGACGGCGACACGGCTGGCACAGCCCGGGCACGGGACGCGGCGCACCGGGGGCGCCGGCGGGCCGGGCGGCGGGGCCTGGGGCCCCGAGCGGCGCAGGCGGTCGTAGCGGGAGCGCTGCACCGGGTCGCCCAGCACCTGCCAGGCCTCGTTCGCGCGCTGGGTGAGCTCCTCGGCCCGCCGGCGCTGGTCCTCGTCGCGGAAGCGGTCCGGGTGGAAGGCGACCAGCCGCAGGCGCCATGCCGCCCTCACCTCCGCGGCGCTGGCGTCGGGGGCCACATCGAGGGCGGCGTAGTGGTCCGGGCCGGCGCTCACTGCCCCGGAGCATGACCGATCGGCCGCCCGGAGGACGCCGCGGGACGACCGCCGTCCGACGCGACGGCCCCGCGGCCCATAGGCTGCCTCCGGTGAGCTCACCGACCCTCATCGGCAACACGTTGCGCGAGGCCCGCATGAGTCGCGGCCTCGACATCTCCGAGTGCGCCGAGGCGACCTTCATCCGCGCCCGCTACCTGGCCGCGATCGAGGACGGCCGCTTCGACGATCTACCCGACCCCGCCTATGTCGCGGGCTTCGTACGCTCCTACGCCGAGCACCTCGGGGTGGATCTCGACGGGCTCGCGGAGCCGGACCGCGATCTGCCGGTCCGCCGCGAGCCCGAGCACGCCGGGCGCCCCGTGTACCTCCAGGTGAGTCGCACCCGCACCCGCGCCCGGGGCGGCGCGGGGGTCGCCTGGGCGAGCTGGGTGGCGCTGCTGGTGCTCGTGACGGTCGCCATCATCGCCCTCGCCCTTTGGCTCGGGGTGTTCGACGCCCCGGCCATGACCCCCTAGGCCCCGCTCCGGGAGCAGGCGCAGCTCAGCCGGGCGCGCGCTCCTGCTCGCGCGCGCTCGCGCTGCCCGCCGCGACCGCGTCGGCACGGGAGTCCTCGGCCATCGCCACCGCGCGTCGCGTGGTGCGGCCGTCCATGATCGCCCCGTAGACGATCAGGGCCAGCGCGGCGGCCACGATCAGCGTCACGACCGCGCCCATGATGAACAGCTCGGGCGTGTTCACCGGTCGGCCCTCCGCGGCAGCAGGAACGCCCCGAGGGCGATGATCGAGGGCACCCAGATGCCCACGAAGACGCCCTCCATCTCGTTGCCGGCGAACCACAGCGAGACGGAGAGGATGAACGAGACGAACGCGGCCAGCAGGATCAGGCCTCGCGCGATCGTCTCGCGGCGCGCGCGCCCGGCACGACCCTCGGCGCCTGTGGCCGGCGCTGCCGGGCCGGGTGAGATGGTCGGCACGGAGTCCTCCTCGACGTGGGTGTCGGGAGGCGGATGCCCGCCCCCTCGGGTGTGGGTACGGCGGCGGGGCGTGGTGCGGATGGCGGCGCCCGGCTCCGGGTCGGCGCCCGTGCGAGGCTTGCGGGGACGGCGCGACGCGAGTGGGGGCGACAGGGTGGGGGAGATGGACGACGAGCAGGTGCCGGCGCAGCCCACCGATCCCACGTCCCGCGTGCGCGATCACCTGGCGAACGAGCGCACCTTCCTGGCGTGGCTGCGCACCGGGGCCACGGTGATGGTGCTGGGGCTGGCGGTGGCCCAGTTGCTCGAGCCCGGCGATCGCTCCGCCACTGTGGCGGGGATGCTGCTGGTGGGCGCCGGCGCGGTGGCCGTCGTCCACGGGGGACTGCGCTTCCGGCGCGTCCACCGCGGACTCGAGTCCGGCCGCTTCGCCGGGCCCGAGGCCGTCCGCGGCCCGCTGGTGGCGGCCGTCCTCCTGATGGTGGCCGTGGGGGCGGCGCTGATCCTGTTGCTCCTCTGACCGCCGCCGCGGTCGCCCCGTGACACCGCGGTGAACTCGCACCGCGCGGGCTTACGCCGTTCGCCCGCTCGGCGGCGGCGGATCGGCCGCATCGTCGCCCGTGACAGCGCGGTGAAGACCCCTGTAACCGGGTTGGATGGGCCGCACCGGTGGGCGACCGTCCGCGCCACAGGGCCGAGCCGATGCGGCCCCGAGACGGAGGCATTCGATGGCGACGATCGATCGTTCGACGTTCCTGCGGCGCGGCGCCGCCGCGGCGGCGGGGCTGACGGTGGCGGGCCCCCTGTTCGCGTTCCAGAGCCGGGTCGCGGCGGGCAAGCCGCTGGCGGGACCCGGCTACGGGCCCCTGATCGACCGCGGCGAGCTCGCCCTGCCGCGCGGTTTCACCTACAAGGTGGTCTCGCGCGAGGGCGAGATGATGAGCGACGGCAACCCCACCCCCGGCATCTTCGACGGCATGGGCTCCTTCCCCGGGCCCAACAACACCACCATCCTCATCCGCAACCACGAGAACCGGCGGCGCTCCGGCGAGTCGGCGGTCGTGGTCCCGGAGGAGTTCCGCTACGACCCGGACCCCGCGTACAACGGCGGCTGCACCAAGGTCGTGGTGCGCCGCAGCGGCGAGCTCGTCACCAGCTTCGCCATCCTGGGCGGCACCACCACCAACTGCGCGGGCGGCGTCACCCCCTGGGGCACCTGGATCACCTCGGAGGAGGCCGTCGACGGCGCCGGCGTCCGCCACGGCTACAACTTCGAGATCGACGCCTACGCGGCGGGTCCGGTGGCGGCCGAGCCCATCCGGGGCGCGGGGCGCCTGGTGCACGAGGCCGTCGGCTGGCTGGCGGGGGCGCTCTACCAGACCGAGGACCGCGGGACGAACGCGTGCCTGTACCGCTACGTGCCGAACGCCACCCCTCGCCGGGCCGGCGACCTGGCCCGTTCCACCGGGGTGCTGCAGGCGCTCGCCATCGAGGGCATGCCCAACCTCGACACCTCCCAGGGGCTCCCGGTGGGCGAGCCGCTCCCCGTCTCCTGGGTGACCATCGACGAGCCCGAGCCCGCCACCGATACGGTGCGCATCGAGGCGGCATCGAAGGGCGCGGCCGCGTTCGACCGCCAGGAGGGCTGCTGGGTCGCCAACGGGCGCTTCTACTTCTGCTGCACGCTCGGCGGGCCCCAGAACCTGGGCCAGGTCTTCGAGTTCGACCCCAGCGCCGGCACCCTGACCCTCATCTACGAGTCGCCGGGCCCCGAGGCGCTCAAGAACCCGGACAACCTGGTGGTGACGCCGGACGGTGACCTCCTGCTGTGCGAGGACGCCGACGAGCCGCAGTTCCTGCGGCTGCTGACCACCGACGGGCGCATCTCCGACTTCGCGCGGGCCATCGACGCGCCGGGCTCGGAGTTCTGCGGCGCCTGCTTCGACCCGTCCGGGAAGACCCTGTTCGTCAACCAGCAGGGCGACCGGGCCAGCGGGCCGGGCAAGGTCCTGGGCCGCACCTACGCGATCACGGGCCCCTGGGCCCGGCTGCGGTAGGCGCCGTGTTCGACATCTCGCCCCTGCAGATCGGGATCGTCCTGCTGCTGGCGCTGCTGGTGTTCGGCCCCCGGCGGCTGCCCGAGCTGGGGCGGGGGCTGGGGTCGGGGATCCGCGACTTCAAGGAGGGCCTCACGGGACCCTCCGAGAGGGACGCGGCCGAGCACCCCGCGGCCGCGGCCGTGGATCCGGAGCCGGCCGCCGCGTCGCGGGTCACTCCCGCGGCCGACGCCGCCCCGGAACCGGTCCCGCCCGCGGCAGGCGGGAGGTAGCGCGGGCGCCCTCTCCCGGCCCGCGGCCTCGCGCGGCGGGCGGGAGGGCGGCCGCCCGGCGTTTGGCCGTGCGCCGGCGGGGTATGCGAATCTCAGGGCCATCCATGGCCCCGCCCCTCGGCGACCGGTACCGGAGGATCATGAGCAGCGGCGAGACCCGGCGACCCCCGACGCCCCCGCAGCCCACGGGCACGGACACCTTCACCACGCCCACGGCGACGGCGCGCCGCACCCTTCTCGAGTTCCGGGACGACGGCATGACCGACTGGGCGGCGGCCCTGACCTACTACGGGCTGCTGTCGCTGTTCCCGGCGCTGCTGGCGCTGTCCTCGCTGATCGGCCTGATCGCGGACCCCGAGACCATCACCGACGTCATCCTCGAGCTCGCGCCGGCCTCGGCGGCCGACACGCTGTCCGGGCCGATCGAGTCGATCACCTCCAACACCGGCGCCGCCGGGCTGGGGCTGGTCTTCGGACTGGCGGGCGCCCTGTGGGGCGCGTCCGGCTACACGTCGGCCTTCGCCCGGGCCTCGAACGTGATCTACGAGATCCGTGAGGGCCGCTCGTTCTGGCAGCTTCGCCCGATGCAGGTCCTGATCACCCTGATCAGCATGCTGCTGCTGGTGGCGGCCGTCGCGGCCGTGGTCCTGTCGGGGCCGGTCGTGGAGGCCGTGGCCGATCCGCTGGGGGTGGGTGACACCGCGGTGACCGTCTGGCGCCTGGCCAAGTGGCCCATCCTCATCGCCGCCGCGGTCGTGCTGCTGATGCTGCTGTACGGCGGCACTCCCAACGTGCGCCAGCGGCGCATCTGGGCCGTCATGCCCGGCGCCGCGGTGGCGCTGGTGCTGTGGGTGGTGGCCTCGGCGGGCTTCGCGCTGTACGTCTCCAACTTCGGCAGCTACGACCGCACCTACGGCACCCTGGGTGGCGTGGTGGTGCTGCTGGTATGGCTCTGGATCACAAACGTGGCCCTGCTGCTGGGGGCCGAGTACAACGCCGAGCGCGAGCGCACGTACGAGATCTCCCACGGGGTCAGCGGGTCCATCCGGGAGATCCAGCTCCCCCCGCGCGAGCAGCCCGAGCCACCGCGTACGAGGTAGGGACGGGCCGGCGCGCGGCGAGCCGCGCCGACGCGCTGCGGGGTCGTCGCGACCGCTAGCGTGGCTCGCACACGCCCCCCGTACCCGCGCCGGAGAACCGCATGCTCACGCCGGATCGGCACGACCTGTACCTCACCGACGCGCTGCTCGACGACCGCGACGCGGCCCTGCGCGAGGCGGTGCGCCGCTACTGCGACGAGGAGGTGCGCCCCATCATCAACGGATGCTGGGAGCGGGCCGAGTTCCCCGTCGCGGCGCTGCCGGGGCTGGCGCGCCTCGGCATCGTGGGGGGCACCATCGCCGGCCACGGGGCGCCCGGGCTGTCGGCGCGCGCGGCCGGGGTGGCGGCGATGGAACTGGCCCGGTGCGACGGCAGCCTGTCCACCTTCTTCGGCGTGCAGTCGGGGCTGGTCATGCGCGCCATCCATATGCACGGCAGCGAGGAGCAACGCCGGCGCTGGCTACCGGGGCTGGCGCGGCTGGAGCTGATCGGCTCCTTCGCGCTCACCGAGCCCCACCACGGCTCGGACGCGGTGGCGCTCGAGACGTCCGCACGGCGCGACGGTGCCGGCTGGCGCCTGAGCGGGCACAAGCGCTGGATCGGCAACGCGACCTTCGCCGACCTGCTGGTGGTGTGGGCGCGCGACGAGGCCACGGGCGAGGTGGGCGCGTGGGTGGTGCCAGGCGGCGCCGAGGGCCTGGAGGCCCGCCCCATCACCGGCAAGATCGGCAAGCGGGCCTCGGTGCAGGCCGACATCGTGCTCGACGGGGTGCCGGTGGCCGACGAGGACCGCCTGCGGGGCGCCGACGGGTTCGCCGCCGCGGCCGCGGTGCTTACCAAGGCGCGCTCGGGAGTGGCCTGGGCCGCACTCGGCCACGCCAGGGCCGCGCTGGAGATCGCGATCGAGCACACCTGCCGGCGCAGCTCCTTCGGCCGGCCGCTGGCGGGTCACCAGATCGTGCAGGCGACCCTGGCGAAGATGACCGCGACGGTCACGGGCATGGCGCTGATGTGCCACCGGCTGGCCGAGCTGGAGACCGACGAGCCGGCGGACGCGGCACGGGCCTCGCTGGCCAAGATGCACAACGCCGGCGCGGCGCGCGAGGTGGTGGGCGCCGCGCGCGAGCTGCTGGGCGGCGATGGGCTGCTGCTGGAGAACGACGTGGCCCGTCACCTCACCGACGTCGAGGTGACGGTGACGGTGGAGGGCACCGAGGCCATCCAGGCTCTGATCGTGGGCCGCGAGCTGACGGGGCTCTCGGCCTTCGGCGGGGCCGACTGAGGACGGCCGGTCCCGGTCCCGGGGGTCCATGCACCGTCGGGCCGGCCGCGCGCACCCATTGGCAGAAGGAGAGGGCGGGATGGCAGACGACGAGGAGCACCACCCGGACACGGGGCAGGGTCGCGGGGAGGCGCGCGCGCCCCACGATGTCCACCTGCTGCAGCGGGAGCACACGCCCGAAGCCGTCCGCCGTCGTCTCGCCCGGCCGAACGGTGGAAGCCATCTGCGCGACTTCGTGTACGGGGCCATCGACGGGACGGTCACGACGTTCGCCGTCGTCTCCGGCGTGGCGGGTGCGCGGCTCAGCGCCACGGTGGTCGTGATCCTCGGTGTGGCCAACCTCGTGGCCGACGGCTTCAGCATGGCCGTGAGCAACTTCCTCGGCTCGCGGGCGGAAGAGCAGCAGCAGGCGCGAGCGCGGCGCGAGGAGCAGCGGCATCTCGACCTCGTCCCCGAGGGCGAGCGCGAGGAGATCCGCCAGATCTTCGCGGCCAAGGGCTTCCGGGGCGAGCAGCTGGAGAGGACCGTCGAGGTCATCACCGGCGACCGTCGCGTGTGGCTCGACACGATGATGACGGAGGAGCTCGGCTACGCGCAACGGTCGTCGAACCCTGTGCGCGCCGCGGCGACGACGTTCGTCGCCTTCGTCGCCGTCGGCAGCCTGCCGCTCCTCGTCTTCCTCTACGACCTCGCGTTCACCGTCGAGGTCGCCCACCCGTTCGCCTGGAGTGCCGGCATGACCGCGGTCGGCTTCTTCGCGGTCGGAGCGCTCAAGTCGCGCTTCGTCGATCAGCGATGGTGGACGGCCGGGCTCGAGACCCTGGCCGTGGGTGCGGTCGCCGCCGGGCTGGCCTTCGCGCTCGGGGCGGCCCTGCAGGGTGTCGCCTGATCACCACTCGCT
Organism: Acidimicrobiales bacterium; assembly: GCA_040219515.1. Taxonomy (NCBI): domain Bacteria; kingdom Bacillati; phylum Actinomycetota; class Acidimicrobiia; order Acidimicrobiales; species Acidimicrobiales bacterium. Next base: position 257,945 of record JAVJSI010000004.1, read on the forward strand.
CCGGACGCTATGCCGCCCGGGACCCGTCGCTCACCAGCCCAGGGTGCCCCGGGCGCCCTTGAACGGCCCCACGATCTCGTCGGTGATCCAGCCCCCGTAGAAGTCGCCCTCCTGGGCGCGCACCTGCTCGTCCCCGACCAGACACGAGTCCATCTGCCCGGGGTAGAAGGCGACGTGTCCGAGCAGAGCGCCGTAGGCCGGTACCGGATCGGGGTAGTGCCAGGCGGCGCGCGCCGCGACGAGGCCTCCGCCGACCACGTCCTCGTAGGCCGCGGTGCCCTTCCACTCGCAGAAACTCGCGCCGCGCGCCGGACGGAGGGCCCCCTCCGCGATGTCGGTCCGCGGCAGGTAGAAGACCGGCGGGTGGCTGGTCTCCAGCATGCGCAGCGCCCGCGTGGTGTCGGCGATCGTCTCGCCGCCCAGGATCACGCGCACCCGGCGCCCGTCCGTCTCCAGGCGCGGCGGGCGCGGGTAGTCCCAGACGGACTCCTGCCCCGGTCCCGGCGCGGGGTGATCAGGCCGTCTCATATCGCTCCTCCGGCCAAGAGAGCCCGGCCCGACGGGAACTCCTGGGCGCATGGCGCCGGCGTCGACACCTCGACCTCGCTCCTCGTGGGCCTCACCATGCCTCTGACCCTACGCCACGCCGCTGTCCCTGGACCCGTCGTACCGCCGCGGGGGGCGGGCGACTCCCGGTGGTCCGCCTACGACGTCCCGTCCTGGACCGATCCGCCTCCACCTACCTCCGGCTCATCCAGGTTGCGAGAGCGCGATACGGAGACCGGTCGCGAGTCCGCCGCCATACGGCGCAACGACAGAACCCCGCCGGGGCGGGGTTCTGTGAGAGGTAGCGCATACGGGATTTGAACCCGTGTTACCGCCGTGAGAGGGCGGCTGCATGGTGCCCATTTGCAGGGAGAACGTGGGAACATGGTCACGCCGTGACCACCACGTGACCATTCAGCCCCCGTGCGAGGCGCGCCAGGTGGCCAGCAGCTCGGCCGCCCCGGCGGTCTCATCGGGCAGGGCGTGGCGCCCGTACCGGCGGTGGACCATGCCCACGTCGGCCCAGCCCCCGAGCTTCGCCACGGCCTCCGGCCGGACGCCGGCCCGCAGGGCGAAGACGCACCAGGTGTGCCGCAGGTCGTGGATCCGCGGGGCGGGGGACACCTCGGCCATCGCCACCAGCCGGCGCCAGGTGCGGGAGGGGTCGCCGGTACCCAGGATCGGGGCGCCGGCCACGCTGAAGACCAGGGCGCCGTCGTCGGGCCTGCCGGTGGCCAGCCGATGGCGGCGCATCATCGCCACGTCGTCGGTGCCCATGGGCACCTCCCGCACGCCCGCCCGACTCTTGGGCGGCCCCACCTTGATCTCGCGCGTCACGCGGTCGCGCTGGCGGTCGAGCGACCAGCGCACCCGCACCACTCCGTCATCAAGGTGCAGACCACCGTCATCGCCGTGGTGGGGCGCCCAGCGAAGCGCCAGGGCCTCGCCCAGGCGCAGGCCGGTCGCCAGGATCAGCCCGAAGAGCGGCACCGCGAGACTCCGGCCGCGGGCGGCATCGTCGCGGGCCGCGGCGTGGAGGATGCGCGACGCCTCGCCCGGGGTGAGCGGCCGAATGGAGGGCCCGGATCCGGACTGCTGGGGGACCCTGATCCCCTCCACCGGAGACCGCTCGATGAGGTCGTCATCCTCGGCCAGGCGCATCACCGCGGCCAGGGCGCCGCGGGCCTTGCGCGCGGTCTCGGGGCCCTTCTCGGCCGCCAGGGCGTCCACCATCCTCTGCACGTGCTTGCGGGTGAGCGAGACCGCCGGGGTGGCGCCGATGCGCGGGAGGACGTGCAGGCGCATCAGCGACTCGATCCGGCGAGATCCCGATGGCGTGTAGGTCCGGCCGTCGCGGGCCCGCACGGTCCCGGCGCGGATGCCGGCGCCGAAGGCGCGCGCCAGGTCGGCCACGCTCACCGGCGCGGTGGGCGGCGGGGGAGGGGCCAGGGGCCCGGGAGGCTCGGCGCCGGCCACCAGGGCGTCGTGGGCGTCGTCGCGCCAGCGCACGGCGGCCCCCAGCGTGGCGAAGGTGCGCGCCACGCGCCGGCCGTCAACGGCGGCCCGCGCGCGGTAGCGGCCGCTCGGCAGCGCGTCGATCCCCGATGGCAGGTTCTCACCCATCGGGCCGACTCTCACCAGAGCGGCCCGGTCACGTCCACACCTGCCACCTGACATACGTCACGCCGCCGGCCGGCGGCCAGGCGCTCCACCTCGGCCAGCGGCACCAGGACACGGCGCCCGATGACCACCTCAGCCAGCGCCCCGGCGGCCCGCAGACGGTCGATGGTCGGCACGCTCACGCGCAGCGCGCGCGCGGCCTCGGGGCGCGTCAGCAGGTCCGCACCAGTGCCCATAGGCGCCCCATAGATGCCCTCGCGGGTCATCTATGTGAGACCCCGCTCCACAAGAGGGATGTGGGGTGCCCGAACGTCCATAGATGCCCTCTCCCCACGGGTATAGGGGGCGAGGGCATCTACGCGGCCTCCACCTCGTCGTCGGGGAGCGTCCAGACCCACGGCGCGCCGGGGCCGAACCCGTCCTTACGGGGGACGATCCCCAGCCGCTGGCGGGCGGTGCGGAGCGGCTTCTCGGGGATGCCGTTCTCGGCTGCTTCCTTCTGCACCTCGCGCGCCGGCCGCGGGCCGTCGGCCAGGGCCGTGCGCAGCCATGCGGCCGCATCGTCGGTCGCGGTGCGCTCTTCCTCGTCCACCAGGGGGCCGACCAGGTGGTGGGCGCTGATCCCGGCCACCTCGGCCCCCAGGACCGGGTGCACCCGCTCGGGGTCGTCCGGGTGCGGCTCCAGTCGGAACGCCAGCGCGTGCGGGTAGCTGCCGATGTTGGACTTCTCCACCAGCATGAACCGCTCGGGCGTCTCGCGGGGGTCCTGCCCCGGGGGCGCGCCCACCAAGAGCACCAGGCGCGGGGCGTTGCGCCATGCGGCGCCGCCCATCATGCGCTGGCCGGAATCGGCGCCGGTCGCCTTGTTCAGATGCGCCAGCACCAGCACCAGGGCGCCGTGGGCGTGCGCGATGCGCTGCAACGGCACCAGGAACCGGCGGATGTGCTCTTCCCTGTTCGTATTCAGGTCCTCGTCCATCACCGTGCTGGCGGGGTCGATGATGACGAGCCCGATCCCCAGCTCGGCCACGACCCCCTCGAGCTGGTGCTCGTCGCGGGGCAGGCTCAGGCCGGCGCCATCCGGGTCCAGGTCGTGCACCCGGTTCAGGTCGGCGCCGAGCAGCCGCAGGCGGGGCCGCACGACCACGCTCGACTTCTCCTCGGGGCTCACCACCAGCACCCCGCGCGGGCCGTCGATGGTGCCTCCCCTCGGGGCCTCGCCGCGGGTCACCCCGGCGGCGATCAGCGCGGCCAGGGTGCTCTTACCCACGGCACCGTCGCCGGCCATCACCACCACCTCGCCCCAGGGCAGGCGGCGGGGCCAGTACCAGGACACTCGCTCTTCGTCGATGTCGGCCAGGCACCGGGTGCGCAGCGCGGGCCCGCCACCCCGCCGGTTGGCCGGCGTGTCTCCCGTGGGAGACAGCGGCACCACCTCGGCCGCCATCGCATCGAATCGGTCCGGGGTCATGCGGCCTCCATTCGGCCCACGAGCGCGCGAGCGCGCGGGCGGTGCTCGTCGGTGCTGCCGCCCCAGGCGCCGGCCAGGGCGCTCGCGAGCGTGGTGGTGGTCTCGTCGTCATCCAGGCCGGTCTCGATGGCGCAACCGGCCACCGCGGATAGGGCGGAATCGGGGTCGGGAAGGTGACCATCACGGTGAAGGTCGAGGACCCGACGCGCGGCGGCGTAGGTGCTCCGGTTCCGCTGCCCCCGGGTGCTGCCGGCCAGCTCGCGCAGCACGCCGGCCACGGCGGCCCGGCCGTAGGGCGTGCCGTGCACCTCGTCGCGCACCGGGGCCACTCTCACCGGCGGCGCCTCGGCCGGCTTGTCGATCAGGAACTCCACCCAGGCCGGCGCGAGCACGGGCACCTCGGCCGGGGGCTGGTTGTCGAGCCAGCGGTACGGGCGCCCCGATGGATGGATGGACGGCGGCCCGACCACATAGCTCGCCCCGGCCCGCACATCGAACCCGGGGCGCACCCCGGCCCGCGGGCGCAGCTCCACCCCGGCGGGCGCAGCGAAGTACAGGTGATAACCCCTCCCGGTCACCACCCCCGCGCCGTCGATCAGCCAGGGCGGCATGGACGGCCCGGGCGGCCCCAGCTCGCGCAGGAGGTAGCCGTACGAGTCGGCGCCGGTCGTGCCGTCCAGATCGATGATGAGCAGCCCGCTCGCCCCGGCGGCGATGCCGACGTTCGCGGCCGGCCAGCGGCGCCACCAGGCGCGGATGGTGTCCGGGTCGGCGCTGGCATCGAGCACGCCGCGCCCGGCGCCCGCGGGGACCTTGCCGCGGGCCGCCAGGGGCAGGACGTGCCAGCCGCGCTGGGCATACCCCAGCGCGGCGGCGCGCATGTCGGGGCTACCCACCGGCGCCCCCGGGGTCGTCGTCGAGCGCTCGGCGCAGCTCGTCGGGGTCGACGGCCGCCATCTCGGCGGCCTTCTGGTGCGCCCAGGCGCCGGCCATCGCGCAGGCCTCGGCCAGCTCGCGGACGGTCGCTTCCATGACGTGGCCGGCCGGGCAGGCGTCGAGGGCCTCCTGTCCGGCGTCCGCCAGGGCGGACACGGCGACCAGGAAGCGGTAGGCGTCGGTGTCGATGAGGCTCACGACGGCACCTCGCTACCCAGGGCGGCGAGCACCCGCCGGGCGTTCGCCGCCAGGTCCCGCCAGGCCGCCGCTTCGTCGGCCTCGTAGCTCTCGGGGTAGCGGGCGCATTCCCTACCCTGCTCTTCGGCGACTTCGAGAGCCTGCTCGGCCGCCCATGTCAGGCCGGCGGCCTCCTCCGCGCTGAAGCGGATGCTCCAGTCGTAGGCCGGCAGGCCGCACCAGCGATGCAGCGCCGAATCTGCCTTGACGACCCTCTGCAACTGGTCAAGGTGACGCATGTGGTCGGCCAGGGATGCGCACTCGTCACCGATCAGGCGCGCCACCGCTTCCTTCATGCCCCAGGTGGCGACGACGGCGGCCGTCCGCACGTCCGGGGCGGTGATGTCAATGCTCATGATGCGTTCTCCTCGTGTGAGGAGACCGCCAGGGGGGGCGCTATGCCAGGAGCACGGGCAGGCGGCGCCGGCCGGTAGGCGGCGGGCCTTCTCGGTACCATGCGTCGCGCATCGGACCCTCCAGCGGTCTCGGTGCCACGCCCTCGGCCGTTTGCGCGGCGCGGGGGCACTTTCGTTGGTGAGCGTACACCCGCGGGCGGTAGCCGTCATCGGTCCACCGTCCGCAGCAGGTCGCGGGCGGCCTCGGTGCCCACGGGCACCACGCCCGGCCGGCCGTCGGTGACGGTGACGAGGTAGGCGGCCTCGGGGGCCGGCGCATCGCTCGCCCAGACACGGGCGCGGGCCTCGTCGAGGCGCCGCGCGAACCGGCGGGCGGCGGGGGTGTCAGGACCCGCACCCCGGTCTAGAAACGCCGTGTAGGCGCTCTGAGAGCGTCGGCGGGTCACGGCGCCCACCCCGAGAGGCCGGAACGGGCCGCGGTGCGCGGTCGCAGGCCACCACGGCGTGATGCGCGGCGGCGCCAGCGCGCCCACCAGGAGCGCCACGACAGGGAGGCGCGGGGCGCGATGCGGTGTGGTGTATCCGGGTACATCGTGCACCAGAGTACACGCGGTGCTATGCTTTCCGCAAGTCAGCGATCACCAGGAGGGCGCGCGATGCCCAAGAAGTCGACCACCAGCCGAAAGTGGCTCACCGTGCGCCAGACGGCTCGCCGGCTCGGAGAGACCGAGGAGGCCGTCCGCCGGATGATCCGCGCGGGTGACCTTCCCGCGCAGAAGGCGACCAGCAGCGCACGCGCGCCGTGGGTTGTTGACGCGCTCGCCCTTGAGGATCAGATCGCGGAGGACGAGCAGCTCGCCAAGCGGCGCGCGCGGATGGCCGGCGTGGTCGTCGGCTATGGCGAGGACTTCCATCGCCAGGTGGCAGAGGCGCACCCCGACACCACCGTCGACGGCTCTACGAAGCTCAGCGAAGAGCTGCGCGCCCGTGACGGTCGGTTCCGAGCCCTTGAGCAGCTCGACGACGTGCTGCGCGTGAGCGGCGCCTACGAGGCGTTCGAGTCCGCCGCGGACCAGGCGGACGCCGATGAGGCGCGCGCGCGGGCCATCGCTGCCGAGTACGTGCGGCGCGAGCGCATCCTCCGCCGCGCGCACGAGCTGGTGGACGACGAGCTGGGGCCGGCGGATTCCTGAACGGTCCGTCAAGTAAGCGCGCTACACTTCCATCAGCACCTCACCACGAGGGCGCCGCTGGCCAAAGGGTCACCGGCGCCGCGGTCTCGTCGGTGACGCCGCTACCCCGCACCACGACGGCGAGCGCGCTGCCCCAGGGGGGCACCGCCGTCAGCGCCGTCAGCCCATCAGCTGACGACACCAGAGGTAGCACCGATGCGAGAGAACGACCTTCACCGCGAGATCGACGCCCTTCAGCAGGAGCTGAGCGGCCTCGCCGGCAGGACCGACCAGGGCGCCGTGGAGCGCCGCGAGAACCTGAAGCGGGGCATCGACGCCCGCACGGATGAGCTGCGCACGCTCACCGGCCAGCGGGCCGCCGTGCGCTCGGCCGCGAGCAACCCGGCCAACATCGAGGCCGGCACCGGCTTCACCGAGGACGACGAGCAGGCGCGCGGCACCCGCTCGCGCTTCCGCCGCCCCATCGACGAGGCGCGCGACGCGGCCCACCGGGCCATCGAGCGCTCGTGCCGGGGCATGCGCACCGATGCCGGCGACCGGCTCGTGGAGCTGGTCGAGCGCGACCAGGTGGGCGCGGACGCGCGGTACATCACCGCGGTCAGCGACCCGGCCTACGCGCGGGCGTTCGCGAAGAAGCTCGCGATGCCCGAGGGCGCCTCCCAGGCGGTCGAGCCCGACGAGGGCGAGGCGATGCTCATGGTGGGCCGCGCGATGGCCGAGCGCTCCATGCTGGCCGGCACCGGCTCGGCCGGCGGGTTCGCCCTGCCCATCGAGATCGACCCCACGATCAACCTCGACAACGACGGGCAGATCAACCCGCTCCGGCAGATCGCCCGGGTGCGTAGCACGACGTCGTACGAGCTGCGGCTCATCACGAGCGCGGGCACCACGGCCAGCTTCGGCGCCGAGGCCTCCCAGGTCGATGACGGCACGCCGACGCTCGCCCAGCCGGTCGCGACGCCCCAGCGGGCGACGTGTTTCGTCCCGTTCTCATTCGAGGTCGGGATGGACTGGCCGGGCATGGCCGCGGAGCTGGGCCGGATCATGGCCGATGCCAAGGACGTGCTGGAGGCTGAGAAATTCCTGCACGGCGCCGGGTCCGGCAGCGACGAGCCCGCGGGTCTGATCGCCACGCTCGACTCCGGGTCGATCATCGACACCGACCAGGGCGGCAGCACCCCCGGCCTCATCGCCGCGGATGACGTGTACTTGGTGCAGGAGTCCCTGCCGGCCCGATGGTCGGGTCGGGCGGTGTGGATGAGCGGCCTGCCCATCGCGAACACGATCCACCGCTTCAGCGGCCCCGGCGGTGACGAGCCGCCGCTGTTCGACGAGGCGCGCGGGCGGCTGCTGGGCAAGCCGTGGTGGGAGGCCTCCAACATGGCCGGCGACCACGAGGACGACGGCCTGCTGCTCTACGGCGACATCGGCGCGGCGTTCCAGATCGTGGACAGGATCGGGATGTCGATCGAGCTGGTGCCCCATCTGTTCGGTGCGGACCGCCGGCCCACGGGTGAGCGCGGCCTGTTCGCCTGCTGGCGCACCACCTCGATCGTGGTGGTGCCCGAGGCGGTCCGGCTGCTGGTGGCCGGCACGAGCTAGCCGAGCGCCATCAAGCTCCCGCACGCGCTTCTCGGGTCGCGCGCGCGGGATGGTCGGCCGGGTGTCCTCCATGCGCTCGGCCGGCCACCAGGCGTCCGCCGTCCTCTCCGTGCGGCGGGCGCCTGAGTGTCTTAGGCCGCGCTGAAGACGCCGTACACCTTGTGTGCATCCGGCCATCCCAGTGCCTGAGCGGCCACGAGCAGCATGGTGAGATGCACCACGAGGGCTACTCCCCACGGCCCCTGGTCCTTTGGGTGGAAGTAGGGCCCGCCAATCTCAACCCCCGTCCCACCGGAAGCGAAGCGCGCGTGCTTGAAGGTCGAGGCCAGCCCAGCATGGGTTGCCATTGAGAAGCTGCTGTAGACGACGTTGTAGTGGAGCGCGAGTGGATGTTCCGCGAGTCCGGGGATCACTGAACGCCACGCGTTGTCGGCTTGGATGCATCTCTCCAGCAGCCCGGGCATGGTCGGGCCTCGTGCGAGCCTTCTGGTCTCCTCCCATCTCTCATCGACGATCGCGGGTTCCGGGAACGCTGCGTTGATGGCCCCTCTATAAGACTCCCGCTTGCGAAGGTCCTCGATCCTGTTCCGGAGTTTCTCCCGTTCCCGGTACTCGCTCGCCTCCCACAACGGTAGGCGCACGTCTGGCTCCGCTGCGAGCCATGCGAACGTCGCGACCTGCTCGAAGAGTGTTCGCGTCAGGACCTCAGCGGCGGTGAAGCCAGCGGGCGGCGGAAGGCTGTGGATGGCTAGAAGCGTGTCTGTCGCCCGGACGACCAAGACCGGCCCAGCAACTCGCCAATCATTGAACTCGCCCGTTGCGTCAGGCACGACGAGGGGCAACCTTTCCGCGACCAGGGCCGCAGCGTGCTCCGCAACGCGAGGACGGTAGTCCAACTCGATCCCCCGGCCCTTGTCTGTGCTCGACGAGTCGAACCCTACGCCGCGGGGATCATCAGGAGTCGCTTCGCGGCCGGCGCCGCTAGACATGCCGGGACCGACTGCCCGGGGCGGGTAGGGGGGCAGGGGGGCGACGAGAACCACCAGGCGGCCGCCTATACCAACCCCCCTTTTTCGCAGCATGTACGGGTTGCGGCGGTGCGGGTCCGGCCCATAGATGCCCCATAGGTGCCCTGTGTCTCCTGAGAGGGCATCTATGGAGAGAGAGAACTCTCTCTCCTCTCTCTCCATAAGGGATCTCACATAGATGCCCTCGGCCGATTCGGGAGGGCATCTATGGAGGGCCAGGGCATCTATGGTCGGAAGGGCCGAACGTCCGTTCCGAATGCCGCTTCACATTCTGAAGCCACGTGACCACCACGTGACCATTCAGGGGGTCTCCTGAGGACTCCTGACGACCCGCGTGACCACCGCCAGGGCGCCACCAGGGCACAGAAAAGCCCGCTTTTCCAGGGAAAAAGCGGGCTTCTCAGCAGGTAGCGCATACGGGATTTGAACCCGTGTTACCGCCGTGAGAGGGCGGCGTCCTAGGCCCCTAGACGAATGCGCCGTGGGTGTTTCGGTCCGCGCGGTGAAGGAACTGGGGGAGGAGGATTCGAACCCCCGCTACTGGGGCCAGAACCCAGCGTCCTACCGCTAGACGATCCCCCATCACCGTTCGGACGGCCGGGATCCTAGCAAACCGTCCGCCGGCCTCAAGAGGCGTTGCCGTCGCCGCGCGTCCAGTCCTCGTACAGGCCGGCGTACCGGCCGCCGGCCGCCACCAGTTCCTGGTGGGAGCCCTGCTCCACCAGGCGCCCGTGCTCCATCACCACGATGCGGTCGGCGGCCCGGATGGTTGACAGGCGGTGGGCGATGACGATGGCCGTGCGGTCGGCCAGCAGGGTCCGCATGGCGTGCTCGACGGCGGCCTCCGAGCGCAGGTCCAGGGAGGAGGTGGCCTCGTCCAGGATCAGCAGGCGGGCGTCGGTGACGAACATGCGCGCCAGCGACATCAGCTGGCGCTGGCCGGCCGAGAAGGCCGCCCCGCGCTCGGTGATGTGCGTGTCGAGCCCCGCCGGCAGGGCGTCGATCATGGGGCCGGCGCCCACGACCTCGACCGCCGCACGGATCTCCTCGCGCGTGGCCTCGGGGCGGCCGAACGAGAGGTTGTCGGCCACCGTGCCCGTGAAGAGCTGGCCCTCCTGGGGCACGATGCCCACCTGGGTGCGCAGCGAGCGCTGGGTGACCTGGCGCACGTCGTGCCCGTCGATGAGCACCGCGCCCTCGGTGGGGTCGTAGAAGCGAGCGATCAGCTTGGCCAGCGTGGACTTGCCGGCCCCGGTGGCGCCCACCAGGGCGACGCTCTCGCCGGGTGCGATGTGCAGGTCCAGGCCGCTGATCACCTCGGCGCCCGTGGCGTACGAGAACGAGACCCCCCGCAGCTCCACCTCGCCGCGCACATCGCTCAGGTCGTGCGCCCCCGGCACGTCGGCCAGCGCCGGCTCCACGTCCAGCACGCCGAAGATCTTCTCCAGCGCCGCGATGGCCGACTGCACGGTGTTGAACAGCTGGGAGAGCTGCTGGATGGGGTCGAAGAAGCTGGACAGGTAGGCGAGGAAGGCCACCATCACGCCCACGGTCAGATCGGCGTCCAGCACCCGGCCCGACCCGTACCAGAGGATGATCGCGGTGCCGACGCCGGCCAGCAGCTCCACCCCCGGGAAGTAGGCGCCCGAGAGCCTGATGGTGGCCATGTTGGCCCGGCGGTACTCGTCGTTGACGCCGGCGAAATCGCGCTCGGAGTCGCTCTGGCGGGCGAAGCCCTGGACCACCCGGATGCCCGAGAGGTTCTCCTGCAGCCGCGCCAGCACGTCGGCCACGCGCTCGCGGGTGCGCCGGTAGGCGATGGCCGAGTAGTAGCGGAACGCCACGGTGGCGGCGATCAGCGCCGGAAAGATGATGAAGGCGGCCAGCGCCAGCTTCAGGTCGTAGACCATCAGGATCACCAGCACCCCGATGAACGTGAGCCCGTTGACCACCAGGTTGGTGATGCCCTCGGTCACCAGCTGGGTGAGGGCCTCCACGTCGCTGGTGAGGCGGCTGACCGAGCGCCCGGTGGGGGTGCGCTCGTGATAGCCCAGCTCCAGCCGCATGAGGTGGTGGAACGTGTCGGTGCGCAGGTCCAGCAGCATCCGCTCGCCCACCCAGCTGGACATGTAGGTCTGGAAGTAGCCGGCCAGCCAGCCCACGCCGGCGGCGACCACGAACAGGCCCACGGCCAGCGCGAGGACCCCCTTGTCGCCCTGGTTGATGCCGCTGTCGATGCCGAACTGGGCCAGCGCGGGCGCCGAGAGCGTGGCCCCCGTGACCAGCAGCATCAGCAGCACGGTCACCACGGCCCGGCCACGGTAGGGGCGCAGGTACGGCAGCAGTCGCCGAAGGGTCTTCGGCGGGCGCGCGTCGTCGGCGCTCAGGCCCCCGCGGCGCGCCTCGGGCCGCATCAGGGCCCCTCCGGGCCCTCCCGGGGGCCCGCCGGCCGCGTGGGTGCCCATCAGGCCACCGGCGCCGTGGCCACCAGGCCACCGTCGTGGATCTCGCGGTAGATCGGGCTGCTGTCGTACAGCTCCGCGTGGGTGCCGCGCGCCACCACCCGGCCGGCGTCCAGCACCACCAGCTCGTCGGCCAGCGCCAGGGTGGAGAGCCGGTGGGCGATCACGATGGTGGTGCGACCACGGGTGGCCGAGGCCAGCGCGGCCTGGATGGCGGCCTCGGTGGAGGCGTCCACCGAGGCGGTGGCCTCGTCCAGCACCAGGATGCGGGGGTCGGCCAGCAGGGCCCGGGCGATGGCCACCCGCTGGCGCTGCCCGCCCGAGAGCGTGAATCCGCGCTCGCCCACCATGGTGTCGTAGCCCTCGGGCAGGCGGTCGATGAACTCCTCGGCCTGGGCGGCCCGCGCGGCCGCGCGCACCTCCTCGTCGGTGGCCCCGGGCTTGCCGAAGGCGATGTTCTGGCGCAGGCTGGCCGAGAAGAGGAAGGGGTCCTGGGGGATGATCCCGATGGCCCGCCGCAGCTCGTCCAGGCGCACGTCGCGGATGTCGGCCCCGTCCACCAGGATCCGCCCGGTGCGCGGGTCGTGGAAGCGCGGCAGCAGCTGGGCCAGGGTGGTCTTGCCCGACCCGGTCGGGCCGATGAGGGCCACGGTGCGCCCGGCCGGCACGTCCAGATCGATGCCGTCCAGCACGTCGGGGCCCTCGGGGCTGAAGCGGAAGCGGACGTCCTCCAGTCGCACGGCGCCCCCGCCGGCCGGCAGCGGCCGCGCGTCGGGAGCCTCGGTGACCTGGGGCTCCGAATCGAGCACCTCGAAGATCCGCTGACCGCCGGCCACGGCCTTCTGCGCGTTGCCCAGCAGCATCCCCATCGAGCGGAAGGGGGCCATCAGCATGGTCAGCCACAGGAAGAAGGCGACGAACTCGCCCAGTTCCATCTCGCCGTCGATGGTCAGCACCCCGCCGTACAGCAGCACCACCGCCAGGCCCACGCTGGGCAGGAAGCCCATCAGCGGCTGGTAGAAGGCGCGCAGCCGGGCGGCGTCCATGCTCCGGTCGAAGGCCCAGCGCGCGCGCCGTCCGAACAGGTCGGCGCTGAGGTCCTCGCGGCCGAAGGCCTTGATCACGCGCACGCCGGCCACGCTCTCCTCGGCCATCTCGGTGACCTCGCCCACCCGCTGCTGCACGTCCACCAGCACCGGGTGGGATTGGCGGCTGTAGCGCCAGGCCACCGCCAGCAGGCCGGGGCCCATCAGCAGCGCGAGGATGGCCAGCTTCCAGTTGGTGATCATCAGCAGCACCGTCAGCAGCGCCAGCGTGAACACGTGCATGAACAGGAAGATCAGCCCGTAGCCCAGGAAGAAGCGCACGGTCTGGAGATCGGAGGTGGCGCGCGACATCAACTGGCCCACCGGCATGCGGTCGAAGAAGCCCAGCGACATCCGCTGGAGGTGGGCGAACATGGCCGAGCGCATGTCGAACTCGACCGCCAGCGACACGGTGCCCGAGACCCAGCGGCGCACCACCGCCAGCACCGCCCGCACCAGCGAGACCACCAGCACCAGGCCCACCAGGGGCGCCAGCGCGTCCCGGTCGCCGGCGGTCAGGACATCGTCGATGATCCGCCCGGTCAGGTATGGCAAGGTGACAGAGCACGCCATCAGGCCCGCGGCGCTGAGCGCGGTGACCGCCACCTTCCTCAGGTGGGGGCGCAGCAATGCAAGCAGGCGCAAAAGGACGTTCACGGTGAGACCCGGTGGATGAGGTGAGGGCCCTGAGCGGGCGCGACAGGCAGACGGACGCCGCCTGGCAGGGTGACATGCCCCCTGCGCTGGCCGCCCCGATCGCCTACGCCGTGCCGAACGTCAGCGAGGGGCGCGACCCGGCCACGATACGCGCGCTGGTGGACGCCTGCCGGCTGCCGCGCGTTGGGGTGCTCGATGTCCACTCCGACGCCGACCACGACCGCACCGTCATCACCCTCGCCGGCGAGCCGCTGGCCCTGCAGGACGCCCTGGTGGAGCTCGCGGGGGCCTGCATGGACCGCATCGACCTGCGGCGCCAGCGCGGGGTCCACCCGCGGGTGGGGGCGCTGGACGTGCTGCCCATCGTGGCCCACCGCGACGACGACCTGGACCTGGCCAAGGAGGTCGCGGTGGGCCTGGCGGCCCGCATCGGCATGGAACTGGCCCTGCCGGTGTTCCACTACGGCGAGATCGCGGCCAGCCCCGAGCGGGTGCTGCCGCGCGACTTCCGCCGGGGCGGCCTGGATGCCATCACCGAGGCCGTCGACGAGGGGCTCTGGGTGCCCGACGACGGCCCGGCCCACGTGCACCCCTCCGCCGGGGTGGTGCTGGTGGGGGTCCGCCGGCCGCTGATCGCGCTGAACGTCTGGTTGCCCGATGCCACGATCGCCGACGCGCGCGCCATCGCCGACCGCGTCCGCGAGGCCGGCGGAGGGCTGCCCGGGGTGCGCGCCCTCGGCCTCTACCTTCCCGAGGCCGGGATGGTGCAGGTGTCGATGAACATCGAGGACTACGTGGCCAGCCCGGTACCCGCGGTGATCGCCGCGGTGCGCCGCCAGGCCGAGCGCCTGGGCATCGGCTCGGGCGACGCCGAGCTGGTGGGCCTCATCCCGCGCGCCGCCCTGGGCGGGCGCACGCCGGCCTCGCTCGGCATCGCGGGCTTCCGGCCCGGCATGATCGTGGAGACCCAGCTCACGGACTCAGGGAGGGTGCCGACGCATGGCACGACGTAAACCGCGCAAGAACGCCGGCCCCCAGCCGCACCACAACCCCAAGCGGGCCGCGGCAACCTCGGCCTCCTCGTCCGGGGGCGCGAAGGCGGTCAAGCCTCGCCGGCGCCCCGGCGAGCCCCACCCGCACTCGTTCAAGGGCGTGGCCATCCGCGCGGGCATCGTGTCGGCACTGTTCTACCCGTACCTGATCTACGTCCCCAAGAACACGCCCGCCGAGGCGCTCATCATCACCGGCATCGCCTTCGCGCTGATGCTGCCGCTGGGGATGGTCATGGACCGCTACCGCTACAAGCGCCAGCTGGCCCGCTTCCAGGAGCGCACCGGGGGCGGCCGGCCCAAGGCCAAGACCCCGCCGCCGCCCCCCAAGGCCCCCGCGGCCAGTTCCTCCGGCCCGGCCGACCCCGAGTGAGCGAGACGCGCGCGGCGGCGCCCCGCGGGACGCGGGATGTGCTGCCCGAGGAGGGCCGGCTGCGCCGGCGCATCGTCGAGGTGGCCACCCGGGCCTTCGAGCGGCACGGGTACGGGCCCATCGTCACCCCGACCTTCGAGGAGACCGAGGTCTTCGTGCGGGGGGTGGGCACCAGCACGGACGTCGTGCGCAAGGAGATGTACACCTTCGACGACCGCTCCGGGCGCAGCCTCACCCTGCGTCCGGAGGGGACCGCGCCCGTGATGCGCGCCTTCGTGCAGCACGGCATGCACAAGCTGCCGCTGCCGGTGAAGCTGTGGTACATGGCGCCGATGTTCCGCTACGAGGCGCCCCAGGCGGGGCGCTTCCGCGAGCACTGGCAGCTGGGGGCCGAGGCCATCGGCTCCGACGATCCGCTGCTGGATGTCGAGGTCATCGCGCTGCTGCACGGCATCTACACCGAGCTGGAGCTGCCCGGGCTGGAGTTGCTGGTGGGCAACATGGGCGACCCCGACAGCCGCGGGCCGTACCGCGCCCTGCTGACCGAGTACCTCGAGCGCCACGCCGGCGCCCTGGACGCGGACGCCCTGGACCGCATGCGCGACAACCCTCTGCGCCTGTTCGACACCAAGGACCCGCGCGTGCGCGAGGTGATGGAGGACGCGCCCCGGCTGCTGGACCACCTGTCGCCGGCGGCCGCCGCGCACCGCGAGGCGGTGCTGGACGGGCTGACGCTGCTGGGGATCCCCTTCACAGAGGACCCCACCCTGGTGCGTGGCTTCGACTACTACACCATGACCGTCTTCGAGTTCACCAGCACCCACCTGGGCGCCCAGAGCGCGGTGGGGGGCGGCGGGCGCTACGACGGTCTGGTGGAGCAGTTGGGCGGCCCGCCCACGCCGGGGATCGGCTTCGGAACCGGCATCGAGCGCATCACGCTCGCCCTGCAGGACGTGGGCGCGGTGGCCGGCCCGGCGCTGGACGTGTACCTCGCGGTGCCCGACGCCGGCCTGCGGCGCACCATGCTGCCGGTGCTGGCCGGGCTGCGCGCGGCCGGGCTGCGCTGCGAGAGCGACCTGCGCGGGCGCGGGATGAAGGCGATGATGAAGCACGCGGCCGGCCTCGGGGCCCGGCGCGTGGTGATCGTGGGGCCCCGGGAGTACGAGGAGGGCGTGGCGAGCGTGCGTGACATGGAATCGGGCGAGCAGACCAAGGTGGCGCTGGGCGAGCTGGTGGAGGCGCTGGCGTGATCGGGGCCCCGCGCTACCGCTCGCACGCCTGCGCCGACACCGTGCGGGTCACCGGCGAGCGCGTGCGCCTGTCGGGCTGGGTGCACCGCCGCCGCGACCACGGCGGCGTGGTCTTCATCGACCTGCGCGATCGCTCGGGGCTGGTGCAGCTGGTGTTCCACCCCGAGGGCGAGTTCGCGGCCGCGCACGCCGCGGCAGGCAACCTCAGCCCCGAGGACGTGATCTGCGTGGAGGGGGTGGTGGTGGACCGTGACTCGGCCACCGTGAACCCCGCACTGCCGACCGGCTCCATCGAGGTGCGCGCCGAGTCGGTCGAGATGCTCTCCGAGGCCGACCCGCTCCCCTTCTCGGTGGAGGACGAGACCCAGGAGCCCTCGGAGGAGCTGCGGCTCACCCACCGGTACCTCGACATGCGCCGGCCGCGCCGCCTGGCGGCTCTCGAGCTGCGGGCGCGCATCGTGCGCGGCATGCGCCGGGTGCTGGACGACGCCGGCTTCCTGGAGGTGGAGACCCCGGTTCTCACCCGCTCCACGCCCGAGGGCGCGCGCGACTTCCTGGTGCCCAGCCGTCTGCAGCGCGGGTCGTTCTACGCCCTGCCGCAAAGCCCCCAGCTGTTCAAGCAGATCCTCATGGTGGGCGGCATCGAGCGCTACTACCAGGTGGTGCGCTGCTTCCGCGACGAGGACCTGCGCGCCGACCGCCAGCCCGAGTTCACCCAGCTGGACATCGAGGCCTCGTTCGTGGAGCCGGGCGACATCCAGGCGCTGGTGGAGGAGGTCCTGCGGGCCTCGTTCGCCGAGGCGGGCCAGGAGTTGCCCCAGCCGATCCCGGTGATCGGCTATGCCGAGGCCGTGCGGCGCTTCGGCACCGACCGCCCCGACCTGCGCTACGCGATGGAGATCCAGGACTGGACCGAGCAGGCCTCGCGCTCGGGCTTCGGCGTGTTCGAGGGCGCCATCGGCGCCGGCGGGGTGGTGCGCGGGCTGGTGGTGCCCCAGGCCGGCGCGGCGGTCAGCCGCAAGGTTGGCGACGAGCTGATGGCCGAGGCCCGCGAGCTGGGGGCCAAGGGGTTGGTGTGGGCCGCGGTGGAGGACGACGGCTCGCTGCGCTCGCCCGTGGCCAAGTTCCTGGGCGGCCTGGCGGCCGACCTGTCGGCCGAGCCGGGCGACCTGATCGCCATGGTCGCCGACGCCGAGCCCGTGGCCCAGAGCGTGCTGGGCGCCCTGCGCACCCGCTTCGCCGAGCGCAACGACCTGGTGCCCGAGGGGATGTGGGCGCCGTGCTGGGTGGTCGACTTCCCGCTGGTGGAGTGGAACGCCGACGAGAGCCGGTGGGAGGCCCTGCACCACCCCTTCACCGCGCCGCGCCCCGAGGACCTGGAGCGCATGGAGGACGACCCGGCCGGCGTGCTGTCGCTGGCCTACGACATCGTCCTCAACGGCATCGAGGTGGGCGGGGGCAGCATCCGCATCCACGACCGCGACGTGCAGCGGCGCGTGTTCACCCTGATCGGGCTGGGGGAGGAGGAGGCGGCCGAGAAGTTCGGCTTCCTGCTCACCGCGCTCAAGCTGGGCGCACCGCCGCACGGCGGCATCGCCCTCGGCCTGGACCGCCTGGTGATGCTCCTGGCCGGCGAGCGCTCCATCCGCGACGTGATCGCCTTTCCCAAGACCGCCACCGGGGTCGACCCCATGAGCGGGGCGCCCGGCTCGGTGGACGACCCGCAGCTGCGCGAGCTGGGCGTGGCGCTGCGCCCTCCGGCGCCGGCGCCGGGGAACACGGCCCCGGCCTGATGGACGGGACGGCATGGGCTCCGCCCATCACACGTATGCCACCACCGCGGTGGCGGGCAGGTCGTGGGGCGGCAGGGAGAAGGGCTCCTGGGGCTCCACGCGCGAGAACCCCGCGTAGCGCAGCATGTCGCAGAGCGCGCGGGTGGTGAACTTCCAGTAGGTGATGTTCTGCCCCGGGTGCTCCTCGGCGTCGAGCACGCCGAACTGCATCACCGGCCGGTCGGGGTGCGCCTCCTCCAGCTCGTGCTCGCGCACGGTCTCCACGACGGCGAGGCGTCGCGTGACCGAGCGGATGGCAAGCAGTGCACCCATGGGGTTCTGCAGGTGCAGCAGCAGGTCGCCGCAGAAGGACACGTCGAAGGTGCCCACGCGCTCGGGCGACAGCTCGTAGACGCTCATCTCCAACCGCTCGGCCGCGGACCCGCGGCGCTCCTTGGCCAGGGCGAAGCGCCGGGCCAGGCCGGTGTCGGCCAGCACGGCGGGGTCCATGCGCTCGCGCGCGCCGGCCAGCACGTCGGCGTGCGCCAGGCTGGGGATGTCCACCGCGGTCACCGGGCCGGCGCCGCGCCGCTCCATCTCGAAGGCCCAGAACCCCTCGGCCGTGCCCACATCCAGCGCCGACAGGCCGGCCAGCGAGTCCGGCAGGCCGTAGCGGTCCATCACGCCGCGGTGGTCGAAGTAGCCGCGGCTGGCGAGGCCCTCACCGAGGTCGATGGTCTGGTACCAGGCCGCCAGGAGCGGGTCGTCGGGGCCCGAGATCGGTGGCACGGCGGCTCCTTGCGTGGTGTGGTGGGGCGGCGCCACGCTATCCGGGCGCCGGCGGGCGCTCAACCGCTCAGCCGCCGAACAGGCGCCGGGCGTCGCGGCGCAGGTCGTCGCCCAGTGTCAGCTCGGCCGCCCCGGCGCCCACGCCCTGGGGCCAGGACACGGCCACGACCCCGCGCGCCTCGAGGTCGCCCAGCGCGGCCATCAGGGCCAGCAGGCCGGCGCGCCCCTCCTCCAGGTCCAGTTCCTCGCACGTCTCGCGCACATCCAGCGGCACCCGGCCGTGGTCCGGGCGCCCGTCGTCGAGCCACCGGGCGACGGTGAGCATCTCCAGGCGGCCGGCGACGCTCTCGGGATCGGAGTCGCTCACGGCGGCAGGCTACCCGCCGGCGAAGCGCTCGCGGGCGGTCGCCAGGAACTCCGCCGCCGCGGGCGCCAATGCGCCGCGGGCGCGCCATGCCAGGGCCGAGGTGCGCGTGAGGGTGGGGGCGAGGGTCGCCACCGCCACCGGGGGCCCCTGTTCGTCCGGGAGTGAGCGCGGCAGCAGCGCCACGCCCAGGCCCCGCGATGCCAGGGCCCGGGCGGCGGTGAAGCCCATGGCCTCCACCACGATGCGGGGGCGGAAGCCCTCGGTGGCGCACGCCTGCTCCACGATGCCGCGCATGGCCGACCCGGGCGGGAACATCACGAACGGCTCGTCGCGCAGGTCGCCCAGGCGCACGCGACGCCGGCGCGCCAGCATCCCGTCCGGCGGGCCGGCCACCACCAGGGGCTCTGTCAGCACCGGCTCCACGGTGACCTCGGACAGGTCCAGGACCTCGGCCAGGATCACCACCGCGATGTCCAGATCGCCGGCGCGGACCATGTCGAGCATCTGGGCCGCGGTGTGCTCGCGCAGGAGGATCTCCACGCCCGGGTGGCGCCGGGCGAACTCGCGGACCACGCCGGGCACGTCTGGGGCCGAGGAGTGCCAGGCGCCCACGCGCACCGTGCCGCTCAACGCGCCGGCGTGGGCCTGCATGTCCAGGCGCACGGCCTCGGCCTCGGCCAGCATCCGCTCGGCCCGCGCCAGCAGCGCCCGGCCGGCCGGCGTGGGGGTGATGCCGCCCCGCCCGCGCTCCACCAGGGTCACCCCGAGTTCGGTTTCCAGCCGGCGCACCTGGTGGGAGATGGCCGGCTGGGAGACGTGCAGCACCGCGGCGGCACGGCGGAACCCGCCCTGTCGCACGACCTCCACCAGGTATCGCAACTGACGCAGGTCCATGATCACGGATCACTATCACCTCGATCCGCAATGCGTCTTTGACACGATCACCAGGCCCGGGGAGACTCCTCGCGTCCCGCAGCATCCCGAGAGGATCCGCCACGTGGTGAGCACCGCCCCCGTCCGCGCCGAGTGGTCCGACTGGTACGCCAGGGAAGACCCCACGACGTGGGTGCTGCCGCGCATCCTGCGCGCCCGCGCCGAGGAGCACCCGGACCGCGACTACCTGCGCTTCGCCGACGGGGAGTGGCTGAGCTACGGCGAGGTGAACGCCCGCGCCAACCGGATCGCCAACGCCCTGCTGGCCCGAGGCCTGCGGAAGGGCGAGGCCGTCTCGTGCCTGATGCCCAACAGCGTCGACAACGTGGTCGTCTGGTTCGGCATCCAGAAGGCCGGCGGCGTGCAGTGCCCGGTGAACCTGGCCTACAAGGGCGACTTCCTGTCGTGGGTGCTCAACCTGCCCCGCTCACGGTTTCTGGTGGTCAGCGACACCCACCTGGCCGAGCTGGCCCATGTGCAGGACGAGTTGCCCCATCTGGAGCGGGTGATCGTGCGCCAGACCGGTTCCCCGAACGGACCCGAGCCGAAGGTCACCTGGGAGCCGCTGTCGCTGCTGCTGGAGGAGGGCTCCGAGGGCGAGCCCGGGGTGGAGGTCACCTGGACCGACGATGCGCGCATCATGTTCACCTCGGGGACCACGGGGCGCTCGAAGGGCGCCATCAAGCAGCAGGCCTCGGACTACTTCTCGGGGCGCAGCTACATCAACGTGTGCCAGGTCACCGCCGAGGACACGGTGTTCTCGTGCCTGCCGCTGTTCCACAGCAACGCGCAGGTGCTGGCGACCTACCCGGCGCTGATCGCCGGCGCGCGCATCTGCTTCGCCGAGCGCTACTCGTCGGGCCGGTTCTGGGAGCAGGTGGTCGATGCGGAGGCGACCGTCCTCAACACGGTCAGCGCCATCAACTACTTCATCTGGAACACGCCCCCCGGCGAGCTGGACCGGGCGCACCGGGTGCGGCGGATCATGGCGATGCCGGCGCCCAAGGACATCTACCACGAGTTCCAGGAGCGCTTCGGCATCCGGTTCATCGAGGGCTACGGCCTCACCGAGACGGGGATGGTCACCTACCATCCGCCGGGGGCGCCGCCGCGCCCGGGCTCGTGCGGCATCGCCACGCCCGGCTTCGAGGTGAGCGTGGTGCAGCCCGGCACCGACCTCCCGCTGGCGCCGGGCACCCCGGGCGAGATCGTGGTGGACATGAAGCTCCCCAACATCGTCATGCGCTCCTACGCCGGGATGCCCGAGAAGACCGCCGAGGACTTCCGCAACCTCAAGCTCCACACCGGCGATCTGGGCCGCCTGGACGACGAGGGCTACCTCTACTTCCTGGACCGCGTGAAGGACTACATCCGCCGGCGCGGCGAGAACGTCTCGTCGATGGAGGTGGAGCAGACCCTCACCAAGCACCCCGACGTGCTGGAGGCCGCCGCCATCGGCGTGCCGGCCGGCGAGGGCGCATCGGCCGAGGACGAGATCATGGTCTGCCTGGTGCCCCGCGAGGGGTGCACGATCGACCGCGCCGCGCTGCTCGACTGGTGCGAGGAGCGCATGCCCTACTTCGCGATACCGCGTTTCGCCCGTGTGGTGGAGCACCTGCCGAAGACGCCGACCGAGCGGGTGCGCAAGGTGGAGTTGCGCGAGGCCGGCATCACCGCCGACACCTTCGACCGGGAGGCCCCCCGATGAGCGACGCCCCGCGCCACGCCCTGCTGATCGGCGACTCCCGGGTGGAGGGGGACGGGTGGATGCCCGTCGTGTCGCCCCTGGACGGGGCCACCATCGCCGAGGTGGCCGCCGCCGGCCCGGGCCACGTGGACGCCGCGGTGGAGGCCGCGCGCGCGGCGCTGCCCGGCTGGGCCGCCACGCCGCCGCTGGAGCGCGGCCGGCACCTGGCCGCCTACGCCCGGGCCATGGACGCCGCCGCCCAGGACATCGCCGAGCTGATGCACCGCGAGATGGGCAAGCCCATGGGTGAGGCCCGCGCCGAGGTCGACCGCGCGTGCGAGGTGGTGCACCACTTCGCCGCCGAGGCCGAGCGCGTGTGGGTGCAGCAGCTCCCGGGGTCCTCGCTGACCACCGGCAGCACCATCCGGCCCGACCCAATCGGGGTGGTGGCCGCGATCACCCCGTGGAACTTCCCGGTGGCCCTGGTGATCTGGAAGCTGGCGCCGGCGCTGGCGGCGGGGTGCTGCGTGGTGGTGAAGCCCGCCCAGGAGGCCCCGCTGGCCGCCCGGCGCGTCTGCGAGCTGGCCATCGAGGCCGGCATCCCGCCCGGGGTGGTGGGGTGCATCACCGGCGACGGCCCGCCGCTGGGCGAGGCGCTGTCCACCCATCCGGGCGTGGACAAGGTGGCCTTCACCGGGTCGCGCCGGGTGGCCGAAATCATCGCCGGCTGGGCGGCCCCCCGCCTGAAGGCCCTGTCGCTGGAGCTGGGCGGCCACGGACCGCTGGTGGTCCTGCCCGACGCAGACCTGGACGTGGTGGCCGAGGTGGCCACCGTGCAGGGTTACGCCAACGCCGGCCAGGCCTGCTATTCGGTGAACCGGGTCATCGTGCCGCGCGAGCTGGCGGGCGAGGTGACCGAGCGCATCCGTGCCCGTCTGGGACCCATCACCCTGGGCCCCATGGCCACCGAGCGCGGCCTCGAGCGCCACCGGATGCTGATGGACGACGCGCGCGCCCACGGCGCCACCATCGAAGGCGGCGACGAACTGGGCGGTGGCCGGCTGGCGCCGGCGCTCTTCACCGGCGTCGGCCCCGGCGTGCGCGCCGTGGACGAGGAGCCCTTCACGCCGATCGTCAGCATCGTGCCGGTCGACGACGTGGCCGGCGCCGTGGCCGAGGCCAACCGGCCCGACTACGGCCTGGTGGGCTACGTGTGCGGCCGGGACTACCGGCGCACGCTGGAGGTGGCCCAGGCCGTCCAGTGCGGCACCGTCGTGGTCAACGGGTGGCGCGTCGTCGTGCCGTATGCCCCCTACGCCGGCTGGCGCGGCTCGGGCGTGGGGGCCGAGCTGGGCCGCCCGGGCATGGAGGCCTTCATCCGCTGGCAGCACCTGCGCGTGCTGGCCTGACGGCGAGGAGACAAGGCAGTACGCCGGCAAAGCCGGCGCGAACCAAAGAAGCAGTACGCCGGCCCGAAAGGGCCGGCGCGAAGTAAAGAAGTAGTACGCCGGCCCGAAAGGGCCGGCGCGAACTGAAGAAGGAAACGACCCCCGCGCGCCACGCACCCGGCACCCACCGGATGATCGGCCGAAGGCCGACTCTCATCCGGTCGACCGGCAGAGGTCGACTCAGCCGGCCCGCCCCGCCGACCGCAAGGGAGGCGGTGCCGGCGACCGCATCGGGCCCCGGCCA
>JAVJSI010000005.1:300000-390225 GCA_040219515.1 Acidimicrobiales bacterium
CAGGACGGGGTCCTCACCGACTACATGTGGGACCACCTCCGGGCCCGCAAGGAAGGCCGCCCGAGCTCGGGCAACGGCCGCCGGCAGAGCTACCAGCACCTTCCCATGGTGCGCATGACCAACACCTTCATCTCCAACGGCACCGATGAACCCGACGACATCGTCGGCAGCACCGAGTCCGGTGTCTACGTGGCCCAGCTGGGCGGCGGTCAGGTCAACACCGCCACCGGCGACTTCGTGTTCGGCATGACCGAGGCCTACCTGATCGAGAACGGCGAGATCACCGAACCGATCCGAGAGGGCAACCTGATCGGCAACGGGCCCGAGGTGCTCACCCGCATCGATGCGCTGGGCAACGACTTCTCGATGGGGTCACCCGGCACCTGCGGCAAGGACGGTCAGGGGGTGCCCGTCGGGGATGGCACCCCGACGCTGCGGGTTACCAGCCTCACCATCGGTGGCACGGCGGCCTGAGGCGACCGGCATGTCCGAACTGATCGACATCGCCGCCCGCGTCGTCGGGTGGGCCCAGCGCGGCGAGCAGGTCGAGGCGTTCGTCGTCCACGCGAACGAATCCGAGATCCGCGCCTACGAGGGCGAGGTCGAGTCCCTCACGTCGGCGGAGAGCCGCGGCATCGGCGTGCGGGTCGTGGCCGACGGCCGTCAGGGCTACGCCTATGCCGGCACGCTCGACGAGGGCGCGCTGGCGGAGACCCTGCGCGAAGCACGCGACAACGCCACGTTCGCCGAACCCGACGAGTTCAACGGCGTCGCCGAGCCCGACGGACACACGCCGGCCGAGCTCGACCTCTTCGATCCGACGATGGCGTCCTTCAGCACCGACGCCAAGGTCGCGTTGGCCATCGAGCTCGAGCGGGCGACGAGGGCCGCCGATCCGCGCATCAGCGGCATCGAGTCGGCCGAGTACGTCGACACCGTCTTCGAGTCCGCGGTGGCGACCACCACCGGGATCGCGAGCACGACCCGCGAGACGGGCTGCTATCTGTCGGCCTATTCGCTGGCCGAGAACGGGGACGAGACCCAGACCGGCTTCGGGTTCTCGATCGGGCGCGGACCCTCGGCCCTCGATCCGGCCAAGGCCGCGGCCGACGCGGCCGAGCGGGCCACACGGCTGCTCGGCGCGGTCAAACCGGAGACCGGGCGGGTGACGGTCGTGCTCGATCCGTGGGTCACCGCGCAGATGCTCCAGATCATCGGCCACACGCTCACCGGCGACGCGATCCAGCGGGGACGATCGCTGTTCGTCGACCGACTCGGCGACGCGGTGGCGGTGCCGGCCTTCACCCTGATCGACGACGCGACCGACGCCGAGGCCTTCACCGCGTCGATGGTCGACGGCGAGGGACTGGCCACCCGCCCCACGCCGTTGATCGCCGATGGAGTCCTGCAGGGTTTCCTCCACAACAGCTACTCGGCGCGGCGGGGCGGTACCCGCTCGACCGGCAGCGCCGTTCGTGGCGGGTTCAAGGGCGCGCCGGGCGTCGGTGCCCAGGCGTTGGCGCTGCGGCCCGGCACCGCCACCCAGACCGAACTCATCGCCGGGATCGACGACGGCCTGCTCGTGCAGGGCGTGTCCGGTCTGCATTCGGGGGTCAACCCGGTTTCGGGCGATTTCTCGACGGGCGCCGAGGGTCTGCGCATCCGCCACGGTGAGATCGCCGAGCCGGTGCGCGAGTTCACCATCGCCTCGACGATCCAGCGGTTGCTGCTCGACATCCAGGGCGTCGGATCCGATCTCGAGTGGCTGCCCATGAGCGCCGCCGGTGTCAGCCTGGTCGTCGCCGATGTGATGATGTCGGGCGTCTGAGTCGATGGTCGAACTCGCGGAACTCGCCCGGAAGATCCTCGCGTCCGCCCCGCCGGGCGACGACGTCGAGGTGTGCGTGGGGCGCGCGGTCGAGACCTCGGTCCGGGTCCACGGGGGCCAGGTGGAGTCGCTGACCGTTGCGGAATCCCACGCCGTGGGCGTCCGTGTGGTGACGGGAAGTCGCGAAGGGCACGCCCATGCCGGCAGCTTCGATGCCGACGTGACCGAGGGTCTGGTGGGCGAGGCCCGCGACAACGCGTCCTTCGCCGAGGTCGACGAACGCGTCGGGTTGGCCGTGCCCGACGGTGTCGCCGCGGTTCCGGTCGACCGGTGGGACCCGACCGTCGAGTCGACCTCGGTCGACGACAAGATCGCCCTCGCCGTCGCGCTCGAAGCGGCCGTACTCGCCGCCGACCCCCGGGTGCGCGGTGTCCGGGCATCCGTCTACGGCGACACCCGCAGCGAGCGGGTGGTCATGAGCAGCACCGGCATCGACAGCCACACCGTGGGCACCATGGCGTCGTTGTCGACCAGCGTCATGGTGGACGACGTCGACGGTGGCACTCGCACGGGTGGGGCGGTCGATGCAGCCCGCGGGCCGGTCGGACTCGATGTCGACAAGGTGGCCGACCTCGCCGTCATCCGGGGCCTGCAGCTTCTCGGCGCCGTGGCACCGAGCACCGCCCGGCCGACCGTCGTGTTCGAGCCTCGGTTCGCGGCGACGGTCCTGGGCCTCGTGGCGTCGATGCTCTCGGGAGAACGGGTGGTCAAGGGACGCACCCCGTTCGCCGACCGGGTGGGTGCACCGATCGCCGCCGACCTCCTCACGATGTTCGACGACCCGACCGACCCGATGTCGCTCGCGGCGGCTGCATTCGACGGCGAAGGCCTCGCCTGCCGCCATGTGCCGCTGCTCAGCGACGGGGTTCTCGATGGATTCCTCCACGACACCCGCAGCGCGAGGGGCCTGGGTGTGCGCAGCACGGGCTCGGCGTCCCGCAGCGTCCGGGGTGCGCCGTCGCCCAGCCATCGGTCGTTGCACGTCGTTCCCGGCACGGGAGACCTGGCCTCGTTCATCGCGGGAATCGATGACGGGCTGCTCGTGGCCTCCCTGCAGGGTCTGCATTCTGGCGTCAACGCGGTCAGCGGCGATCTCTCCGTCGGGGTCGAGGGCATCCGGATCCGCAACGGCGAGCTCGCCGAGCCGATCAGGGAAGGCACACTCGCCGGCGCCATTCCTGCCATGTTGCGTCACATCGTGGGCGTCGGTGCCGATCTCGAACATCAACCGGGTGGGTCGATCGTGCCGACCGTGGTGGTCGACGGATTGACCCTCGGAGGTGGAGGCTGACATGGAGATCCTGCACGCGATCGTGCTGGGCGTGGTCCAAGGGCTCTCGGAGTTCCTGCCGATCTCGTCGAGCGGCCACCTCGAACTCACTCGCTGGCTGTTCGGCTGGGACGACCTGCCGGCCGAACTCGAAACGGCCTTCGACGTGTCCGTGCATCTGGGCACCCTGCTGGGTGCGATCGCCTACCTGCGGCACGATGTGGCGCGCTACATCGCCGCCGGATTCGCGCCCTTGCGACGACAGCGGCTGGAGACCGATGGCCGTATCGCCTGGTTCCTCGTCGCCTCCGCCGTTCCCGCCGGCCTCACGGGGGTCGTGTTGAAGGACCAGCTCGCCGATCTCGACAGCATCGCCTTGATCGCCGTGATGCTGATCGTGTTCGGCTTCGTGCTCATGGTCGCCGATCGGTTGCCGGAACGGCGTTCGCTCGACGAGTTCACCCTCCGCGACGCACT
The DNA here is from genome assembly GCA_040219515.1 of Acidimicrobiales bacterium. NCBI lineage: Bacteria > Bacillati > Actinomycetota > Acidimicrobiia > Acidimicrobiales > Acidimicrobiales bacterium. Next base: position 303,636 of record JAVJSI010000005.1, read on the forward strand.
GATGATGGGGGTGGGTCAGGCCCTGGCGCTCCAGCCGGGGGTGTCGCGTTCGGGGGCGACCCTGACGGTGGCTCGCTTCGTCGGCTTCGAACGCGACGCGGCCGCCCGCCTCGTGTTCCTCATGAGCCTGCCGATCATCGCCGGGGCCGGCGTCTTCTCCCTCGCCGACGCGGACATTCCGAGCGACTTCTGGCCGCCCTTCCTCTGGGGAATGGCCGCATCCGCAGTCACCGGCTGGGTGGCCGTGTGGGGAACCCTGCGGATGGTGCGATCGCGGACGTTCCGGCCGTTCGTGATCTATCGCATCGGTCTGGGCGTGGTCGTGTTGGCGATTCTCGCCACGAACTGGCGCTGAGTTCAGCCGACCAGGACGGGTACGAGCTCGCCGACGGAGAGGGCGCCGATCACCGACGGCACGTACTCGTCGGCCACCGCGACGACCGCCAGCCCATCGACCACCGACAGCACTTCCGCGTCCGCTCCCACTCGGGCACCGGTGAACAGCGCGTAGAGGTCGACGCGATCACCGACCTGGAGGTGGGGGCTCGGCGTCGGGAGGCCGACCGCGCCGCGTCCCGGGCCGACGAGCGAACTGTTGGCGGTCGCGGCCGGGTCGCCGAGACGACCGTCGCGCAGGATCTCGCCCTCGCCCACGGCGTCGGCGAGATGGCGTCCGACCGGTGAATCCACGGTTGCGTCGCGGGGCAGCGCGCCGGCGGGAAGGGGACGGCGCACGACATCGCCCTCGGCGAGTCGGTGGCCCGCCGCCAGCTCGCCGGTCGTGACCCACGCGTCGAGGTGCGGTGTCCAGGCGGCGGCTGCGATCTCGCTCCGCTGCTGTGCAGACCTCACCGTCGACAGGCAGATCGCCACGAGCAGCACGGCCAGCAGCGGTCGGCTCCATCGGTGATGGCGAAGCGTCGCCGGCAACGCGCCCGGGTCGAACCGGGGCGGCCGCGTCGGACGTCGGATCTCCATGTACAGCACTCCCTCGAGGTCACCGGGGGGAAGTGGGGTCGGAGGAAGTCGGTCGGATCAGTCGGTGGCGCCGGACTTGTTCGACGCCGACGACGACTTCTTCTTCGGCGAGGACTTGCCCGACGACGTGTCGCTCGACGAGGTCGTGGTCGACGTGTCGCTGGTCGACGAACTGCTGCTCGACGAGGACTCCGACGAGCTGTTCGCGCCGGATTCCTTCGGCGGCTTCGACGAGCTGCCGTGGTCGTTCTTGTAGAAGCCATCGCCCTTGAACGCGATGCCGACCTTGCTGAAGACCTTCTTCACGGGCGCCTTGCAGATCTTCTTCTCGCCCTTGTGGGTCTGTGGGCATTCGGTGAGGGCGTCGTCGCTGAACGACTGCCACAGTTCGAACATCTCGCCGGTGCGTTCGCATCGGTAGTCGTAGGTCGGCACGGGAATGGAGGATACCGAGCGACCGCGAACCAGCCACCCCACCCGACCGACCGGCGCCAGCCTCTACCATGTGGCGGTGTCCCTCGCCGTCGTTCTCGTCATCGGTGCGTATGTCATCGGGATGTTCCCGACCGCACAGATCGTCGGGCGCCGACTGGGGGTCAATCCGACGGTCGAAGGCTCGCGGAACCCCGGCGCCAGCAACGTCTACCGGCTCGGGGGCAGGAGAGCCGGTCTGATCGTCGGTGTGATCGACATGCTCAAGGGCGCCATCCCTGCCGGTGTGGCCCTGCTGGTGGCGGGGGTCCCCGAGGCCCACGCGGTCTGGGTGGCGGCGGTCGCCGGTCATGTCTGGCCGGTCACTCGTGGCTTCCGTGGTGGCAAGGGCGTGGCCACCGCCGGCGGCGCCGGGCTCGTGATCAATCCCGCGATCGGACTCGCCTGCGCGCTCCTGTTTCTGGCGCTGGTGAAGGTGGGTCGGATCGCCGCCCTGGGTTCGCTCGGCATCGCAGTGGCCTACCCGGTCATCGCCGCGTTGGCCGGCCGTCCGGGCTACGAGGTCGCCGTTTCCGCCGGTGTCGCGGCGATTCTCGTGATCCGGCACCAGAGCAACATCCGCCGCATGATGCGACGCGACGAGAACCGTCTGGGCGAGTCGGGCTCGGCCGCCGCCTGAGATCGCTCAACTCGCTCGTCCCCACGCCGATCGAGACAGTGACCTCGGCTGCGGAAGCTCGAAAAACACCGTACGTTTGGCGGGGGTTCGGGACCTGCACGCGCACGAAGGGCAAGATGCTGATGGAAAACAAGGTTCGCACTGCCGTCATCCCCGCCGCGGGTCTCGGTACCCGCTTCCTCCCGGCCACGAAGTCACAGCCGAAGGAGATGCTGACCGTTGTCGACCGCCCGGCGATCCAGTGGGTCGTCGAAGAAGCGGTCGCCGCCGGCATCGAAGACGTGCTCATCATCACCAGCCCCACGAAGAAGGGCGTCGAAGACCACTTCGACCGGATGGCGGAGCTCGAATCGCTCCTCGAGGCCAAGGGCAAGGTCGAGATGCTGGCCAGCGTGCGTCGCATCACGGAGATGGCGACGTTCCACTTCACCCGCCAGGGTGCCCCGCTCGGCCTCGGCCACGCCGTGTCCATGGCCGCGCGTCACGTGCGCGACGAACCCTTCGCCGTGCTGCTGCCCGACGAACTCCTGCCCGACGGCGGCGTCACCCTGCGGCGCATGATCGACGAGTGTGAATCCTCGGGCTCGAGCGTCATCTCCCTGTTCGAGGTCGAAGGACCCGACATCTCGAACTACGGATGTGCCGGTTTCTCCCGTCGCGACGGCGACGTGGTCGAGATCGACGCCATCGTCGAGAAGCCCAGGTACGAGGACGCGCCGTCCAACCTGAAGGTGACCGGCCGCTACGTGTTCACCCCGGACATCTTCGCGAAGCTCGCGATCACCGAGCCGGGCAAGGGCGGTGAGATCCAGCTCACCGACGCGATGGCGATGCTCATCGGCGACCCCGGACTGCGCGGTCTCGTGATCAAGGACGCCGGCTACGACGCCGGTCAGAAACTCGACTGGCTGCGGGCCAACGTGGAGCTGTCACTCGACGACCCCGGCGGTGGGTCGAAGGTGGCGGAGATGCTCCTCGAGATCATGCGGACGCGCGGCCTCTCCTGAGTTCGCCGCGGCGATCGTTCGGCACAGGTCGTGCCCGGCGGCCGGCTCTGGCACGCTGACGGCATGATCTCGCTCGACGCTGCACGGTCCCACGTTCTCGAACGGGTGCGCCCCGCGGCGCCCAGATCCGTCGAGCTGTCCGAGGCCGCCGGACTGGTTCTCGCCAACGACGTGGTCGCGGCAGAGGCCGTGCCCCCGTTCGCCAACACGGCGATGGACGGTTTCGCGGTGGTCGCGGCGGACACCGATGCTGCACCTGTGACCCTCACCGTCGTCGGCACCGTGGCGGCAGGTTCGGCGGCGGAACACCCCATGCACGCCGGTCAGGCCATGCGGATCATGACGGGCGCGCCCATGCCGCCGGGGGCCGACGCGGTCGTGATGGTCGAGCGCACGACCTACGAGGAGGCCCGCGGCGAGGTGACGATCGAGATCACCGTGCCACCGGGCAACCACGTGCGTGGTGCGGGTGAGGACGTCCGGCCTGGCGATCCGCTGTTCGCCGCCGGTACGACGCTGACCGCCGGCCACCTCGGGGTGCTGGCGAGCGTCGGGATGTCGACGGTCGAGGTGCTGCCGCGTCCCGTGGTCGGCGTCCTCTCCACCGGCGACGAGTTGATCGACGATGGCGGTCCGCTCGCACCCGGCCAGATCCGTGATTCCAACCGGCTCACCCTGCTCACCCTGCTCGAGGAGTCCGGGTTCGAGGCCGTCGACCTCGGTCTCGTCCGCGACGACGAAGCCGCGATCGAAACCGCCTTCCTCGACGGCGCGGCCCGCTGCGATGCCGTGCTGTCCTCCGGTGGCGTCTCGATGGGGGCATTCGACTACGTGAAGGTCGTGCTCGACCGGGTCGGCGACATGCGGTGGATGCAGATCGAGATCAAGCCGGCCAAGCCGTTCGCCTTCGGCCTGATCGGCGAGACGCCGATCTTCGGACTTCCCGGCAACCCGGTGTCGTCCATGGTCAGTTTCGAGCTGCTCGCCCGACCGGCGTTGCGCAAGCTCGCGGGTCGTATGCCCTTCGACCGCCCCACTCGGCTCGCGATCACCGCCGACGACCTCGGCCGCCACGACGATGGAAAGACCCACTTCCTACGCGTCGAGGGTGGACCCGACGAGACCGGTCGGTGGCACGTGCGCAAGCTGAGCGGCCAGGGGTCGCACCAGCTGACCGCCATGGCCCGGGCAACCGCACTCGCGATCGTGCCCGATCAGGTCGATGTCGGCGCAGGCGACGAGGTCGAGATCATCCCCCTCGGTACTCTGGGACCATGACATCGCAGCTGGTCGACGGGTTCGGACGGGTGCACCGCGACCTCCGCATCTCGGTCACCGATCGCTGCAACTTCCGCTGCGCCTACTGCATGCCCGAGGAGGGGATGCAGTGGCAACGACGCGAAGATCTGCTCACCTTCGAGGAGATCGAGCGTGTGGCCCGCATCATGGTCGAGCGCTACGGCGTCGACGGCATCCGACTCACCGGTGGCGAACCCACGGTGCGAGCCAAGCTCCCGGTTCTCGTCGAGAAGCTCGCGGCGTTGGGCGTCGACCTCTCGATGACCACCAACGGGGTCAGTCTGGCGGTGTTGGCCGCCGACCTGAAGGCGGCGGGACTGCGGCGCGTCAACATCTCGCTCGATTCGTTGCGGGCCGATCGCTTCCTGGAGCTCACCCGGCGCGACGAACTCGATCGTGTCCTCGCCGGCATCGAGGCCGCCAAGGAAGCCGGATTCGATCCGGTGAAGATCAATGTCGTCGTGATGAAGGGCATCAACGACGACGAGGTGATCGACTTCGCCCACTTCGGGCGCACCCACGGGGTCGTCGTTCGTTTCATCGAGTTCATGCCCCTCGATGCCGACGAGATCTGGAACAACGATCGGGTGCTCACCCAGGACGAGATCCTCACCACGCTGCGTACCGAGTTCGAGTTGGAGCCCGTCGAACGAACTTCGGCGCCCGCCACACGATGGCGCTACGTCGATGGGGGAGCATCCGACGGCGGCGGCGAGATCGGCGTCGTCGCCAGCGTCAGCCAGTCGTTCTGCGACACCTGCGATCGGGTCCGCATCACCGCCGACGGCCAGTTTCGCAACTGCCTCTTCGCGACCGACGAGACCGACGTGCGGGCCCTGCTGCGCGACGGGTCCTCCGACGGCGTCGTGGCCGATGCGCTCGCCCGCTCGGTCGCATCGAAGTGGGCCGGTCACCAGATCAACCAGGTGCAGTTCATCCGCCCCCGACGGTCGATGTCGGAGATCGGCGGCTGAACCCTCCGGGTCTCTTAGACTCCGGAGATGTCTGACCACGGATTCACCCACCTCGACCCGCTCGGCCGGGCCCGGATGGTCGATGTCACTCCGAAGGAGCCGACTCATCGCCGCGCCATCGCTCGCGGACGGGTGACGATGACCGCCGACACCGCATCGGCGGTCGCCCAGGGCGCCATCAAGAAGGGCGACGTGCTGGCGGTCGCTCGCGTGGCGGGCATTCAGGCGGCCAAGCGTGCGTCCGACCTCCTGCCGCTCTGTCACCCGTTGCTGGTGGGAGCCGTGAGCGTGAACTTCGAGATCCTCGAGGAGAGCATCGAGATCGAGGCTGCCGTCGAGACCGTCGACCGCACGGGCGTCGAGATGGAAGCGCTCACCGCGTGCAGCGTGGCGGCACTCACCGTCTACGACATGTGCAAGTCCAAGGACCGGGCGATGGTCATCGGCGAGATCGCGCTCTGGGAGAAGACAGGCGGCCGCAGCGGCCACTTCAAGCGGTCCGAGGCGTGAGCCTCGTCGGCACCCGGTCCGCGAGGTTGACCTCACTGCCTGTGACTTTTGTCGCCGGTCGTTGCCCTCGCGTTGCATTCGTAGTACAACCGTAACTTGGAGTACGGGCCCCTCTCCCGAGGAGGCCTCATTCCGGTGCACCCGCACCGCACCCTGGAGGAGACCTCATCCGATGAAGGAATCGATCGTTCTCCTGATTCTCGGCGCTTGCTGGGCCGGATATCTCGGCTGGTACTGGCGTGAGAATCGGAAGACGTCGCACCGCCGTTCCGATGGCATCCGTTCGTTCTCGAGCGGACTCGGCTCACTCGGTGGCGCCCTCGGCGGGTCAGCTCCGCGATCGCTCGCGTTCGGCCCGTCGGTCTCCTCGTTCGCTCCTCGTTCCGTGGGCGAAGCGGCCCGACGTCGGCGTGAGGTACTGGTCGCCCTCTGTGGCGCGGCCGGCGTCACGTTCCTCGCGGCCGTCGCACTCGGCGGCATCGCCGTGCTGTTGCACGTCGTGATCGACATCGCGCTGGCGGCCTACGCCTACGCCCTCGTGCAGCGACGCAACGACGAAGCCGAGCGCGAGATCAAGGTGCACATGCTCTATCCCGAGCGCGCGCCCGAGCCCGCGCTCCGTCCCCAGCGGGTCGTCAACGGCTGAGTCGAATCGCCGGGTGAGCCGCTACCATGGCGGCTCCAACGGGGGTGTAGCTCAGTTGGTAGAGCGCCTCGGTCGCATCGAGGAGGCCAGGGGTTCAACTCCCCTCACCTCCACCCCGTGAAGTCTCAGGTTTCGGGTTCGCCCGGCCTGGGATTTCCTCGTTTTGGGCCCGCCGCCGCTCGGCGGCCTCGGGCAGATCGACCACGGCTCTCACCCGATTCGAGAACAACGTCGAGTTCCCCACTACGCCGACGACCCGGTATGGGATGTGTGCCCGAATCGAGGGTGCTCGCCGAGTTGCGATTGCTCGTCTTGGTGACGATCTCGACCCGCACGCGTACGCCGCGAGTGCAGGTCGAGGATGAAGAAGAATTCCATCGACGCAGCTTCCATCCGGACGCGAAGGATCCCGGCCCATCGGGCCGGGATCCCAGCTCACTGCGGCGGTGTGCGGGTCAGCGTGGTGCCGGCCGCCAGTCGCCGCGGCCGGTGATGCAGATCGGCTCGCCGCTGTCCCGCGTGAAGGGCAGCGGTTGCTCGCACGGGTACGCCCAGTCGAGTGTCTGGATGGCGTCGGCCGACTGGGTCTTGCCCGGGGTGATCGATGCCGGGGTCAACGTGTTGTTGTCGATCGGTCCCAGGTTCGCCAGCGAGGCCTGGATGTCGGCGATCGTCGGGTTGTCGCCCGCGTCGTAGACGGCTCGTGCCATCGCTCGCACGATGGCGCAGACGCTACCGACCATCGAGTAGCCGGTCTCGCCGGAGACGTCCCAGTCATGTGATGTGCCGCTCGGGCTGAACTCCGAGTAGATCCGGTTGCATTCGCTGATGAACGGATTCGGCACGTAGTCGGGATCGCGGAACTCACCCGTCGAACGGAAGTCGACGATGATCGCGCCGTCGTACAGCGCACCGGCGTCGGGGTTGTTGGCGATCTGACTCGACACCAGTTCACCGGACTGGGAGTTGAAGTCGGTGGCGTAGAACTGGACGTCGCCGGGCTCGAAGCCCCGGGTGACCATCTCGTTGATGTAGCCCGGCGCCGACAGGATGTTCAGCACGTTGAAGAACACGTCGACGTCGGCATCGATCATGTTCTGGACCGACTCCGGCACGCCGCCGACGCACGAGGTACCACCGGCGCAATCGAGTTCGTCGAAGACGACATCGAAACCGGCGTCGGTCAGCGTCTGCACGAGTCCGGTCTCCACGGCTTCGTACTGGCCGGGGGTGTTCGGCGCGGCAACGCCGAGGGACTTGCCCTCGAGGGCGCCCGTCGCGATGAGGTCTTCGGCCAGGAAGCGGAGGTTCTCCTCGAGCGTCGCGGACATCGAGATCAGGCGGTCTTCACCACGGGCCATGAACTCGTCGGTCTGGCCCTGGGTGGAGATGAAGGAGGTGTTCTGTTCCTCCACGATGCACAACGTGGCGGACCCCTGAAAGCCCGTGCTGTTCATCACGATCACGTTGTTCTGATCCTCGGTCATCTCGAGACAGGCGCGGTTGCGACTTGCCTCGACCTCGGCGCCCAGAAGGTCGGCCTCGGCGTAACCGAGGTTGAGCTGGCGTCCACGGATGCCGCCGCACTCGGTGTTGATGTAGTCGACGAGGACTTCGAACATCTCCTTCGGATCGCCGACCGGGATGCCGAAGCCGATCTCCACCGCATCCTCGAGACGGCTGCGCAGATGGCCGACGTTGATCGAGTCAGCCGTGATGCCGGTGTCGGTGTCGACGCGGTCAGCGGCTGCATCGTGCGAGAGGCAGAACTGGTCGACCTGGGTGAACGGGTGGTCGCCGCGGTCGTAGGTCTGCTGAAACTCGTCGAAGATCCCGTCGCGCGGGTCGTCGTAGATGTTGGCGTCACCGGTGTCGGTGTCACCGGTGTCGGTGTCGCCGTCATCGGTGTCGGTGTCGTCCGTGTCGGTGTCGGTATCGCCGCCGGTGTCGTCCGTGTCACCGGTGTCGGTGTCGGGGGTGTCGGCGGCATCGCCGTCAGAGCTCTCGCCGCCGCACGACGCGGCGAGGAAGCTGAATGCGAGCACGATGGCGAGCCAGCGAATGATGGGCTTTCTCATGGGATCCTCCAGGGTTCCGGCCGTTGTGGCAACGGCACCGCGACAGTGTGGTGCGCAACCGTCGTGTGACACAAGCCACGACCAAAAGATTGAGTCATTGGCGCGGGCGGCGGATTGGCGTAAGAATGTCGCCGCGCTCGACCGAGCCCGGGGGGATGATGACGGACGAGAATCACGAGGGCGTCGAGTCCGGTCCTGCGGCGGCGCTCGCCGCGGCCGTGCTGGACGAGGAAGCCAAGCGGCAGGAGGCACAGGCCGCGCGAGACCTGGCCGTCATCCTCCCCGACGACGTGCTCCCGGGTGTCGGCGTCGAACCGATGACGCTGCGCGAAGCGATGAAGGCCGGCGGCAAGACCACCGTCGTCCTGCTGTTCCTCCTGAACTTCATCGACGACCTACCCCGCGCCATCCGGGTCATCGGTCCCGACATCCAGGACACGCTCAGGATCTCCGACACCGTGTTGGCCGGCGTGCTCGGCTTCGGTGGTGTCGCCCTGGTACTCGGCGCGGTGCCCATGGCCTCGCTGGCCGACCGCGTCACCCGGGTCCGCATCATCCCGTTCGCGTCACTGTTCTGGGCAGCGACCCTGGCGCTGTCGGGTTTCATCGTCAATGCGTTCCAGCTGTTCTGGACCAACGCGGCGACGGGCTTCGGCCAGGCCTACCGGATCCCCGTCTCCAACTCGCTGCTCACCGACGCCTATCCGATCCCGGCCCGCTCTCGCGTCTTCGCGTTCGAGGGGCTCGGCCGTCCGCTGGGACAGCTGCTCGGCCCGCTGACGATCGGCCTCATCGCCACCACCGCCGGCGGCGACGAAGGTTGGCGGTGGGCGTTCTATCTGCTCGCCATCCCGCCGGTGATCGTCGGCCTGGCGTCCTTCATCATGAAGGAACCGGTCCGTGGCAAGAACGAGCAGGACGCGCTGCTCACCGAGGACGCCATCGAGGTCGACGAACTCGAGCCGTCGATGAGCACCGCGCTCGCCCGGCTGCGCAAGATCCGCACCTTCTACTTCTTCGCCACCGGCGTCGGAGTGCTCGGCTTCGCCCTGATCGCGGTGCCGGGTCAGTTCAACCTGCTGCTCGACGACAAGTACGGGCTCGATGCGCTCGACCGTGGCATCGTCGAAGCCCTGCTCTGGGTCCCCTCGCTCGCCGCGATCCCGCTGGCGGGGCGCGCCTTCGACAGGAAGTTCCGTGAAGATCCGGAAACCATGGTGCGTTTCACCGGCAGTCTGATCGCGGCTGCCGGCGCCATCTACCTGGTCGCGCTGCCGATGAAGCCGCTGTGGCTGCTGGTCCTGCTCGTCGGCCTGGCCCAGGCCTGCATCTCGGCGGCGTTCGTCGCCGCTCCGACCATCATCGCCGCGGTGGCCCCTTACCGGATTCGCGCCCAGGCCTTCGCCCTGCTCCCGGTGTTCATCTTCCTCATGGGAGGGTTCATCGGCGGCGTCGTGGCCGGTCAGATCTCCGATGCGTACAACAACCGCACGGCGATGCTCATCCTCGCTCCCTGGACCGCGATGCTCGGTGGCTGGCTCATCCGACGCGGCGCCTTCCACATTCGCCGGGACATCTCGCTCGCCGTGGAAGAGCTCCTCGAGGAGCAGGAGGAGGCCCGCAAGATCGCAGGCGGCGAGGAAGTCCCTGCGTTGCAGGTGCGCAACCTGGACTTCAGCTACGGCCCCGTGCAGGTGTTGTTCGACGTCGAGATCGAGGTCGCCAAGGGCGAGGTCGTGGCGCTGTTGGGCACCAATGGTGCGGGCAAGTCGACCCTCCTTCGTGCCATCTCCGGTCTGGGCATCCCCGACCGCGGCGTGGTGCGGCTCAACGGGCGCACGATCACCTACGCCGAGGCCGAGACCCGGTTCCGGGTCGGCATCGTGCAGTTGCGTGGTGGGTCCGGCATCTTCCCGAGCCTGTCGATCGGCGACAACCTCCGAGCCGCGTTGCTCGGCAGCACGATCGATCCGGCCGAGGTCGAGCCCCGTATCAAGAGGACCCTCGAGACCTTCCCGGCCCTCCAGGGCCGGTTGAGCGAGCCCGCCGGCGACCTGTCGGGTGGACAGCAGCAGATGCTGGCGCTGGCGATGGCGTTGCTGCACGATCCCGAGGTGCTGCTCATCGACGAGTTGAGTCTCGGTCTCGCGCCGGTCGTCGTGCAGGAGTTGTTGACGGTGATCGAGAACCTGAAGGCCCGAGGACAGACCATGGTCATCGTCGAGCAGTCGCTCAACGTCGCCCTCGCGTTCGCCGACCGGGCGATCTTCATGGAGAAGGGCATCGTGAGATTCGAAGGTCCGGCCAGAGAGTTGGCCGAGCGAGACGATCTCGCCCGGGCCGTGTTCCTCGGAGGTGAGGGCGGATGATCGAGTTCCTCGGCTTCCAATTCGGCCAACAGGACCTGGTGATCGGGCTGATCACCGGCCTGAGCTACGCCGCGCTCGCCGCGGGGTTCGTGCTGGTCTATCGATCGACGGGCGTACTCAACTTCGCGCACGGCGAGATCGGTTTCTTCGGCCTTGCCCTGTTCGTGATGATGGTCGTGAACTACGGCGTCAGCTGGTGGCTCGCCTTCTTCGTCGCTGTCATCGGCACCTCGGTCATCGGGATGTTGGTCGAACTGATCGTCGTGCGAAGACTCTTCACCTCGCCGCGGCTGGTCTTGCTGATCGCCACGATCGGCGTCGGCCAGATCCTGACGCTGGCGCGAGTGGCCTGGATCCCCGACATCACTGCCGGTGGTCCGATCCCGACGGCGTTCACCGCCAGCTGGAACCCGACCGATGACATCTCGCTGGCGGCCCGAGAGCTGGTCGTACTGCTCGTGGTCCCACTCCTGATCCTGTTGTTGGCGCTGTTCATGACGCGCACCAAGTTCGGCCTCGCAGTGAGGGCATCGGCCGACAACGCCGACACCGCTCGCGTCTACGGAACCTCGCCGCGGCGGGTCTCCACGATCGTCTGGACGATCGCCGCCGGCTTCGCCGCGGTCACGGCCATCCTCACGGCCCCGTTCACGATCTTCAGTGCGGCGGCCGTCGACGACACGGGCAACCTGCTCGTCGAACAGCTGTTGTTGCGGGTGCTGGTCGTCTCGCTACTGGCCCGGATGCGTTCGCTCCCCGGGGTGGTCGCCGCCGGCCTCGCCGTCGGCGTGGTGGAGAAGTTCGTCCGTGAGAACGTCGAGAACGGCGACATCGTCAACGCCTGGATGTTCGTCGCCGTCCTGGCCGCCGTGCTGTGGGTGGTTCGTGGTGAACGCCAGGACGGCTGGTCGCTCTCGCCCGCCAACCGACCGATTCCCGAACGCCTGCGCGGGGTGTGGTGGGTTCGCAACATCAACGGCCTCGGCCTCGCCGTGCTGTTCGCCGGTCTCGCCCTCGTGCCGGTGTTCGTCACGTCGTCGGGGGGCATCTCGATCTGGACCCAGATCGTGCTGTTCGCGATGGTGGCGCTCTCGTTGTCGATCCTCACCGGCTGGGCCGGCCAGCTGTCGCTCGGTCAGTTCGCGTTCGTGGGTGTCGGGGCGTTGTCCACCGTTGCCTTCACCAAGGGTCACGACATCCCCATCCCCTTCGACCTGTTCGACGCGAGTCTGACGGCGCCGTGGGGAGTGGCGCTGGTGCTCTCGGTTGCCATGGGGGTGATCGGTGCGTTGCTGATCGGCTTGCCCGCGTTGCGCGTCCGCGGCCTGTTCCTCGCGGTGACGACCCTGGCGTTCGCCGTCGCCGCGAGCTCCTGGCTGTTCGACCAGTCCTTCTTCAGTGGCGGCACCAGCTTCCCGCGGCCGCCCCGGCCCCCGTCGTTCCTCGGTCTCGACTTCGGCGCATCCCGCCGCAGCCTCTACCTGCTGTGCCTCGTCGCCCTGATCGTTGTCTCGTGGATCGCGAGCCGGGTGCGCGCGTCGGGCATCGGCCGCACGCTGATCGCCGTGCGCGACAACGAGGAGATGGCCGCCGCATCGACGGTGTCGCCGGCCCGGGCCAAGCTGTCGGCGTTCGCGATCTCCGGCGGTATCAGCGCGCTGGCCGGCTCGCTGTTCGTGATCTCCGCCGGTTCGTTGTCGCCGGGTACCGACTTCGCTCCCGCCCAGTCGCTCAAGGTCATCGTGATGGCGATCATCGGCGGACTCGGCTCCGTCGCCGGGCCGATCCTCGGCGCGTTGTGGATCCTCGGCATCGGTGAGATCACCCCCGAACGTCTCCGCAACCTCCAGCAGTTGCTCACCTCCAACATCGGCCTGCTGGTCCTGCTGATGTACTTCCCCGGCGGTCTGCTCCAGCTCGTCCACGCCGGCCGTGACGGCCTGCTGCGGGTCGCCGATCGGCGCTATACGGCGGCGGAGGATGCCGTCGGCGAGCCCGCGGTGCGAAAGACGGTGCCGGTGCCGACGACGGGGAAGGACAAGCCCGCGATCGACGGTCCTGCACTCTCCGTGCACAACATCACCGTTCGTTTCGGCGGAAACGTCGCCGTCGACAACGTCACATTCGACGTCGCCCCGGGAGAACTCGTCGGCCTCATCGGCACCAACGGCGCAGGCAAGTCGACGCTCATGAACGCGATCAGCGGATTCGTTCCGTCGGAGGGCGTCGTCGAGGTGCTCGGCGTCGACGTGTCGTCCAAGAGCGCCGCGGCCCGACATCGGCTCGGGCTCGGTCGCGGGTTCCAGGCGGCTCGCATCTATCCCGAGCTCACCGTCCGCGAAGCGTTGATGGTGGCGCTCGAGGCTCGTCAGCAGTCGCTGCTCGTGCCGTCGATGCTGGGCATGCCGCCGTCACCGGGCCACGAACGCACCAAGCGAACCGAAGCCGACGAGATCATCGATTATCTCGGGCTCGGCCGCTACGCCGACCAGGTGATCGGTGCGCTGTCGACCGGTACTCGTCGCATCGTCGAGTTGGGGTCGTTGCTGGCGGTCGACGCGCGGGTGCTGTTGCTCGACGAGCCGACCGGTGGTGTCGCTCAGCGGGAGACCGAGGCGTTCGGGCCGCTGATCAAGAAGATCCAGCAGGAGCTCGAAGCGTCGGTGGTCGTGATCGAGCACGACATGCCGCTGGTGATGTCGATCAGTGATCGTGTCTACTGCCTCGAGTCGGGAAGCGTGATCGCCGAGGGTGTGCCCGAGGATGTCCGCAACGACCCGCTGGTGATCGCCAGCTACCTCGGTACCGACGAGCGGGCGATCCAGCGGTCGGGCACGACCGACTGATCCCGACAGGCGATCGGCCGCGACAGTTCGCCGCGCAAACCTTCAGATCCCCGCCGTCGCGACCGACAGGACACCCACGATTCGTGTGGGCCTCTCGGCCGGGGAGCAACAGCAGTGTCAACTGGAGTCCAGAACGATCAGGGCCTTCGCTCGCCCAAGTCGCCCGAGGATCTCGGTGTGCCATACGCGCTCGTCGCCGATCTCGTCCTTCGCCGTTGCCTGCTCGAGGGGAAGACCAACGTCACCGGACTGTCGAATGCGCTCGCGCTCAACGCCGGTCTGGTCGACAAGATCGTCCAGGAACTCCGAGAGAAGAAGGAGATCGAGGTTCTCGGGATGGTGGGGCGTGACTACACGCTCGCGCTGACCAACCACGGCCAGAACCACGCCACCGATCGACTGACCCAGTCCCGCTACGCCGGCGCCTGCCCTGTCTCACTGGAGCAGTATCGAGCGGTCGTGGCCGCCCAGCGCCTTTCGGTCTACGTGAACCGTGAGATGCTGAAGACGGCGTTCTCCGATCTCGTGATCTCCGACGAACTGCTCGACGATCTCGGCCCTGCACTCAACGCCAACGGCGCGATGTTCCTCTACGGCCCCCCGGGCACCGGCAAGACCTCCATCGCCGAGCGCATCGTGCGGATCAGCCCGGACCATGTGCTGGTGCCGAAGGCGATCGAGGTCGATGGCCAGATCATCAGCGTCTACGACTCGACGGTGCACATCCCCGCCGACTCCCAGCCCGAGGACCTCGATCCGCGCTGGATCCTCTGTCATCGGCCGCGGGTGGTGGTCGGTGGTGAACTCGTCGGTTCGATGCTCGACCTGACGTTCGACAAGACCAGCGGCGTGTATCTCGCTCCTCTGCAGATGAAGGCCAACAACGGTGTGATGATCATCGACGACTTCGGTCGCCAGGTGCTCACTCCGGACCAGCTGCTCAACCGTTGGATCGTGCCGCTCGATCGGCGAGTCGACTATCTGTCGCTCGCCTACGGCGTCAGCTTCGAGGTGCCCTTCGACGTGAAAGTCGTGCTCTCGACCAACCTCGACCCCTCCGATCTCGGCGACGAGGCGTTCTTTCGTCGGATCCAGACGAAGATCTACATCGGCGCCATCACCGAGGATTCCTTCGACTGGATCCTGGCGCGGGTCGCCCATGCGATGGGCGTCGCCTGCGACGGCGAGTCGGCCAACTATCTCCGGACGCTGTGCATTGCCGAGGGCGGCGATCTCCGCCCCTACCTCCCGGCCGACGTGTGCAAGCTCGTCAAGGCACTGGCGCTCTACGAGGGCGTCGCGCCGGCCCTCGATCACCATTCGATCGACCGGGTGCTCAGCCTGTACTACACGCGCGGTCTCGGGGCGCCCGGTGGCTACGGCAAGGGCAGTGACGCATCGGTGGAAGAACTCGCCGAGTCGATGTTGCCGATGGACGCGCCGTCGGCGCAGGTCAGCACCTTCTGACATCTCGTCGGCCTGCGGGTCGGCCCGCCGCTACCGTGCGGCGATGGACTTCAGCTTCTGGCCCACGACCGCGCAACCGTGGCCATCCCTCCTGCGCGGGTGCCGATGGGCGGAGGCCCACGGTTGGCACGGGGTCTGGGTGCCGGACCATTTCATGGCCAACACGCCGCCGGGTGTGGAGGCCGACGAGGAACTGGCGCCATGGCTCGAGGCCTGGACGTCGTTGGCTGCTCTTGCCGCGCTCGTGCCCCGGGTTCGGATCGGCACGATGGTCGCCGGCAATCTCTACCGTCACCCTGCCGTGGTGGCGAACATGGCCGGCACGATCGACGAGATCTCGGGCGGTCGCGTGGTCCTCGGCCTCGGTGCCGGCTGGCAGGAGAACGAACACGCTCGCTACGGGATCGATCTGTCGACTCCGGCCGGACGTTCGGATCGCCTGGAAGAGGCCTGCGAGATGATCCGGGGTCTGCTCGACGCTCCCCGGACGGACTTCGCCGGGGCGCACTACGCCCTGGAGGGCGCGCCCTGTGAGCCCAGCGGTCACGGTCGCCGGATCCCGCTGCTGGTCGGCGGCAAGGGTGAGAAGCGCACGCTGCGCACGGTCGCTCGCCACGCCGACGAGTGGAACGTGTGGGCGACGCCCGATGAGGTCGTCCCGATGCGTGAGGTCATCGCCAAATGGTGCGACGAGGTCGACCGGGACCCGGCCGAGATCCGGGTCACCATCTCCGCCATGACGCGGTTCTGTGACACGGCTCGAGAACGTGAGCAGGTGATGGGTCGACTCGGCAACCATGGCGGACTCGTGGGCGCGAGCACACAGGAGATCGTCGACGCGGCCGGTGCCTACGTGGAGGCCGGTGTGGACGAGATGGTGGTCGCCGATTTCAACCTGCCGCTCGATCGTCGTGAGGAGATCCTCGGACGGCTCCAGACCGAGGTGCTCGACCGGTTTCGCTGAGCTGTCCGGTCGCGGTGTCGGATCAGGCGTCGGCGACGCGGTGGCGGGCGTCTTCGGCGTTGACCACCGGAGCCTCGGTCGACCACGGGAAGTTGATCCACTGGTCGGTGCGCTTCCACACGTAGTCGCACTTCACGAGCGAGTGGGACTTCTCGTAGAGCACGGCGGTGCGCACTTCCGCCACGCGGTCGACACAGAAGTCGTAGACCATCTTCAGCGTGTGGCCCGTGTCGGCGACGTCGTCGGCGATGAGGATGCGGGCGTCGTCCATGTCGACGAAGTCGACATAGGGCGGCAGCATCACCGGCACGGGGAGGCGTTCGTCGACGCCGGTGTAGTACTCGCAGTTCATCACGTAGATGTTCTTGACCGACAGGGCGTAGCCCATCGAGCCGGCGACGAAGAGACCGCCGCGGGCGATGGCGAGGATCATCTCGGGTCGGTAGCCGTCGTCGGCGACGGTCTGGGACAGCTCCCGCACGGCGGTGCCGTAGGCGGAGTAGTCGAGGATCTCGCGCTCTTCACTCATCGTCGGAATCTAGCTGGCAGGATGGTCGGATGATTCACGCGGTCATCGACAAGTGGCATGCCCACCTGAGAGGCGATCTCCCCGGCGGGCTCGACGAACTCCTCCACGACGACTGCGTCTTCTGGTCGCCGATCGTGTTCTCGGGCCAGCGGGGCAAGGACCTCACGAAGCTCTATCTGAACGCCGCCGGAAATGTTCTCCCCGGGGAGAGCGCAGGGTCGTCCGGGGCCGGGAAGTTCCGCTACGTCAAGGAGGTGCTCGACGGCAACCACGCAGTGCTGGAGTTCGAGACCACCACCGACGGCATCGCGGTGAACGGCGTCGACATCATCACGTGCGACGACGACGGCAGGATCATCGAGTTCAAGGTGATGATCCGACCGCTCAAGGCCATCAACAAGGTCCACGAGCAGATGGCCGCCATGCTCGAGAAGCTCTCCTGATCATCCGTCCGTTCTGTGAGCTTGAACGGGCATCAGCGTGCCGCTCAAGCTCACAGAAGCGGGGAGGGTCAGTCGCGGCCGTCGAGGAGGCCCGCGACGAGGGCGGCCACCTCGCTGCGTTCGCTACGGGTGAGGGTGACGTGGCCGAAGAGCGGGTGGCCACGGAGATGGTCGACGACCGCGCCGATGCCGTCGTAGCGACCGACCCGGAGGTTGTCGCGCTGGGCGACGTCGTGGGTGAGCACGACCTTGGTGTTCTCGCCGACCCGGGTGAGGGCGGTGAGGAGCACGTTGCGTTCGAGGTTCTGGGCCTCGTCGACGATCACGAAGGTGTCGGTGATCGAACGGCCGCGGATATGGGTGAGGGGGAGCACGTCGAGCAGTTCGCGGCGGATCACCTCGTCGACGACCTCGGGCCCGGCGATCGCCTCGAGCGCGTCGTGGACCGCGGCGGCCCATGGCGACATCTTCTCCGACTCGTTGCCCGGCAGGTAGCCGAGGTCCTGACCACCGACGGCGTAGAGCGGGCGGAAGATGATGATCTTCGAGTGCGAGCGCTGCTCGAGCACGGCGTCGAGGGCGGCGGCCAGGGCGAGCACACTCTTTCCTGTGCCGGCGCGACCGCCGAGTGACACGATGCCGACGCGGTCGTCGGTGAGCAGATCGAGCGCGACGTGCTGTTCGGCGGAACGGGCCCGGACGTCGAAGACGGGGTGATCGACGATGCGATGGATGCGCTTGTCGGCGTGGACCCGGCCGAGCCCGGACTGTGAACCGGCCACGAGGGCGACGCCGGTGTTGACCGGCAGGTCGCGTGCCTCGTCGAGGTCGCATACACCCTCGGCATAGAGATCGTCGATGATCGCGCCGTCGACGACCATGTCGGTGAAGCCCGTCCAGCCGTCGTCGGCCACGTCGTGGTCGCGGAACTCCTCGGCCTCGAGTCCGACCACGCCGGCCTTGAGTCGCAAGGGCAGGTCCTTCGACACCAGCACGACGTCGGCGCCCTCGGCGGCGAGGTTCGCGGCCACGCTGAGGATGCGGTTGTCGTTGGTGTCGGCCCGGAACCCGTCGGGCAACGACTCGCGCGACGTGTGGTTCAACTCGACCCGGACGGTGCCGCCCGAGTCGTTCACGGGCAGCGCGTCGAGCAGGCTCCCGTGTTCCTCCCGCAGCTCCTCGAGGGCGCGCAACGCACTGCGGGCGGCCCACCCGAGCTCGAGATGATGGCGTTTCGCTTCGAGCTCGGTGAGCGTGGCGAGCGGAACGACGACGGCGTGTTCCTCGAAGCGGCGGAGTGCGGAGGGATCGCTCAGCAGCACCGATGTGTCGAGGACGTAGGTACGACTCGTGCCTGTCATGTGATGTCAGAACTTACCGACGCTTTCAGGGGTGGGTGCGGACCCTCGGCGACGTCTCGGGGAACATCAGCTGACGCCCACCTGAATGGCATGCCAACCCTCGGCGCCGTCGGGATCGACCCTCGCCGGACCGACCGGCTGGAGCTCGCCGTCGCCGTCGACGGCCCGGACCCGAAGGACGTGATCGCCGGCCTCGGCGCTCCAATCGGTCTTCCACTGGACCCAGGTCTCGTCGGATCCCGGCGCGGCGATCTCGCACTCTCTCCACTCGCCGTCGTCGATCGAGAGTTCGACGGCGCGGATGCCGCGGGGCGGCGACCAGGCGACGCCGGCGACCGTGGTGGCTCCCGCCGTGATGCTGTCGCGATGCCGAGGTACGTCGATGCGCGACATCGTCTTGATGGGTCCTTCCTTCGACCAGCCTCGGGAGATCCAATAGCCGTCGAACGCGTCCCATGTGGTGAGGTTGATCTCTTCGATCCACTTCGTCGCCGAGACGTAGCCGTAGAGCCCGGCCACCACGAGTCGGGCCGGGAAGCCGTGGATGATCGGCAGCGGTTCGCCGTTCATGCCGACCGCGAGGATGGCAGTGCGGTCGTCGTCGAGGGCGCTGAGCGGGAAGCCGGCGGTCCAATCGTCGACCGATCTACCCACGATCTGCGACGCGCCGTCGTGCACGCCGGCCCGGTCCAGCAGCGAGCGCAGCGGTACGCCGAGCCAGGTCGCCGTGCCGACGAGTCCGCCGCCGACCTCGTTCGACACGCACGACAGCGTGACGGTGTGTTCGTCGAGTTCGGGCATCGCCAGGATCTCGTCGAAGGTGAGGCGGTAGGGATCGTCGACCATGCCGGTGAACGAGAGGGACCAGGAGTCGGGGTCGACCTGGGGCACGCTCAGGGCGGTGTCGATGCGGTAGAAGGTGTCGTTCGGCGTGACGAAGCTGGCGATCCCCGGCACGGTGTCGAAGGAGCCAGGGGTGACCGGCGCGGCCAGCGGTGCCGCATCGGCGAGCGGCGCGGCGGTGGTGGTCGACGACAGCTCGGAGAAGTCGAGGCCGTCGCGCGCGACTTCGGCCGCGCTCTGCCCACCGACCCGACTGGCGATGCCGTAGCCCGTGACGGCCACTGCGCCGGCGCCGGCCGACCAGCTGAGGAACGCCCGACGGGTGGCGCTCTTCTGGCGGGGATCCTCTCGGAACGACGCGAGCCGGGTCGGTCGGTGCATGCGGGCGAGCAGGAAGTGCAGTGTCGCGATGCCGAGCGCGGCGGCAACGGCGGCCCACACCCAGCTGGCGACGGCCGGCGACTGGGGATTTCGGGCACCCGTGAAACCGCCGAGAAGTCCGAACACGACGAATCCGGCTGTGCCGATGTGGGATGACACCCGCTTGGAGAGATCGCCGAGGACGGCGCCGATGACCAGCGCGGTGATGGCGATGCCAGGGAGGAGCGCCGACTTTCCGCCGCTGCCCAGCGTGTCGATGCTCTCCGTGGCGACGTCGCCGGGTGTGATGTCGAGGATCCACTCGCCCATGCCGAGCACGAGCCCCGGAATGTCGTCGTTGAATGACGCGACGAGCTGGCCGAACACGAGGGCGATCGCCGCGGCGATCGCCCCTGCGAGTGCCCCGTACCACCGGGGGTGGTCCCCCCGGGCGGCTTCGTCAGCTTCCATGATGTCCACCATGCCGTGTCCAACCCTACGAGCGATGCTCCCGCCGTGGGTGCGGGGTGTGGTTGCAACGTCGGGCCGTGCCGAATGGTTCCCGTGTCGTCCCCGTTGATCGTCGAGGCGCTGCGCACGCTCGCCCGACCGGGGGAACTCACCGACGCCCAGGCCGACGTTGCCGTGGCCCCGCTCAACGGCCCCGAAGCCGACACATTCATCGGGCTCGTGATGACGCACCGCCTGCACGGGGCACTGGCCGAGGCCTGCCGCGTCGCAGGTCGGTCGGTGGAGGGTCGGGTCGCGGACCGTGTCGACGATGATCGCCTGGTTCGACTGCGGGCGAGCGCCGTGCTCGATGCGGCCGCCGAGGTCCTCGATGACTACGACATCCCGTGGCTCGCGTTCAAGGGCCCGGTGGTGGCGTCGTACCTGGCCCGGCCCGAACTACGCGGATTCAACGATCTCGATCTCCTCGTGGCCCGGGACCGGTTCGGCGATGCGATCGACGCGCTCGTGTCGATCGGCGGCGAGGAGCTGAACCGGAACTGGGACCCCTACGTCACCCACGAGGTGGGCGAGGTCCCGATCGAGGTGGGGACGGTGCCCATCGATCTGCACTGGCACGTGATCGGCCTGGCTCACACCCGCGCCGGGATGCGCTTCGAACCCGACGCGATGCTCGCCCGCCGTCGCCGGGTCATGGTCGGTGGACGCGAGCTCCCGGTGTTCGACCCGATCGATCAGCTGCTGCACCTCTGCACGCACGCCGGGCTGAGTGGGGCGACACGACTCGACCAACTCCGCGACGTCGCAGCGCTCGTGCACGGTGGCGAGATCGATTGGGCCGCCTTCGTCGAACGTTCACGACACGCTCGGGTCGCCGGTCTGGTCGGCCACACGCTCGACCGTGCCGCCATCGCCGCCGGCGCGCCGGTGGATCCCGTCACACTGCGTGATCTCGCCGGCTCCTCGCTGCGGTGGCGACGCCGTGTCGACGGCGATGGTGTGACCGAGCTGCGCCGATCCGGTGTGCACTGGCGACGAGATGACCGCCGCGGCGCAGCTCGGGTGATCGCGCGGACAGTGGTAGCCATGATGCCGGCGCTCCCCGGTCGCCGCCGCGGTTGGGATTTCTCCGATCCGGACAGCGTGCTCTACCACGATCGCCCGAGCGGTGGGGCGGCCCGCCGGCGCGAGTTCCTGCGAATGGTGGAGGATCGCGCCTGAGCCACGACGCGCCGCAGGGACGGCGAGTCGCCGTCCCTGCGGTTTCGAGTACTACTGAGGCTAGATCAGCGGCCGCTACCGCGACGCTTCGGCGGGCGCTTGCGCTTGAGGGACCCCTCGAGGTCGACTTGGCTCTGGATCTGGGGCTTTCCGTACTTCATGTTCCAACCTCTCGTAATTCTGATGTGACTGGCAGATTAACACGGCGCCACTCTCCGTGGGGGAATCAGCGGCAAATGATTCGGGCGACCCATCACGTGTCTTTCGGGTTTCTGTCGGGGCGTCGACGGCGAGACGCGACGGCCAGCAGTCGCCGGACTCGGCGACGTGTGCGCAGCGTGACGGCGGCACGGACTCGGTCGACGGATCCGAAGCGACGGCGCTGACCGGACCAGTGGGATTCGACGACCCGGCCGACCAGTCGCGAGGCGGGAACGGGATCGTCGTCGACCCGGTTGCCCGTGCCGCGCGCGGTCACCGAAGAACCGTCGTACTCGCGGACCCGATGTACGACCACACCACCGTCGTCGTCGACGAATGCCCAGATCTCCCCGCAGCGCGGGTGGGTGGCGGGGCTGAGCACCACGGTCGACCCGGACGCGATCACGCCCGACATGCTCGTGCCGGCGACCGGAATCTCGACGGCCGCGTGCGACAGCCGCCGTCGAAGGAGCGCGGCAATGGCGTCGGGTTCGGTTGTCGACGCGTGATCGCTCTCCACCATCGGGGGGACGGTACCGCGACGGCGTCCCCGCGTCCGACGCCGCCATCGGCTTTCATTGGCGCGATGCACCCGCCGACCCGACCCATCCCCGACGCATGATCGAGTCGGTCCTCGACGTTGGTGGCGTCGCGGTGAGAGTGGTTGCGGAGAGCCGTGGCTACGCAGACTGCGCGGCGGCCCGACTCGGCTCCGTCCCGAGCACCGCGACGCCCGAGGTCGAGGTCTGGCTCGGCGGCGACGTGCCCGACATCCCCGACGACTCGACCGAACAGGAGATGGACGGGTTTCTCGGTTGGGAGTCCGACGACGGACTCTGGATCGGACGGCCCGGGGCTCGAGCCGCCATCGACGACACCTCCGTGAGGGTCGGTGGGCCGATCGATGCCCCCGGCCCACTCGACCTCTTCGACGATCTGTTGCAGTTCGGGATCTCGATCGGCATCGCCCGGCCCGACCGGCTCATGATGCATGCCGCCGTGGTGGCCCAGGGGGACGAGGCCTTGTTGTTGGTCGGTGAGAGCGGTCGGGGAAAGTCGACCCTCAGCGCGGCGGCCCTGGTGGGCGGATGGGACCTGCTCGGCGATGATCTCGCCGTGATCGACACCCGACAGATGATGGCCCGCGGGGTGGCACGGCGACCGATGGTGCCCGCGTCCCTTGCCACCGCACACGGCCTCATCGGTGAGGCCGAGGACGGTCCGCGAAATCGGGTCCGCTTGGCGGTCGACACGCTGGCCCCGGGAGCTCGACGACTCGTCGGCATCGTCACCGTCGACCACGGCGTCGACGGGCACATCGACGCACTCGGCCCGGGCGATCTCTCGGTGCTCGACGACGGCTACGCGGCGCCGCCCTTCCGGCGGGCGCTTCGACGCCAGCTCGCGGCGAGCGCGGCGCTGGTCGCATTGCCCGCCGTGCGCCTCGCCCACGCTCGTGACGAGACCGTTCGTGTCGCCCGAGCGCAGGAACTGCTGCTCGAGGCGTTGCAGCTCTGTCGCTCGTAGGACTGGCTGATCAGTAGGTGCCGAGCGTGCCGGCCCGCTGCGCCACGCCGACCGCCGACCGGAAGGCCAGCATCGACAGGGGGAGCACGACCACGACGAAGGCGAGAAGCACTCCCATCTCACCGACCACATCGGTCAGGCCCGCCTCGGTCTGCACGACCGCCCGAGTGGCCCGGACGCCGTAGGTGGCCGGCACCACGCGGGTGACGACCTCGAGCCAACCGGGGAGCACCGAGAGGGGATACAGGGCACCCGACAGCAGGAGCGTGAGCTGCTGGGCCGGCCCGCTGAACGGGTCACCCCGCTTCACCAGGATGATGAACGCGGCGGAGATCACGCCGAACGGGACGAACGACAACGCGACGAGGAACAGGATGGGTGCGGCCTGCACCATGCCCAGGATGGGGATTCCCGCGCCGAACAGCCCCAGACCCACGAGAACGAGGAGCGCGGTCTCGGCGATCACGAAGACGAAGGCGACGGCGTGGCTCGCCACGAGCACCGTCCAGATCGGTGTCGGTGTCGTGAGGACGGCCTCGAGCGTGCCTTCGTTCTGTTCCTCGCTGATCTGCTCGGGGAAGCTCGACATGCCGACGGCGGCCCAACTGGTGACGATCGAACCGATGAGCGCGAACTCGAAGTAGCCGCCGCGGAACTGGCTTATCGACTCCGGATCACCCACGAATTCCGAGATGAAGTAGAAGCTCACGGCGAAATAGCCGATGTGCAGCACCCGCATCATGAGATCGACCCGGTACGAGGTGAGGGTCGTCAACTCCTTGCGGACCACCGCGGCCATGCGCCGCCGGTTGGCGCTCATGCGTCGTCTCGATCCTCGTCGGCGGCGGTATCGGCCACGAGGGACTCCAGCCGAGCGCCCAGTCCGCCGGGGTCGTCGGCGATCTCCTCGGCCGATCCCTCCCACAGGATGCGGCCGTTGATCAACGCGACCGCCCGGTCGCAGGCGAGAACCACTTCGTCGAGGCGGTGGCTGGCCATCAGCACTGCCCGGCCCTCCCCGGCGAGGCCACGTATCTGATGACAGAGCCGGCGTCCGGCGATCGGGTCGAGGCTGCGCGTGGGTTCGTCGAGGACGATGAGGGGAGGGTCGTGCAGCGTGGCTCGGGCGATGCCGAGCTGGGCGAGCATGCCCGACGAATACCCGAACACGGCCTTGTCGCGGTGGGCGAGGCCGTGGTCGACCATGGCCTGCTCGACGCGCTCCTCGCCGGCCGCGGCATCGAGTCCGGCCATGGCTGCGAAGTAACGCAGGTTCTGTCGCCCGGTGAGCCGCCAGTAGAACGAACGCTCGTTGGGCAACGAGAGGCCGAACTTCGCCCGGACCTCGCGATTGTCGCCGGTGACGCGGACGCCGTCGATGTCGACGGTGCCGGCAGTGGGGACGAGGAGCGCGGTGATCGATCGGATCAGCGTGGACTTCCCGGCGCCGTTGGGTCCGATGATGCCGACGACCTCGCCGGCCTCGACTCGGAGGTCGACGCCGTCGAGGGCGACCACCGGTTCCGGCGAGGCCGAGCGGACCAGCAGACCGAGCAGGCCCGTGGCCGGCTGATAGGTCATGCGCAGGCCGTCGACGACGAGCATGTCGTCAGCTGATGTCGACGAGGTCAGCGGCGGCGAGGTCCTCGATGAAGTCGGCGATGTCGCGCTCGAGCTCGTCGACCGCGACGTCCTCGAATTGGGTGACGAGGTCCTGGGCCAGGGCCGACGCGTCCCGCTCGCCGTCGAGGGCCTGCCAGATCAGCGAGCCCACGGGGTTGAGCGTGGTCATCTCGGTGCCGTCGGCGTTGAGGATCACCACGGAGTCGCCGCTCGGCTCGAAGCTGACTCCTGTGCGTCGTCGGGTAGCCATGGGAAGAGCCTTTCACTCGCCGGCGCGTGAGCCGTTCATCCGCGGTTCTGGTCCCATCGGCACCACCGGTGACGATACGAGGCTGTCGGGCGACAATCTCCGACCCTAGGCTCGGTGTCATGCCCGACCGGATCCCTCGACGATCACGAAGCTCCACCGGATGACTGATCTCGGCCCGTGGGGGCGCGACCGCTACGAGGCCGAGCTGACGCCGGTCGAGGGTGTTCTCGGTCGCGTGGTCAGGGTCGACCGGGGCGAGTGCGACGCGATGACCGACGATGGTCGGGTCCGGGTGCTCTCGGATTCGGTGCGCTCGCAGGACGAGATCGCACCCGTCACCGGCGACTGGGTCGACATCGTCGAGGACGACGAACTGGGCCCGGTCATCGATCGGGTGTTCCCGCGCGTGACATCGGTCAGCCGCCGTGATCCGGCCGAACGCGACCTCGTGCAGGTGCTGGCGGCCAACCTCGACGTCGTCGCCGTGGTCCACGGCCTCGATCGGCCGCTGCCGCCGGGTCGGCTCGAACGGTTCCTGGTGATCGCCCACCAATCCGGCGCGCGACCCGTCGTGATCCTCACCAAGGTCGACGCGGTCCAGTCGGGCGACGAGGCCGAGTCGACGCAGTCGCTCGTGCGCGCGCTGGCCGGCGACATGGCCGTCATCGCGTCGAGCATCGTCGACGGTCGCGGGCTCGACGATGTCCGGTCGCTGATCGGTTCGGGTCGCACGCTGGCGCTGGTCGGTCCGAGCGGCGTGGGAAAGTCCGCCCTCGTCAATGCGCTCGCCGGTCACGAGGTGCTGGAGGTCGGCGAGGTGCGCGACGCCGATGCCAAGGGTCGACACACCACGACGGCCCGAGAGTTGGTTTTGCTGCCCGACGACGCCGGACTCGTGCTCGACACTCCCGGCATTCGCGCCATCGGCCTCTGGGAGGCGGAGAACGCCCTCGATCTCGTCTTCGGCGATCTCGAGGCGCTCGCCACCGAATGCCGGTTCGGCGACTGTGCCCACGCGGGTGAGCCGGGGTGCGCGATCACCGACGGTGTGGCGTCCGGCGCGGTCGACGAGCGCCGGGTCCAGCGCTATCGGGCCCTCGTTGCGGAACTCGCCGCGCAGCGCGAGCGCGAAGCCGAGCGCGAACGCCGCGACCAGAAGGACGGTCGCGGACGAGGGCGGGGACGCGGCCGTCGGCGGCGTCGCTAGCTTCCGCCGAGCTCCATTGCGGCGAGGGATCGTCGATCGACCTTGTCGCTCGAGTTGCGGGGGAGTTCGTCCACCGTGCGCAGGGCCTCGGGCAGCTTGTACTTCGCCAGTTCGTCGGCGCCGAACTCGCGCAGTGCGTCGAGCGTCGGGGTGTCGTGGCCGTCGGCCGTCACCACGACGGCGACCCCGATCTCGCCCATGACGTCGTCGGGCCGGGGGACGATCGCCACCTCCGCCACCGCAGGGTGGGCGATCAGTACCGACTCGACCTCCATGGGATAGACGTTGTAGCCACCCCGGATGAACATCTCCTTCACCCGGCCGGCGAGGCGATAGCACCCCGCGTCGTCGACCCGGGCGAGATCGCCGGTGCGCAACCAGCCGTCGACCAGGGTCTCCGCAGTCGTCTCGGGATCGTTCCAGTAGCCCGACATGACACAGTCGGAACGAAGCCAGAGTTCACCGATGTCGCCGTCGCCGACGGGCGCACCGTCGCCATCGCGGATCGAGGCCTCGACGCCGGGGCGAGGTCGGCCGATCGTGTGGAGGGCCTCCTCGTCGTCGGCGTCGAGCGCAGTGCCGAGCCCGATGCCCCCACTCTCGGTGGACGAATAGCGGATCGAGTAGGGCGCGCCGAAGCGTTCCCGGCACTCTCGCACGAGCGCGGGTGGCGACGCCGCTCCACCCGCGACGACGGCCTGGACGGCGGAGAAGTCGAGTTCGTCCATGAGCGGATGCCGCAACATCAGCGCCAGCTGAGGGGCGACCCCGGTGACGGCGGGCATCCGGTGGTCGGCGATCAGGCGCAGCACCGGCCCGGCCGACCATCGTTCGAGGAGATGGGTCGTTCGTCCGCTGGCCAGCAACCACGGGAGCTTGGTCATGAAACCCACGTGGGCGAACTGGGTGGAGGAGATGCCGTGCCCGCCGCCGCCCCAGGCGCCGCCGGTGTCGAGTTCGGCGATGCGGGAGAGCTGTCGGTTCGTGTACCAGGCGCCCTTCGGTTGGCCGGTCGAGCCGCTGGTGAAACACACGCAGACCGCCCGGCTCTCGTCCTCGGCGAGGGTTGGTGCCGGTCCGGCGCCGGACAGCCGGAACGCCGCGGCGACGGATGCGGCCTCGTTGCCGACGATGATCACCTCGGTGGGGAAGCGGTCGGTGTCGACGGCGTCGAGCAGCTCGGCGGTGGCCACGACGAGCCGGGGGTCGAGGACATCGAGGCAGCCGGCGATCTCGCGTGGTCGCAGTTTCGGGTTGAGTCCCGCCGTGACCGCGCCCAGGCGGGCGAGAGCGAGGAAGATCACCACGTAGTCGATGGTCGACGGGAGCACGAGGGCCACGGCATCGCCCGCGCCGACTCCTCGGGCCGTGAGACCGGCGGCCACCTCGTCGGCGGCGCGATCGAGTTCGGCGTAGGTGATGCCCCACCCCTCCTCGGTGACGTAGGCCGCGGTGTCGGCGAAGTCGGTGGCGGCGCGTCGAGAAATGTCCGTGAGCACCCATCGATCGTAGGGTGGGGCGAGGACGACGGCGAGACCGCCAGGGGGAAAGATGAGCGACAAACCATGGGGAGGCGACGTGGTGTCGCTCGTCGACGCGTTCCGCGCCGGCGAGCGACACCCTCGAGAAGAGGTGGCGGCCACGTTGGCGGCGGTCGAGTCCGACCCGCTCAACACGGTGTGTCATGTCGACGCCGAGGCCGCGTTGGCGGCAGCCGAGCACGCCGACGTCGCACTCCCTTTCGGTGGTGTGCCGCTGGCGGTGAAGGAATTGCTGACGGTGGCCGGGTGGCCCGACACCGAAGCCTCGGTCGCGCTCGCGGACCGCGTGGCCACTGCCGACAGCATTCCGGTCGAGCGGCTCCGGGCCGGCGGCGCAATCCCGACGGTGCAGACGACCTCGAGCGAGTTCGGCGGCGTCAACCAGACCACCACGAAGCTCCACGGCGTCACCCGCAACCCGTGGGGTCCCGATCGAACGCCCGGCGGTTCGTCGGGCGGTTCGGCGGCCGGGGTGGCGGCCGGGTTGTTCGCACTCGCGTCGGCGAGCGACGGCGGTGGTTCGATCCGTATCCCGGCCGGGTTCTGCGGCCTGGTGGGTCTCAAGCCCACCTACGGGCGGGTCCCGAAGGGTCCGCAGATCGGGAACCTCACGGCGGTCGAGGGCTGTGTCAGCCGTAGCGTCCGCGACACCGCCCGGTGGCTCGACGTCACCAACGGGTTCGATCGACGAGACCCCTTCAGTCTGCCACGAGTCGACGACTACGAAGCCCGGCTCGGCGAGGGCATCGCCGGTCTCGCGTCACTCCGGGTCGCGATCGTTCCCGATCTCGGCTGTGCCGTCGTGGCGCCGGAAACCGAGGAGATCGTCGTCGCGGCGGCCGAGGCCCTGATCGCGGCGATGGGCGCCACGCGGGTCGACATCGAACTGCGGCTGCCCAACATCATGGGGGCCTGGGGTCTCACCGGCGGCATCGGCATCCGCAAGGAACTGGGCGACCGGTGGCCCGACTGTGCGGGTGACCTGACCTCGATGATGCGGGAGGGTGTAGTGCGCGCGGAGAAGCGGATCGACCTCTCCTCGATGGTCAAGGCCGAGACCCGGCGCCAGGAGCTCAATGTGGCCATGGCCGAGATGTTCGACCGGGTCGACCTGGTGCTGGCGGCCACCAATCCGTCGACGGCCTTCGATGCCGAGGGACACCTGCCGAGCCTGTTCGGTGGCCGCGAGTCGAACCCCGGCAACAATGGTGCGCTGACCGCGCCGTCGAACATCTACGGCAACGCGGCGATCTCACTCCCTGCCGGTCTTGCCAGCGACGGACTGCCCGTCGGCCTCCAGGTCGTGGCTCCCCACCACGCCGAGCGGGTACTCCTCGACACCGGCCTCGTCTGGGAACGCACCCAGCCGTGGCCCCTCACCGCCTGACCGGCGACGTCGTTCAGTCCTCGATGAAGGTGTTCTCGGACTCACCGGCGACGACGGCCTTCAGGATCTTCCCACTGGCGTTGCGGGGCAGCGGCTCGGTGCGGATCTCCCAGTGCGCGGGCACCTTGTAGACGGCCAGGGTCTGGGCCACCCATTCCCCGAGCGCAGCCGGTTCGAGCGTGGCGCCGGGGCGCGGGACCACCACGGCCTTCACCTCCTGGCCGAGCTCGCGATGGTCGACGCCGATCACGGCGACCTCGTGGACATCGGGGTGCTCGTCGAGGCGGTTCTCGATCTCGGTCGGGTAGATGTTCTCGCCGCCGCGGATGATCAGGTCCTTGCGTCGGCTCGCGAGGAAGAGCAGGCCGTCGCGCATGTGGCCGAAGTCGCCGGTCCGGAGCCAACCGCCCGGTCGAATGGTCTCGGCGGTGGCCTCGGGGTTGTCCCAGTAGCCGGGGATCACCATCGGCCCGCGCACACACACGTTGCCGATCTCGCCGTCGGGGAGCGGGTGGTCCTCGTCGTCGAGGATCGCGACATCCGCGGTGGGGATCGGGTATCCCACGCTGTCGGGATGCGCGGCGAGCACGTCGTTCGAGGCGTGGGTGGCGAGCCCGGCACACTCGGTGAGTCCGTAGCCCACGGCGACCGCCTGGGTGACGTGGGGGAGCGCGGCGCGGCAGGCCCGTTGGAGTTCCGGGGACCACACCGACCCACCGCCGCCGATCGACTGGACGCTCGACGTGTCGTACTCGTGGAAGTCGGGATGCTCGATGATGCGCCACATCTGGGTGGTGACGCCGCCCCACCCCGTGATGCGATGCTCCTCGGTGAGCCGTAGCACCTTCTCCGGATCGAAACGGCCGGTGGTCCACACGGCGCCCATACCGGACGCCACGGCCATGATCGCCGCCGAATGAAGGCCGGAGATGTGGAACAGCGGACTGGCGGCGAGCCGCATCGGCGGGTGCGCCGGGGGCTCGCCGGTGGACGGGAAGCGCACACCGTCGCGGGCACCGGTGATGTACGCGCACGAGACATACGCGAGGAAGTTGCGGTGGGTGGTGATCGCACCCTTCGGTCGGCCGGTGGTGCCACTGGTGAACAGGATCGCTGCGGGGTCGTCCTCGTTGATGGTCAGCTCTGGCAACTCGGCCGGTGTGAACTCGGCGATGAGTCCGTCGAGTGCGTCCTCCATGACGACGATCGGCATGTCGGGGTCCCAGTCGCTCTGCTCGATGCGTTCGAGACGTCGCCGGTCGGTGATGAGGACCTTCGGTGTCGTCAGCTCCAGGCCGTAGCGGATCTCGTCGGCCGTCCACCAGCCGTTCATCGCCACCGCGATGGCACCCTGGCCGACCGACGCCCAGAACGACTGGATCCACTCGGGCGAGTTGGCACCCAGGATCGCCACACGGTCGCCGGGACCGACACCGAACCGTTCGTGCAACGCGGCGCCGAGGGCGGCCGCGTGGTCGATGTTCTCGGTGAACGTGGCCGCCCGGCCGTCGTCGAAGAGGTAGTAGCGGGCCGCACCGTCGCCGTGGTCGGCCGAGGCGCGCAGGAGCTCGACGAGGTTGGCCGGGCGGTTCTTCACGACCCGCATCTCGATGCCGTTGACCGTCTCGGTGGTCGTTTCGAGAAAGCCGCCCTCGCCGGTGAGGAAGGCGTCCGCTTCAGGAACCGTCATTGTCGGCTGCGGGGTTGGCTGCGGGGTCGAGGAGGGCGTCGAATCTGCATGGGTGGGAGTCATCGGCCTCGAAACTAGTCCAGCGCCCGAATCTGATGCACCGTCAGATCCTGGCTACGCTCCGACGCCATGGACGTCCGGCTCGACCCCTCGCTCGAAACCTTCCAGGACGAAGTGCGCACATGGCTCGAAGAGCATGTCGTCGGTGAATTCGCCAAGTGGCGGGGAAAGGGACTCACGGCGCAGGAGGACATCCCGATCGAGGTGCAGCTCGCCTGGGAGCGGGAGATGGCGACCGGCGGATGGCTCGGCATCGACTTTCCGGAGTGGATCGGCGGCCGCGGCTGCACCCTCGCCGAACAGGTGGTCTTCTTCAAGACGTATGTGGAGGCTCGGGCGCCGGGTCGGCTCGCCAATGTCGGCGTGACGTTGCTCGGACCGACCCTCATGGCGTTCGGCGACGAGGCGCTCCAACGACGCTTCGTGCCCCCGATCCTGTCCGGCGAAGAGATGTGGTGCCAGGGCTACAGCGAGCCCGACGCCGGCTCCGACCTGGCCAACGTCAAGACGCGAGCCGAGCTGGTCGACGGTCAATGGGTGGTGAACGGCCAGAAGGTGTGGACGTCGCTGGCCCAGTTCGCCGACTACGCCTTCGTCGTCGCCCGCACCGAACCCGGTTCACAGCGTCACCAGGGGCTCAGCTATCTGCTCGTGCCGATGGAGCAGCCCGGCGTGGACATCCGCCCGATCGTCCAGATCACCGGCGGCAGCGAGTTCAACGAGACGTTCTTCAGCGATGCGGTCACCGACGGGTCGATGGTGGTCGGCGGGGTCGGCAACGGGTGGAAGGTGGCGATGGGCACGCTCGCGTTCGAGCGCGGTGCGTCGACGCTCGGCCAGCAGGTGTCGTTCCGTCAGGAGTTCGACGACATGATCGAGATGGCGAAGGCCAACGGTCGCTGGGACGACCCGGTGCTGCGGCAGGAGTTGATGGAGAGCTACATCCGCCTGGAGATCCTGAGGTTCAACCAGCTCCGCATGCTCACCGCCCTCACGAGCGACGGTGTGCCCGGACCCGAGATGTCGATCGGCAAGCTCTACTGGGCGGGCTGGCACCGCCGGATGGGTGAGCTGCTCATGGACGTGAAGGGTGCGGCGGCCATGGTCGGCGACGAGTCGGCCCACACTGGTCATGCGATCAGCGGCGACGGCGACTATCCCGAGTATCGCGTCGACAAGGAACAGCGCACTTTCCTCTACAGCCGAGCGCACACGATCTACGGTGGCTCCAATCAGGTGCAGCGCAACGTGATCGGCGAGCGCGTCCTCGGGCTTCCTCGCGAACCCCGGTAGTGGCCTGGCGCAATGGGCAGAATCAAGAACACCTGGTCGTTGGCGAAGGTGTCGTGGGCGGTGCTGCGTCAAGACCGGGAGCTGTTGCTGATCCCGGTGCTCTCCTTCGTCTCGGCGCTCGTCGTGCTCGGGGCCCTGCTCATCCCGACGATCGCGCTCCTCGACACCGGATCCGCTGAGGAGTCCTCGAACCCGGCACTGGTCGTGCTCGGCATCGTGGCAGCGCTCGCCATGAGCATCATCAGCGTGTTCTTCAACGGCGCCCTGGTGGCCGGGGCCCACGAACGGATGTCGGGTGGCGACCCCACCGTCGGTTCCGCGATGCGCCGGGCCACGGCCCGTCTCGGCGGACTGCTTCCATGGGCGTTGCTCACCGGCACGGTCGGCCTCGTGCTCCAAGCCGTGCGGGAGCGAGCCGGCTTCATCGGTTCCTTCATCGTCAACCTGGCCGGGGCGGCGTGGGAGGTCGTCACGTTCCTCGTCGTGCCGGCCATCGTCATCGACGACCATTCCGCCGTTGACGGACTCAAGCGCTCGGGCGCCCTCCTCAAGGCCACGTGGGGCGAGAACCTCGCCGCCCGGGTCGGGTTCGGCCTGCTCGGCCTGCTGGCGATGATCCCCGCCGTGGTCCTCGTCGCCGTGATGAGCGCTCTGGGCAGCGCCGCACTCGTCGTGGGTGTCGGGGTCGCCGTGATCTACGTGGCCGTCGTGATCGTCGTACTCACGGCCCTCAACGCCGTCTTCCAGACAGCGCTCTATCTCTACGCCACCACCGGCTCGGTGCCGAGTGGCTACGAGCACTCCAACCTGCCGGAGAGCTTCACCCGCAAGTAGTCGACCCTCAGCCGAGCTGGGAGACGGCTTCGGACATCGATGCCGACGTGGTCTCGCCCAGTGCGGTCACCGCAGCGATGCAGACCATCGCGATCAACGCGACCAGCAGCGCGTATTCGACCAGGCTGGCGCCACGCTCCTCCTCGTCGAGTGTGGACCAGTGGTGAAGTAGCCAGCTCTGGAATTGACGGATCGCGCTCATGTTGCCTGCTCTCAAACTGTGGATTGGACTCCAGTGTTTTTGTCGGCAGGCGGGCGCCCGGGACTTGATGGGCCGTTCGACCCACCGTCGGCCTCTCCCTCAGGCCAGTTCGTCGACGAGACCCCACGCGAGGGCGGTGGTGGCGTCGATCTCCTCGTCGGCGAGAAGCCATTCGAGGGTCCGCTGGCGGCCGATGCGAGCGGGAATGCTCACGGTGCCACCGGCGCCGGGCATGAGTCCCATACGTGTCTCGGGGAGACGGAAGCGGGTGCCGGGGTGGGCCACCACCCGACGGCAGAAGGCGGCCAGTTCCACGCCGGCGCCGACGCAGGGACCGTGCACCATCGCCGTCGTCCGGTCGGCCACGGCCATCAGCCACGGCGCCACGTTGGCGCTCGAACGAATGAGGTGTGCGCTACTCGTGTCCTCGGTGGTGCCGAATTCGGCGGGGTCGCCGCCCGCGCAGAAGGCCGGCCCGGCACCCCGCAGCACGATCGGGCGGGCGGGGCCGAGGGCGAGGACCCGGAACGCGTCCACGAGCTCGTCCCTCATGCGGGCGTCGAGCAGGTTGCGCAAGCGGGGCCGGTTCAGGGTGACCGTGGCGTGAGGATCGTCGTCGGCGTCGACCAGTACCCGGGGCGACTCGTCGTTGCGGACGCGGCGGCCCCGACCGGCGAGCCACGCGGCGAACTCCGGTCCGCCCTGGAGGGTGGCGTAGGCCAGCGACTCGACGACGAGTCCCTGCTCGGGGGTCAGCGACCCGGCGAGGCGCAGCGTCTGCGCGGTGATCACCGCGGCGCGTGGGGCCGCGTCGATGCCGTGGATCGCGGCGGCGGCGTCGGTCGTGCCGATGTCCCATGCGGCATCCGCGACGGGCCCGCATCCGATGCTGACGATGGGCAGCTCGGCGGTGGCGGCCGCGATGTCGGCGCCCGGATCGTCGTCGGCGAGGTCGACCACGAGGGCCGCGACACCGTGGACGACGCCGAGGGTTCGGTCGAGGTCAGGGCTCGCGAGCGCAGCACGGGCTCTGTCACCCGTCCAGCGCTCGATTCGCATGTCAGTCGACGGGATCGTCGCCGAGATGGGCGTGGTCGGTGCGCAGAATGCGACGCAACAGCTTGCCGGTGTCGTTGTAGGGCAGCTCCTCGACGACGACGATGTGGGCCGGTACACGGCTCGAGCGGAGCCGGGAGCGAACCAGCTCCTGCAGCTCGGTCTCCGGGCAGACGTCGTGGAGGACGACCACGGCCACGACCTTCTCGCCCCACTCGATGTCGGGCACGCCGATCGCGGCGGCTTCCTTCACCCGATGGTCGGTCAGGAGCACATCCTCGATCTCGCCTGGTGACATGTTCTCGCCGCCGCGGATGATGACGTCGTCGTTGCGACCCTGGATGAAGAGGTAGCCGCCCTCGTCGATGAACCCACCGTCGCGGGTGGGGAACCAGCCCTCGTTGTCGAGCAGCGAACCCTTTTCGAGGTACTCGCCCGACACTTGCTCGCCGCGGACGAAGATCTCGCCGACCTGGCCGATCGGGAGCTCGTTGAACTGGTCGTCGCGGATCGACACCTCGATGCCCGGGAGTGGGCGTCCGGCCGAGCGCAGGCGGGCACGCTCGCCGTGATCCTCGCTGTACTGGGCCACTCGGTGATCGTCGGGACCGAGGAGTGCGATCGTCGAACTGGTCTCGGTGAGGCCGTAGGCGTTGACGAAGTTGGAGATGGGGAAGAGCTCGAGTGCCCGTCGAATCACCGGCTCGGGCATCTTGCCACCCCCGTAGGAGAGGGCCCGGACGCCGAGCAGCGGCTCACCGCCACGTGCATCGAGTGCTTCGACGATGCGCGCGAGCATGGTCGGCACGACCATCGCGTGGGTGACGCCTTCGGCTTCGACCGTGTCGATCCACGTGTCGGCATCGAACTTCGCCAGCTGCACGATGCGCCGGCCGGCGTAGACCGACGACAGCATCGCGGACACGCCGGCCACGTGGTAGGGCG
The DNA here is from genome assembly GCA_040219515.1 of Acidimicrobiales bacterium. Lineage (NCBI taxonomy): Bacteria > Bacillati > Actinomycetota > Acidimicrobiia > Acidimicrobiales > Acidimicrobiales bacterium. The sequence goes on from JAVJSI010000005.1 coordinate 338,929, forward strand.
GCACGCTGACGATGGTCGCCTCGTCCTCGCCCGCGCCCATGAACTCGACCGAACCGAGGATGTAGGACACCAGGTGCTTGTGGCGCAGCACGGCCGACTTCGGCGTGCCGGTGGTGCCGCTCGTGAAGAGCAGCACGGCGATGTCGTCGGGGTCCATCGACCAATCGCCGGGTGAGGCGGCGGGTGCCGCACCGGCGCGGTCGGCGAGGAAGGCATCACGGGTCACCGCACCGACGTCGGCGATGCCGGCGAGGCGGGCAGTGCCGGCGTCGTCGCTGATGGCGATGGCCGGTGCACTTCGCTCGGCCAGCGAACGAAGGTCGTCGTCGGGCAGCCGATAGTTGAGCGGGACGTAGGGCATTCCGGCCCAGGCGGCACCGAAGAGGGCGATGGGCACGGCCGGGCTCGACTCGTCGCACAACACGACCCGTTCGCCGGGCGCGGCCCGGAATCGGGCCGCGGCTTCGCCGGCCTGCTCGAAGAGTTGCCGGTAGGTGATGCCACCGTCGACCGAACCGACCGCTACCCGGTCCTCGAGCCCGTTCGCCGCCATCTCCAGCAGCATCATGAGGTTCATGGGAGAACTCCGCGCGACCCGGGCTCAGTCGGACGCGGGGAGCGTCTTGGCCTGGGCGACCGCGAGAGGTTCGCCACCGAGCGCGATGGACCCGGGTCCGGCCTTGGTCGCGAGCAGTTCGAGCGATTCGGCCTCGTCGGAGTAGCGCTTGCCGAGCAACGTGCCCTCGGCCGCGTCGGCAGCCGGTTCTCCGGTGATCTCACCCGTGCCGGCGGGCACCATCGGCGCACCGCCGCACGTGAGATCGGCCTCGCCGGCTCCCTTCACCACGATGACCTCCGTCGTGCAGACGGTGCTCTGGAATCGGGCGCCGGGCTTCAGTTCGACCATGTGGTTCTCTCCTCGGGAGATGTCGTTGTTCGCGCGAAGTGGTCAGCGCGAGTTCGCGCGTTGAATCGGCGCGAGGCACCAGTATGGAGCGCCTGCGCCCGGGAGGGCCAACCGGTCGCCGCGGGATCCTCGCGCTAGCGTCACCCGGGATGCGCAGTACTGCAGCCGACGTCGCGGGCTGGGCCGGCAGTGGCGCAATGGCACTCACGGGCCCCGCCGACGGCCCCCCGTCGGTGGTCCCGGCCGGGGTGGCCTCGGCGGCCGCGGCCGCGGCGAGCGATGTCGCCGTGCAGACGGCGCGATGGGGGACGGCGGTCGAGGTCGACGGGCCGGCCCTGCTCGGCGAACGCGCCGCGATCACCGGTATGGGTCGCAACGGTTCTGTCTCGGTGGGCGGTGCGAGCCGGTTCGTCGCCGCGGCCGATGGCTGGTTCGCGCTGTCGCTCCCACGACCCGACGACGTGGCGGCACTCCCGGCGCTCGTCTCGCGCGATGTGCGTCCCGACGATTGGTCGACGATCGAGCGCGCCCTCGGCTCCATGACCGGAGCGGAAGTGGTTGCCCAGGCCACCTTGCTGGGCCTCGCCGTCGGTGTTCCCGGCGGCGACCCTTCGCCGGTGTCACCGGGGCGCGAGCTGGCCCGCGGGGGACCCCGGCAACCGACCGCCACGCCACTCGTCCTCGACCTGACATCGCTCTGGGCAGGCCCTCTGGCGACAAGCCTGCTGATGCAGGCCGGTGCCCGCGTCATCAAGGTCGAGGGCCGGAACCGGCCCGACGGGGCACGACGCGGCGCGCCCGCCTTCTTCGACCTCTTGAATCACGGCAAGGAGTGCGTCGCACTCGACTTCTCGGCGCCGGCCGACCTCCGGCTCCTGCGGTGCCTCGTCGCGGCCGCTGATCTCGTCGTCGAAGGATCGCGTCCGCGGGTCATGGATTCGCTCGGGATCGATCCGGTGGTGACTGCGGCACGGGGCACGAGCTGGCTGTCGATCACGGCTCACGGCCGGACGGGTCCGGCCGCGGATCGCATCGGCTTCGGCGACGACGCGGCGGTCAGCGCCGGCGTCGTGGTGCCGGGAGATCCGCCGATGTTCGTGGCGGATGCGGTTGCCGATCCGTTGGCGGGCCTGAGCGCCGCCGCCCATGGCGCCGAGCTGCTGGCCGCAGGGCGTGCTGCGGTGGTCGAGGTCCCCCTCGCTCGAGCGGCGGCCTGGGCCGGATCCCGTCAGTTCGCGGCACCGCTGCGGCCGGCCGGCAACGGGTGGGAGGTCGAGGTCGACGGCGAGTTCGTTCCGGTTGCGGAGCCTCGTCATCGGCCGGTGCCCCCGCCGGCGCCACGCCACGGCACGCACACAGCCGCGGTTCGCGCCGCGTTTGTCCACGACGACCTCGTGCCGCCCGGCTGATCGTCGGGTGGTCGCCCCGATTAGGGTCCGCGGGATGGAGGACAGACCGGCGGAGACACGTGGTGCGACAGCCGAGAACCCGCTGGCCTCGGATGGGCGGGTGCCCGGACGACGCGGTCGGGCCACCCGGCAGCGGCTGCTCGAGGAAACCGAGAACCTCCTGGGTCACGTGCCGTTCCACGACATGAAGGTCGTCGACATCAGTCGCGGTGCCGGAACGTCGCCGGCGACCTTCTACCAGTACTTCGCCGACGTCGACGCGGCGGTGCTCTCCCTGATCGAGGAGATGGTGACGAACGGCAGCGACGAGCTGCGGGCGCTCGTCGCCGATCCGGCGTGGACCGGTCCGGACGACGCCGCCGCGCTGGCCGAGGGATTCCTGCGCTACTTCGACGAGCACGCAGCGATGCTCCGCGTGCTCGACCTGGCGACGACCGAGGGCGACGAACGATTCCGGACACTGCGGCTCCGTCTGCTCAACGGTGTGTTCCTCGCCCTACGCGAGTTGACCGAAGGGGCGGCGGCCGAGGGGAGGCTCGCGAAAGGGGTCGATCCGGGCGCCGCAGCCGGCATCCTCACCACCATGCTGGCGCACGTCAGTGCGCATCAGCCCGGGTTCGCCGGCTGGGGAATCGAGCGGGGTGCATTGGCCCAGACGATGGCGACGTTGATCGACTGGACGATCCGCTCCCACTCCCGGTGACCGGGCTGATCACTCTGCGTGTTGACGTGGGGTGGGTCGTTCGCACTAGGTTCGGCCGGGGCGAAGGATGCGCCGGGCGAAGAGCGCGTGTGACGGGAGCGAGTGTGCCAACCGAGATCGTGGGACTGGAACCCCGAACATCGAACCGATTGCGGTGGAGTGCATTCGTCGCGGATTCGAGATGGCCGCTCTTCGCGATCCTGGTGGTACTGAACGTCGTCGACCTCATCACCACGGTGATGGTCCTCGACCGTGGCGGCGTCGAGCGCAACCCGTTCGTGCAACCCATCGTCGACAACATGTGGCATGTCGGACTGTTGAAGGGCGTCGTCCTCGTGTTGGTCGCGACCCTGCTCACCCGCTGTCACGGGTCACGCATCGCGGAGCTGGCGCTGACCCTCACCACCGGCTGGTATCTCGCCGTGGTGTCGTGGAACGTCGCGGTTCTCACGATCCTCTGAGTGCCCACTAGGGTCCGCTCGATGACCGACGGCCACGACTGGGCGGACACCCTCGACGATCTCGAGGCCCGCCGTACCCATGCCCACGCGATGGGTGGGCCCGACAAGCTCGAGGCCCGTCGGGCGGCCGGGCGTCTCGATGCCCGTGGTCGCCTCGACGCACTCCTCGACCCCGGGTCCTTCGTAGAGATCGGCACACTCGCCGGCGCCGGCGCACCCGCCGATGCCCTCGTGGCCGGTGTCGGACGGATCGACTCACGCCCGGTGGCGGTGGGCGCCGAGGACTTCACCACCCTCGGCGGCTCGATCGGGCCGGCCGCCAGTCGAAAGCGGTGGCGAGTCGCCGACATCGCGAGACGCGAACGCATTCCCCTGGTCATGCTGCTCGAGGGCGCCGGTCATCGCCCGCCGATGCCCGGCGACCCGGGCGGTGGCGGACCCGGTGACCTGCAGGCCCAAGGTCGGCTCTCCGGGCTCGTGCCGATGGTGTGCGGCGTGATGGGATCATCGGCGGGGCACGGCGCCATCACCGCGCCATTGTGCGACTGGGCGGTGATGACCGGCGACGCCGCGATCTTCACCGCCGGACCTCCGGTCGTGCAGGCCTCCCTCGGAGAGGACGTGACCAAGCACGAGCTCGGCGGAGCCGCGGTCGCCGTCGCCAGCGGGGTCATCCACAACGTGGCCGCCGACGACGCGGCCCTCGTGGCCGACATCCGCACCTATCTCTCGTACTTCGGCTCGTCGGCGTGGGAGCGGCCGCCCTGGGTCGACACCGGCGACCTCGACCGTCGCCGCATCGACGACCTCCTCGCGGTGGTGCCCCGGGACGCCAACGTGGCCTACGACATGCGCCACGCCGTGAGCCTCGTGGTCGACGGCGGCGGCTTCTTCCAGATCCAGCCCGACTTCGGGCCGTCGATCGTCTGTGCCCTGGCTCGGATCGGCGGCCACGCCGTGGGCGTGGTCGCCAACCAGCCCGCGTTCATCGCCGGGTCGATCGACGTCGACGCGGCCGACAAGGCCGCCCACTTCGTACAGGTCTGCGACAGCTTCCATCTGCCGCTGGTGTTCATGACCGACAATCCGGGTGTGCTGGCCGGCACCGCCTCCGAACGGGCCGGCATCCTGCGAGCCGGCGCCCGCATGTTCACCGCCCAGACCCGGGCTCGGACGGTGAAGATCCAGGTGACCCTGCGCAAGGCCTACGGATTCGGGTCATGCGTGATGGCGATGAACGGCTACGACGAGCAGACACTCTCCTATGCGTTCCCCGGTGCCACGATGGGTGCGATGGGTGCTCAGGGCGCCGGCAACGCGGTGGGCGCCGACGACGAGACCCGGGCCGGACTCCGCCAGGCCGAGCTGGAGTCCAGCTATCGCTCGGCGTCGGGACTCGGGTTCGACGAACTCATCGACCCGCGAGACCTGCGCAACGCGGTGCTCGACGGGCTCACGCTCAGCGCTCGGCGGCGGGCCGGAGCGGCCGAACCCGTCGCCCGTGTCGGCATCACCCCCTGATCGGGCGGACGGTCAGGCGAGGGCGCTCACGCAGTAGTCGAGACAGTGGGTGAGGGCCTCGATGTCGGCGGGCTCGATGGCGGGGAACATGCCGATGCGCAGCTGGTTGCGGCCCAGCTTGCGATAGCCGTTGGTGTCGACGATGCCGTTGGCCCGCAGGACGTCGCACAGCGTGTCGGCGCTGATCGACTCGTCGAAGTCGATGGTGGCGACCACCTTGCTGCGCTGCGATTCGATCTGCACGAACGGCGAGGCGGCGTCGCTGGCGTCGGCCCAGCCGTAGAGGATGTCGGCCGACGTCGCCGAACGGCCCGCCGACCACGACAAGCCGCCGTTGTCGTTGAACCAGCCGACGGTCTTCGCCGTGAGGAAGAGTGTGGCCAGTGCCGGGGTGTTGTAGGTCTGGTCCTTGCGCGAGTTGTCGAGCGCGATCTTGAGATCGAGCGACGGCGGGCACCAGCGGTCGGAGGCGGCGAGGCGCTCGATGCGTTCGACCGCGGCAGGGGAGATCATCGCGATCCACAGCCCGCCGTCGGCGGCCAGCGCCTTCTGGGGAGCGAAGTAGTAGACGTCGGTGGCCGACGCGTCGAAGTGGAGACCGCCGGCGGCCGAGGTCGCGTCGACGAGCATGAGGGCGTCGGGGTCGTCGACGCGCACCGGGTCGAACATGACGCCGGTGGACGTCTCGTTGTGCGGGTAGCAGTACGCGTCGACACGTGGTCCGTCGAGACCGCTGACGGCAGCGAGTTCGGGGTGGGTGCCGGCGTCGGATTCGGCGACCGATGGATCGGCCAGGTGGGGCGCTGCCGCGATGCCCGAGGCGAACTTCCCGCCGAACTCGCCGAACGAGAGATGATGGCTGCGCTGCTCGATCAGACCGAACGTGGCGCAGTCCCAGAAGGCCGTCGATCCGCCGTTGCCGAGGATGATCTCGTAGCCGTCGGGTGCACGGAGAAGCTCGGCCAGTCCGTTGCGGACCTCGGCCACCATGAGCTGGACGGGCAGCTGGCGGTGCGACGTGCCGAGATAGTCGACGGCGTGATCGGCCAGTGACCGGGCGATCTCGGGACGGACCTTCGTGGGGCCGCTGCCGAACCGTCCGTCGGCCGGCAACAGCTCGGCGGGGATGGTGATGTCGGGCACGGGCGGGGGTGTCGAGTTCACGCCAGCCATGGTGACAGGAAATGCCCGAAACCGTCGCGCTTTCCTCGGGGAAGTTCCATAGTCTCGATTGCCATGAGCACACCCGAGAGCACCGCTCGAATCTCGCGCCGCGTCGGCGCCATCGCCCCCTCCGCAACCCTCGCCGTCTCCAACAAGGCGAAGGCGCTGAAGGCAGCCGGCGAGAACGTCATCGGCTTCGGTGCCGGCGAACCCGACTTCGCCACACCGGACCACATCGTCGAGGCCGCCGTCACCGCGTGCCGCAACCCGGTCAACCACAAGTACTCCGCGGTGGGTGGACTGCCCGACCTGCGTGAGGCACTGGCGGCCAAGACCCTCCGCGACAGCGGGTTCGTCTGCGATGCGGCCGACATCCTCGTCACCAACGGCGGCAAACACGCCGTCTACAACACCTTCGAGGCGCTCCTGAACCCCGGCGACGAGGTCATCCTCCCGGCCCCGTACTGGACCACCTATCCCGAGCCCATCGCCCTCGCCGGCGGGGTCACGGTCCCGGTGCTCACCACCGCACCCAACGGATTTCGGGCCACGGTCGAGCAGCTCGAGGCCGCACGCACCGACAAGACCAAGGCGCTCGTGTTCGTCTCGCCGTCGAACCCGACGGGCGCCGTCTATTCCCTCGACGAGATCGAGGCGATCGGCAAGTGGGCCGCCGAGCACGAGATCTGGGTCATCACCGACGAGATCTACGAGCACCTCGTCTACGGCGACAACGAGTTCCACTCGATGCCCGTCGTCGTGCCCGAGATCCGCGATCGCTGTGTGGTGCTCAACGGCGTGGCCAAGACCTACGCGATGACCGGTTGGCGGGTCGGCTGGATGATCGGCCCGTCCGATCTGATCAAGGCCGCCTCCAACCTCCAGTCGCACTCCACGAGCAACGTCTGCAACGTCGCTCAGGCCGCCGCGCTGGCGGCCGTGTCCGGTCCGCTGGACGCGGTCGTCGAGATGCGGGCCGCGTTCGATCGCCGCCGCCGCACCATGCACACCATGCTGAGCGGCATCGACGGTGTGGTCTGTCCCGAGCCGCAGGGCGCGTTTTACGCGTACCCCGACCTGTCGGGCGTGCTCGGCCGCGCCTACGACGGCGTCACGCCGACCACCACTCTCGAGCTCGCCGACCTGTTGCTCGAGAAGGCGAAGGTGGCCATCGTGCCCGGCGAGGCCTTCGGCGTTGAGGGTGGCGCTCGCCTCTCGTTCGCTCTTGGTGACGACGACCTCGGCGAGGGCGTCGGCCGCATCGTGGAGTTCCTGTCCTGAGCGCCGCATCCGACACGACTCCCTACGGGGCCTGGCCGTCGCCGATCTCGGCAGCGTCGCTCGTCGAGGGCGCGGTCGGGATCAACGAGGTCGCGGCCGACGGCGACGATGTCTGGTGGGCCGAGTCCCGTCCGCAGGAAGCCGGTCGCACCGCGGTCATGCGCAGCCGCGCCGGCACGGTGGAGGAGATCACCCCGGCCGAGGCCAACGTCCGCACCCTCGTGCACGAATACGGCGGTGCGTCGTGGTGGGTGGCCGACGGCGTGTTGTTCTGGGTCGACTTCGCCGACCAGCGGCTGCGGCGCACGGCGGGAGCGCAGACGACCGTGCTCACGCCCGAGCCGCCCACACCCCGTGGCCTGCGCTACGCCGACGGTGTCGTCACCGCCGACGGCGCAACGGTCGTGTGTGTGCGGGAGCGGCACGGCGACGGCGCCGAGCCGGTCAACGAGCTCGTCGCGATCGCGACCGACGGCAGCGAGGCCGCGACCGTGCTCTGGCAGGGGAGCGACTTCGTGTCGTCGCCCCGACTCTCACCCGACGGCGCCATGCTCGCGTTCATCTCCTGGGACCACCCGGCGATGCCGTGGACCCGCACCCGCCTCCATGTGTACGCCGTCGACGGTGCCTCGCTCGGGGCCGAGCTGTTGGTGCTCGGCGGCGAGCGCGCGTTCTGCGAGCCGGGGTGGGACACCGCCGGATCCGATACTGCAGGTTCCGATACCGGCCGCCTGCTGGTCGTGGTCGACGACGACGAATGGTGGAACCTCTACGCCGTCGACATCGGGTCGGGCGCGCTCGAGCCGGTCGTCAGCGGTCGATTCGAGATCGCCATGCCGCCATGGGTCTTCGGTATGAAGCGGTGGGCGGTCGTCGACGGCACCATCGTGGCGGTTGCCGGCCTTCCCACCGGCGACGAGCTGATCGTCGACGGGCGCACCTCCACCACGATCGACAGCAGCATCAACTCGCTCTCCGCGGCCGGCTCGTCCGTCGTCGCCACCGGCGCCGGCTACGACCACGAGGTCGAGGTCGTCTCGATCGACGTCGCCGATGGCGTACCCCGACGACACATCGTGCGGCCCGCCAAGCCGCTCGACTACGACCGCGGGTACCTCGTCGAGCCCGAATGGATCTCGTTCCCGACCGGACCGTCGGGCGAGGCGGTGGCGCACGCGCTCTACTACCCGCCTGCGAACCCCCGCCACGTCGGCCCGGCCGACGAGAAGCCGCCGCTCCTCGTGCTCGCCCACGGTGGGCCGACCACGCAAGCTCGGCGCCGGCTCCAGACCTCGCTGCTGTATTGGACGTCTCGTGGTATCGCCGTGGTCGACGTCGACTATCGCGGCTCGAGCGGTTACGGCCGCACCTATCGCCAGGCCCTCGACGGGCAGTGGGGTGTCAGCGATGTCGAGGACTGTGTCGCCGCTGCGTCCTTCCTGGCCGATCGCGGTGACGTCGACCCCGATCGACTGATGATCCGCGGCGGTAGCGCCGGCGGGTTCACCGTGCTCAGCGCGCTGGCCTTCCACGATGTCTTCGCGGTCGGTGCGAGCCGCTACGGCGTCGCCGATCTCGAAGCCCTCGCGACCGACACCCACAAGTTCGAGTCCCGCTATCTCGACTCGCTCGTCGGCCCGTACCCCGACGCCAAGGCCATCTACCACCAGCGATCGCCGATCCATCACGTCGACCGGCTGCGGGCGCCGATGATCGTGCTCCAGGGCGACGACGACGCGATCGTGCCGCCCAACCAATCGGAGATGATCGTCGATGCGCTCGAAGCGAACGGTGTCGAGGTCGAGTACCGATTGTTCGAGGGCGAGCAGCACGGATTCCGCAAGGCGGAGAACATCGTGACCGCGCTCGAGGCCGAGTTGGCCTTCTTCGGCCGCATTCTCGGCTTCACTCCGGCATAGCCCGTCAGGCGACGCCTACTGTCGGGCGATGACTCGTCACAGGATGCCAGTCGTGTGGAGAGCGCTGGCCGGGTGGATGTTGCTGGTGACGGTGATGGGACCGGCGACGTCCATCGGGACGGCCGAGTCCGCGCGTGCCGCCGAGTCACGGCCACTGTCCGTGCTCGTCACCTCGACAACCGGCACGCCGCTCGCCGGCGCGACCGTCGCGGCCGGTGGTCGGCTCGCGGTGACCGACGGCCAGGGCCGCGCCGCCATCGCCGACGTCGTGCCCGGCACGGTCACGATCTCACATCCACGCGGCGAGCGAGCCGTCGAGTGGGACGGCACGGGCGATCGGCTCCGAGTGATGCTCGGTGGCGCCGTACTCCGGGCGCTCCACGTCGGCGGCGCTCTGCCGGGCTCGGCCCGGTGGCACGAGTTGCTGGCAGTGGCCGACCGCACGGCGCTCAATGCGGTCATGCTCGACATGAAGGACGAGGCCGGCACGGTCTGGCCGACGTGGAGCGGCTCGGCCCCGGCCCGGCCGGGCGCCGGGCGGTGGGATCTCGCCGAGGTCGTCGCCGAGGTCCACGCCAGGGGGCTCGCGCTCATCGTGCGCATCGTCGCCTTCCAGGACCCGCGTTTCGCGCGGCTCGCGCCCGGCGCCGCGGTCTTCGACGCCGCCCGCGGCGCACCGTTCGAGCGCAGGGGACAGGTGTTCCTCGATCCCAGCGATCCCGAGGCCCGACGCTATGTGCGCGAGCTGGCCGAGGCGGCCTGTGCGGCGGGAGTCGACGAGGTGCAACTGGACTACATCCGCTTCCCGGACGGCCTCTCGCCCGACCTCCGCTTCGACCGCGCCGACCCTGGTGATGCCCGGTCCCGGAGCGACACGATCACCGGCTTCATCTCGGAGGTGCGAGAGGAGGTCGGCGCCTGCGTGCTGGCGGCGGACATCTTCGGGTTCGTCACCTCCATCGACGGCGACGGGGGCATCGGGCAGGACATCGAGTCGATGGCCGCGGTCACCGATGTGCTGTCGCCGATGGTCTACCCGGACCACTGGACTCGGGGCTGGTTCGGCTACGACTCGCCCGAGGCGAATCCGGCCGGCGTGGTCACGGCCTCGATGACCAACGCGCTCGTCCGGGCCGGCGACGCCGCGATCATGCGACCGTGGCTGCAGGACTTCGGCTCGTATGGCGCAGCGGAGGTCCGGGCCCAGATCGATGCCGCCGACGCACTCGGCCTCGGCTGGATGCTGTGGAACGCACGCAGCGAATACCACACCGACGCGTTGCCGACCGCCGCGGAGGTGCGAACACCCGACGAGCCGCCTCCGCCCACCGTCGAGTTCCTGCCCCGGTCGGGCTACTGGGACGTCGCCGATCGCAGCACGTTCAGTGGCGATGTCGCCTGGCTCGGCGGCCAGGACATCACCCGGGGCTGTAACCCGCCGTGGCGCGACGAATTCTGTCCGGCGCGGGGCGTGACCCGGGCCGAGGCCGCGGCCTTCCTGGTCCGAGCCCTCGACCTGCCGGCGTCCGACGTCGACCGCTTCGCCGACGACGACGGGAACACTCACGAGGACGACATCGACGCGCTGGCGCTCGCGGGGATCACCCGGGGCTGTTCGTTCACCCGCTTCTGCCCGGACACCGTGCTCACCCGTGAGCAGATGGCGTCGCTGCTCGCCCGCGCCCTCGACCTGCCACGAGGCACCGGCGGGACCTTCGTCGACGACGATGGATCGACGCACGAGGCGGACATCGAACGCATCGCGGCGGTGGGCATCACTCGCGGGTGCGGCGCCGTCACCTACTGCCCGAGCAGTCCTGTCACCCGCGAGCAGATGGCGGCCTTTCTGCACCGGGCTCTCGGCTGATCGTCGGCGAGCCCCTGTCGTTCGGGGCCTCGGTGACGAATAACCCGGCGGCCGGGTTGGCGGCCCACGTCTCGGCCGCAAGGATGGCGCCATGTCTCGCATTCTCGTGACCGAATCCATCGCCGAGTCGGGGCTGGACCTTCTCCGTTCGGCCGGCCACGAGGTCGATGTGCAGCTCGGTCTCGAACCCGACGCCCTGCTCAGCGCCATCGTGGGCGCCCACGGTCTGATCATCCGATCCGCGACGCAGGTCACCGCCGAGGTCATCGCCGCCGCCGACCAGCTACTCGTGGTCGGTCGGGCCGGGATCGGGCTCGACAACGTCGACGTCGCCGCGGCCACCGCAGCGGGTGTGATGGTGGCCAATGCGCCGCAGTCCAACACCATCTCCGCGGCCGAACACACGATGGCCCTCCTGCTGTCACAGGCCCGCAACGTCCCGCAGGCCCACTCGGCCCTCGTGCAGGGCCGGTGGGAACGCTCCAAGTGGGAAGGCGTCGAGCTCGCCGACAAGACGCTCGGCATCGTCGGCCTCGGTCGTATCGGGTCACTCGTGGCCCAACGAGCGGCCGCGTTCGGCATGCGCCTGATCGCCCACGACCCCTTCGTGCTGCCCGAGGCCGCCAAGAAGCTCAACGTCGAACTCGTCGACCTCGAGACGCTCGTCGCCACGGCCGACTTCCTCACCCTCCACCTGGCGAAGACGCCGGAGACCGCCGGGCTCATCGGCAAGGAGCTGCTCTCCAAGGCCAAGCCCAACCTGCGGGTGATCAATGTCGCCCGCGGTGGCATCGTCGACGAGGCTGCGCTCGCCGACGCCGCCCGCGAGGGCACCATCGGTGGCGCTGCGGTCGACGTCTTCGCCACCGAGCCCACCACCGAATCGCCGCTCTTCGACGTGCCCAACATCGTCGTCACGCCCCATCTCGGGGCGAGCACGGCCGAAGCGCAGGACAAGGCCGGTGTCACCATCGCCGAGCAGGTCGCCCTGGCGTTGGCCGGCGAGTTCGTTCCCCATGCGGTCAATGTCGACGCCGCCGAGGTGAGCGAACTCCTCCGCCCGTTCGTGCCGCTGGCCGAGCACCTCGGGGCCATCTTCGGCGGGCTGGTCGAATCGGTCCCCGCCACGATCGACGTCGAACTGCGGGGCGCGATCGCCAAGGACGACACCCGCATCGCCGTGTTGTCCGCAGTGAAGGGGATGCTGTCGGCCCACACCGACGTGCCGGTCAGCTACGTCAACGCGCTCGACATCGCCGCGGAGCGCGGGCTCGAGATCCGTACCATCACCGCCCCGGCGCAGGACCACGTCAATGTGATCCGCATCGCCGGCGGCGGTCACTCGGTCTCGGGACGCCTGTCGGGACTGGACTCGAGCCATCGGATCTCCGAGCTCGATCAGCACGCGCTCGACATCCACCCGAGCCCCCACATGGTGATCATCCGCAACCAGGACGAGCCGGGCATGGTCGGTGTGGTCGGGGCGACGCTCGGCGACGCCGGCATCAACATCTCCAACATGCACATCGGTGAGAGCGGCGACGGCGTCGAAGCACTCATGGTCGTCTGCACCGGTGCGCCGGTGCCCGCTGCGGTGCAGGATGCGCTGCGGGCCAACGAATACGTTCGATTCGTGCGGGCGATCACCGTCAGCTGACCGAGATCGGTACCCTCCACCGCCATGGAGCGGCGAGACGCACTCATCACCGGCGTGGTCCTCGGACTCATGTTCGCGGCCATCGCGACATTGATCGTCATGGCCCGCAGCGACGAGACGGACCGGTTGGCCTTCGATCCGGATGTGTCGTCGACGCCCGACGACCCCACGACTGACGAGCCGACACCCGACGACCCGGCACCCGACGGTGGCGAGTTCGACGCCTTCGTCGACGAGGCGATCGTCTTCGTCGAGGAGACCCGAGGAGGGCGATTCCTCACTCGCCCGATCGTGGTGACGCTCGGCGAGTCGGACTTCGTCGCACGCGTGACCAGCGATCTGGCCGCCGACTTCGCCGAGGCCCCCGACGAGGTCGAGGTGTTCAACGCGACCTACCGGGCGCTGGCGCTGATCGGTCCCGACGAACGGATCGACGAGGTCTACGGACGCTTCGGCGAGGCCGGCATTCTCGGGTTCTACGACCCGACCACCGACGAGCTCGTGGTCCGTCAGCGCGACGAACTCTCTCTGCTGACCAAGTCCACGATCGTGCACGAGCTGACCCACGCCTGGGACGACCAGCACTTCGACCTCGACCGTCCGGAGTACGACGACCGTACCGACGAGATCGGCTGGGGTTTCATCGCGGTCGCCGAAGGCAGCGCGACATGGGTCGAGGCGGAATGGGAAGCGACGCTGGACTCCGCCGACCGGGGCGCACTCCTCCAGGAGGAGCTCGGCTTCAGCGATCCGGGCATCATCGACGAGTTCACGTTGGCGTTCCTGCTCCTCGAGCTCTCCCCCTACGAGTACGGCGAGCCCTTCGTGACCCAGCTCGTGGAGAGCGGTGGGATCACCGCCCTCGACACCGCGCTCACCGAACCGCCGGTCACCAGTGAGCAGGTGATGTCACCCGACCGCTACGACACGCAGGAGGGGCCGATCGACATTCCTGCGCCGCCGGCCGACGGCGAGGTGCTCTACTCCGGGCTCGGCGGTGACGTGGTGATCGAGTCGATCCTCGCCGGCACCGGCGTCGTCCGTGACTTCGAGTGGGGCGGCGACCAGCTCGTGGTGTGGACGGCCGACGGTCAGAGCTGCATCCGCTGGGACATCCAGGCCGAGGACGGCTCGACGGCATCGGTGCGGAGCGCCTTCGAGACCTGGGGATCACGGGTCGGCGACGTAGAGGTGTCCGAGGTCGATTCGCGCACTGTGCGAATCGATCGCTGCGTCTAGCGTTTGGCTCGACGAAATCCGTCGGCTTCGGCGTCGGCCTCGGTCGCGTAGCAGCGTTCGGGCACCGTGCGTTCGTAGGACATGCCGCCGGGAACGTGGAAGATGCCCGAGCCCGCGTTCCCCTTGATCGGGTGGCTGAGCGGGCAGGCGCCGTCGACGGGTTCGACCCACGTGGGTGCCGGTGTCGATGCCACGGTGAGGGTGGCGGGTTCGGTGAACTGGACCATGCCGGTTCGCTTGGTGGCACCGGGTTCGTCGACCAGTGGTTGCCAGGTGGCCTGCCCGGTGACCGCGGGAGACCCCGACCGACGCGCGGCCCGAACGACGCCGACACCGACGGCGACGATCGCGCCGACCTTGCAGATACGCACGAGTCGTTTGACGAGATCCGGCATCGAACTCCCTTTCCGCATGGACACCCGCACCGTACCGGTTCAGAGGTTCAGCGCGTCCAGCCGCTCGAACGTGGTCAGGTCGTTGACCTGCAGCCGGGCCGGGTTCGCACCGCCCAGCCAACCCCACGGAGAGCTCACGGTCCAGAGTTCACCGTCGGGCAGTACGAGCGAACGGCTGATCTGGGGAACGCCGTCGCCGATCGGCCAGCAGGAGACGATGGTGCCGTCGATGGCGAGCCCCGCTCGCGCCGCGTCCTCGGTGACCCACTGCTCCTCGTGGCACTCGAAGCCCGTGGCGGCGGGTGCCTCGCCGTCCTCGCAGTCGAGGATGAGGCCGTAGCCGTCGGCGATCATGTACTCGACCTCGGTCTCGAACCGGCTCTGGTCGGTGGTGGGCAGGTCGTCCTCGGTCACGGTGCGGCACTCGGTCTCGCCGACGGCGATCGTCTCGTCGTTGTGGTCGATGCGGCCGACCTCGGTGATGGTGCCGTTCTCGATGCGCAGCAACACCACGCCGGCCCACTGCTCACCCTGGTCCCAGGTGTCGATCGGGACGACGGCCAGGTTTTCCGGCGCCCACCAGAGGAACGCGTGGGTGTCCCAGCCGACATTGTTCCAGCTGTCGGGGCCGATCCAGGTGGCGATCTCGGCCGGGGCCGCGAGGTCGCTCACGTCGAACAGCGACACCTTGGACCCGGTGACCTGGCCGTTCTGCTCGTCGGCTTCGCTGCCGACACCGATGACGAGCCCATCCCCGATCGGGTGGAGGTAGCTCGAGAAACCGGGGATCTTCAGCTCGCCCACGACCACCGGGTCGGTGGGGTCGCTCAGGTCGACGGTGTAGAGCGGATCGACCTGGCGGAAGGTGACGACATAGCCGATGTCGCCCTGGAAGCGCACGGCCTGCACGGCCTCGCCGTTGCCCATGTCGCCGACCGAGCCGACCTCGACGAGTTCTCCGTCCTGCTCCTCGAGCACTCGCACGAACGACTCCGACGTCTCGTCCCAGTTGTTGCCCGTTGTCGTGACCACCCGGAGATGACCGTCGTACTCACTGAACGAGTAGCTGTCCCGAATGAGACCATCGATCGATCCGCTGGCGGTGTACGCGGCCGACGAGCTCGAGCCGATGTCGAAGCGGTGGATCGAGGTGGTGACGTTCTCGGTGATCTGCTCGCGGGCGGCGTCGAGCGTCTCGAGATCGAACCACGAGGTGGTGGCCACGAAGACCGAGTCGGTCGAGGCATAGACGACCTCGCCGGGGGCGAGGACGGCCGTGGTGCCCGACGGGTCCAGGTCGCCGTCGACGTCGATGGTCAGCACCGAGAGCACCCCGAAACCGGCGAACTCGGTGGGCGCGTGGACCTGCTCACAGGGAACGAGGAGGCCTTCGTCGGTGGCCGATCCGTCGGCGTCGAGCCGCGTGTAGCCGGGCAGCCAGTCGGTGAGCTCGGAGTCGAGCAGCGCCTCGCGGTTGCTCTCCTCGGCGCGTTCCTCGCCGCTCTCGCTCTGCGGGAAGACGAACGGGAACGAGTACTGCGGATTGGCCCGCACGATGATCCGGGCGGTGCCGTCGATGGCCCGGGCGCTGACGTAGTCGCCCTCGGCCGCGAGGGTCTCGAGGATGCGGGGCGTGTCGCCGTCGACGGTGATGCGGGTGATGGTGGTCTGGCTGCGGCCGTAGGACGGGCCGACGATGTCGCTCGCGAAGCTCGCCTCGGCGTCGCCGCCGACCGCGACGCCGTCCTCGACCCAGCCCTGCCGGAGGAGCAGCAGCTCGTCACCGTCGATGAAGAGTTCGGCGCGATCGCCCTCGGGCACGGCGACCGTGCCCACCACGGTGCGGCCGGCGACGTCGACGATCACGAGCTCACCGCTGGCGACGATGTAGATCCGCTCGCCGTCGGTCTTCACGATGTCGGCCTCGTCGACGCCGGTCTCCTGCACGTTGGTGCCGGAGAAGTCGACACCCTCGGCGAGACTCCCGCCAGACGTGTCGGCACCCCCCTCGGCGCCCCCTTCGGGGGCGGCCGTCGTGAGCGGCGCCTCGGGGGCCGACTCTGCGGTGTCGAAATCGGCGGCGTCATCGGTCGCGTCGTCCTCCATGGTCATGACGTCGCCCTCCATGGGCCACCATCCGCCGTACCAGCCCTCGTCGAATCCCCAGGGTCCGACCCGCTCGGCTCCTTCGGCCCGCAGGTGATCGAGGAGGGTGTCGCAGTCGCCGAACCCGGAGAGGGCGCTCGTGAGCGCGATGTCCTCTCCGCCGATGTCGACGACGATCTCGCCGCCGGCTCCGGTGCCGTCGCTGGCGTCGGGGGCATCGGGTGTGGCATCGAGGGGAAGATCGTCGGCCCCACAGGCCGTCGACAGGGCGGCGACGACAGCAAGGGTTGTCAGGAACTTGCGCATGACGATTCTCCGGGTAGGTGCAGGGATCGGGGTTGTCCCCTACGACGCCCCCCACCCCCGAATGGTTCCCGTCGTCACCAGAGTTTCTTCCCCAGTTGGGACACCGGGGTCAGACCCCCGTCCCAACTCGGGTTCAGCGGCTGGCGGGGAGCCAGGGGCGACGGGTCGATTCGTACTCGTCGATGTCGCCGGCGTGGCGCAGGGTGAGGCCGATGTCGTCGAGGCCCTCGAGGAAGCGGTCCTGCGTCGAAGCGTCCATCGGGAAGCTGCTCTCCAGGCCGGCGGCCGGCGCCTCGACCGTCAGGCGTTCGACGTCGACGGTGATCTCCAGCGTCGGGTCGGCTTCGACGGCGCGCATCAGGGCGGCATTGAAGTCGGCTTCGACGGTGACGGGGACGAGCCCGTTCTTCGTGCAGTTGTTGCGGAAGATGTCGGCGAAACGCGGGGAGATCACGGCATCGAAGCCGTACTGCTGGATGGCCCAGACGGCATGTTCGCGAGACGACCCGGTGCCGAAGTTCATGCCCCCGATCAGGATGTTGGCGCCGGCGTACTCCTCCTTGTTGAGCACGAAGTCGCGGTCGTCGCGCCATTCCGAGAAGAGCCCCTTCTCGAAGCCGGTGCGCTCGACCCGCTTGAGCCAATCCGACGGGATGATCTGGTCGGTGTCGACGTCGGTGCGATCGAGCGGCACCGCGGTGCCCGAGACAATGCGTACAGCCTTCATGGTGATGCGAATCCTTCTCCAAATTGAGGCGACTTGACCACCGCAGGGGTGGTGAACCCGCCTCAATTTGGTGGGCTTGGGAGGGTGAGCGGGGCTGGAGGGGAAGGGGGTGGGCTAGGGGAGGTCGGCGGGGGTGGCGAAGGTGCCGGCGATGGCGGTGGCGGCGGCGACGGCGGGAGAGACGAGGTGGGTGCGTCCTCCTCGGCCCTGGCGGCCCTCGAAGTTGCGGTTCGACGTACTGGCCGCCCGCTCGCCAGGCTGGAGCTTGTCGGGGTTCATGGCCAGGCACATCGAGCACCCGGGCTCGCGCCAGTCGAAGCCGGCCGCCCGGAAGATCTCGGGCAGGCCTTCGGCCTCGGCCTGGGCCTTGACCTGGCCGGAGCCGGGCACCACGAGCGTGCGCATGCCGGCTTTCACCTGACGACCCTCGGCGACCTTGGCCGCTTCGCGGAGATCCTCGATGCGGGAGTTCGTGCACGATCCGATGAACACGGTGTCGACAATGACGTCGCGTATCGGCGTGTCGGCGGTGAGGCCCATGTACTCGAGCGCCCGGGCGGCGTTGTCGCGCAGGCCCGGGTCGTCGAACGAGTCAGGTGATGGAATATCGCCGTGCAGTGGCATCACCTGGGCCGGGTTCGTCCCCCAGGAGACGTACGGCGTGATGTCGGCGCCGTCGAGGACGACCTCCTCGTCGAAGGTGGCATCGTCGTCGGTGGGAAGCGTCTTCCAGTCGGCGACGGCGGCGTCCCAGTCGGCTCCCGTGGGGCTGTGTTCGCGACCCTCGAGATAGGCGAACGTGACCTCGTCGGGGGCGATCAGGCCGGCCTTGGCGCCACCCTCGATCGACATGTTGCAGATCGTCATCCGGCCTTCCATCGAGAGGTTGCGGATGACGTCGCCGCGGTACTCGATGATCTTGCCGATGCCGCCGCCGGTGCCGATGCGGCCGATGATCGCGAGGATCACGTCCTTGGCGGTCGAACCGGCGGGCAGCGTGCCGTTGACGGTGACGGCCATGGTGCCGGGCCGCGTCTGGGGCAGGGTCTGGGTGGCGAGCACGTGTTCGACCTCGCTGGTGCCGATGCCGAATGCGATCGAGCCGAACGCCCCGTGGGTGGCGGTGTGGGAGTCGCCGCACACGATGGTCATGCCGGGCTGGGTCAGGCCCTGCTCGGGACCGATCACGTGGACGATGCCCTGCTTCGGGTGACCCATCGGGTAGTTGGTCACACCGAACTCGGCGGTGTTGGCCCGAAGCGTGTCGATCTGCTTGCGGCTGATCTCGTCGGCGATCGGCTGGTCGATGTTCTCCGTGGGGACGTTGTGGTCTTCGGTCGCCACGGTGAGATCGGGCCGGCGCACGCCGCGGCCGCTGATCCGCAGACCGTCGAATGCCTGCGGTGAGGTGACCTCGTGGATCAGGTGGAGGTCGATGTAGAGCAGGTCGGGCGCGCCGCCCATGCCGGCGGCGACGAGGTGCCGATCCCAGATCTTCTCGCTGAGGGTCTTGCCCATGAGATTCCCGATTCGTCGTGACTGGATCTTGACAGTCTCATATATTGATACATACGTTCTGAACTGTGGAACACACGATAAGCGGTGTCGGCGTCATCGACAAGGCCGCGGCGTTACTTTCTGCGGTGGAACGGGGTCCGGTCGCGCTCGCCGGGCTCGTCGAGCGCACGGGCTTCTCCCGTGCGACCGCCCACCGACTCGCCTCCGCGCTGGAGGTCCACGGGCTCTTGCGGCGCGACGGCGAGGGACGGTTCGCGCTCGGGAGTCGGCTGCTCGCCATGGGCCAGGCGGCGGCGAGGGCCTGGCCGATCGCCGAGGCCGCAGCCCCTGCGCTGGCCGAGCTGCGCGACGCCACCGGCGAGTCGGCCCAGATCTACGTGCGCGACGGCGCCGATCGTGTGTGCGTCGCCTCGCTCGAATCGCCCCACGGGCTGCGTACGATCGTGGCGACGGGTGCGGTGCTGCCGCTCGACCGCGGGTCTGGTGGCCGGGTGCTGTCGGGCCAGGTCGATGCGGGTGGCTACGTGGTGTCGGTCGAGGAGCGCCAGGCGGGTGTGGCCTCGGTCAGTGCCCCCGTACGGCATGGGGCGGCGACGATGGCGGCCGTGAGCGTCAGTGGCCCGATCGAACGACTGACCCGTGACCCGGGTCCGGTGTTCGGACCACCGGTGGTCGCCGCCGCCGCTGCGATTGCCCGGGCCGCGGGTCTCGACGGATAGCGTCTCGCCGTGTCCGCCCGCCCGCCAAACGACGACGAGCCCGAACTCGGCCCCGGGTCGATGTGGCTGCTGCGGGTCGGCGCCGTCGTGTTCCTGGCGATCCTCGTCTGGTTCCTGATCGACGCGATCGTGGGCTGATCAGTCGTCGTGCGCGGTGAACTCGCGTTCGCCCGTGAGTGCGCCCTTCACGACCTTGCCGGCCGCGTTGCGCGGCAGCGGTTCGGTGCGGATGTCCCACTGTGTCGGCACCTTGAAGCGGGCGAGACTCTCCGCACACCACGAGTGGAGGTCGGCCTCGTCGAGGCTCTGGCCGGGTGCCGGCACGACGGACGCCGCGACGGCCTGCCCGGTTTGCGGATCGTCGAGGCCGTAGACGGCGGACTCCTGGATACCGGGGTGTTCGTCGAGGCGGTACTCGATCTCGACGGGGTACACGTTCTCGCCGTTGTGCAGGATCATGTCGCGGGCCCGGCTGTCGATGAACAGCAGCCCGTCGACCATCCGGCCGACGTCGCCGGTGTCGAGCCAGAAGCCGTCGTCGATCGTCTCGGCCGTGGCGTCGGGGTTGTCCCAGTAGCCGAGCATCGAATAGGCCGAGCGGACGCACACCCGTCCGTTGATGCCATCGGCGACGGCACGATTGTCATCGTCGCGGATCTCGACCTGCATCGTGGGCAGCACATGGCCGGTCGCCGTGGGCTCGGCAACGTAGTCGTCGCCCCCGAAGGAGGCGACCACGCCCACCGTCTCGCTCGACCCGTAGCCGATGGCGACGTTGGCGGTGGCGTTGGGGAAGGTGTCGCGGACCCGCTGCTGGAGTTCGGGACTGGCCGGCGCGCCACCGAAACCGACGTTGGTCAGCGAGGTGAGGTCGTAGTCGCCGAGTCCGGGATGATCGACCACACGCGGACCCATCGACCCGATGAGCGTCCACGCAGTGATGCGCTCCTTCTCGACGAGCGCGAAGCACTCTTCCTCGTCGAAGCGGCCCTCGCGGAACACGAGGGTGCCACCGACGAACATGTTGATGAGCGTGGATCCCGACAGGCCCGACACGTGGAAGAGCGGGGAGGTCATCAGCACGCGCGGCTTGGCGGCGGAGCGGACGGGCGGGGGGTCACCGGCGGCCTCGGCCTGCGCGGCCGCCATCATCATTTTCAGCGCGCCGTTGAGCATCTGGACCTCCACGAATCCGACCAGCCCGCGATGGCTGACCACGGCGCCCTTGGATCGGCCCGTGGTGCCGCTCGTGAAGAAGATCGAGCAGGCGTCGTCCTCGTCGATGGCGACGGCAGGGAGCTCGTGTTCGCCCGCCTCGCGCTGGAGCCGGTCGCGTTCCGCATCGATGTCGACCATGGGCACGGCGAGATCTGCGGGCACCCGATCGAGGCGCTTGCGGTCGCCGAGGATCAGCGACGGTGTCGTCAGCTCGGTGGCGTGGCGAATCTCGTCGCGCGTCCACCAGCCGTTGTAGAGGCAGACGACCGCGCCCATCGACACGAGGGCGAAGTAGGCGATGACCCAGTCGGGGGAGTTGGCGGCCAGAATCGCCACGCGGTCGCCCTTGCCGATCCCGTGGTCGGCGGCAAGGGCCGCGGCCTCCGCGGCCACGAGGCCGATGAAGTCTTCGTGGGTGATGCGGCGGTCGCCGAGGACCAGGAACTCCGCATCGCCGTGGGCGGCGGACCCCGTGACGAAGTCACGCAGCGAACGCTTGCGATTGACGAGCACGGGGACCTCGTGGCCACGTACGTCCTGGAGCTCGACAGGGAAGAAGCCGTCGGGTCCGGTGAGCTGATCGATGAGGGACTGGCGGGCGTTCACGGTGCTCCTGCGGCATGGCGGACGAGGTCGACGAAGCCGGGTACGAACTGATCGGGACGGGTGACGCAGCCATCGTGGTCGATCGGCGCGGACACCAGCTCGGCGTGGGGGATCAATGCGGCCATCCGGTGCTGGCGGTCGGGTGGGACGATGCCGTCCCGCGACGTGATGAAGATGCCGGTCGGCACATCGACCTCGCCGAGCCACGGGCGACTGTCGAAGTCGGCGATCGCGCCACCGGCCTCGAGCATCATCGGGACCGAGCCCGACCGGACCTCGGCGATGAACCACGGCGGTCGCTCGTTGGGCAGGCTGCCGCCGGCAACCATGGCGCGGGTGAACACGTCGAGCTGACGGCGTCGCGGCATCAGCCTGCTGGCCCGGCCGAGACGCCCGAGGCCGCGCAGCGCGACGCGTTCCTGGGGTCGCCGTGACGAGCGGGCGAAGGTGGCTGCGAGCACCAGGCCCTGTACCCGATCGGGGTGGCGGCGCCACACGAGCTGGCTGACGGGGCCGCCCATCGAGTAGCCGGCGACGACGAAGCTGTCGATGTCGAGGTGGTCGGCGAGCGCCACGACGTCGTCGGCCGCGTCCTCGAGACGGAACGCACGACCGCTGCGGATGCCGCGGCCGTGGCCACGATGGTCGAGGCTCACCACGCGGGCGATGGCCGAGAGTGGCTCGTAGACCCGGTACCAGTTGAGGGCGGAGGTGACCGTCCACCCATGGAGGAGGAACACGACCGGTGCGTCGGGTGTGGGCCCGGCGACCTCACGCACGAACGTGGTGCCCCGACCGGGGAGGACGATGGCGCGACCCGGCGGTAGGGAGGGGCGCCCGATGTGGGGCTCGGCCGGCTCTCGCCCGACGGACTGCGCGGTGGCTGCCACTATTCGATCTCGACGACCTTGACCTTCAGCGTCGCGCCGGTGGGCGCCTCGTACTCGACGGTGTCGCCGATCGTGGCACCGAGCAACGCGCCGCCCATGGGCGAGCCGGGCGAGACGACGGTGACGTCGGCTCGCTGTTCCTCGATCGATCCGACGAGGTACTTCTCGACCTCGTCGTCGCCGTCGAAGACGATCGACACGATGGCGCCGGTGCCGACCGTGTCGCCGCCGCCGGCCCCGTCGACGATGATCGCGTCCTCGAGCACGCGAGCGAGATGGATGATGCGGCCCTCCATCTTGCCCTGCTCCTCCTTGGCGGCGTGATAGTCGCCGTTCTCGGAGAGGTCGCCCAGTTCGCGGGCGGTCTCGATCTTGCGCGCGATGTCGATGCGGCCTCGCGTGGTGAGGTCGTCGTGTTCGGCCTTGAGGCGGTCGTATGCCGCCTGTGAGAGCTGGTGTGGGTCAGCCATCGGCAGAATCTACCGCCAGGATGACGCCGGACGCGAACAGGGCGGAGGCGACACCCGAAGGTGTCGTCCCCGCCCCATCCGGACGATGAACCGTCAGAACGTCGTGATCAGTACAGATCCTCGGTGTTCAGGCGGTGGAGCATCGTCAACGCCTCGGCCCGGGACGTGCTGCCCTCGGGGTCGAACGCATCGTCCGCGTCGGCCAGCCCGGTGGCTCCCATCCACGAGGTGGCTGCGGCGTAGAAGCGATCCGAGTCGACGTCGGCGAAGGAGACGCCGTCGTCGGGAGTCGGCAGCTCTGCCAAGCGGTGCAGAATCGCAGCGAGTTCGCCACGGGTCACCGGTGCGTCGGGATCGAATACGTCACCGTTGCGACCCTCGATCACGCCGGCACCGTAGGCCCAGTCGAGCGCCGTGTCGTAGTACGAGCCCTCGACGATGTCGCCGAACGGGGCGACGGCTTCGGGTTCGGGGAGACACAGCATCCGGTGGACCATGGTCACGAGCTCAGCTCGCGTCATGGCCGAGTCGGGCGCCATCGTGCCGGCGCTGCGCCCGTACACGATCTCGTTGCGGTAGGCCCAGCTCGTCGGGTCGGTGTAGAAGCGGCCGGCCTCGACATCACTGAAGATGGTCGGGGACTCGATCGACCACGTCATCGACAGGCAGGGGCCAGGGGCATAGCCCGCACGGATCGTGAACGGCACGGTCGTGGAAGCGGCTGCGCCGTAGGTGTCCTTACCGGTCACGGTGAAGGAATGATCGCCGTCCTCGAGGTCCTCGGGGAGCGTGACGGTGCCGGTGAAACATCCGTCGGAACCGATCAGCGCGGTGCCGAGATCAGTGCCGTCGTCGAGGGTGAGCTCGACCTCGCTGCCCGCTTCGAAACCACAAGCGGTGATCTCGACGGGGTCGCCGGAGCGGAACTCGTCGTCGTCGTTGGTCGGATCCTCAGGATCGTCGAGGACAGCGGCGGGCGCGTCGGCGGCGATGATCCGGAAGGCGGCCGAGGTGGCGGCGACATACGTGCTGTCGCCGGCCTTGGTGGCCACGACCCGGCAGACGCCGGCGGTGGTCGACGTGATGGAGGTCCCGTTGATGACACACGGGCCGCTGATCACCTCGTAGGTGACGGCGCCGGTGCCGGAGCCACCGGTCGACCCGAGGGTCGCCGACTTGCCGATCGAGAAGCCGCCGGTGACGCCGACGAGCGGAGCCTGACCGGTGCGCGGCGTGGCGGACTTCGGCGCGGAGGCCGCGCCGGTGCCGTTGGCGTTGGTCGCCATCACGTCGAACTGGTACTCGGTGCCGGCGGTGAGGCCGGTGACCGTCGTCGAGGTGCCGGTGCCGACGCCGTCATCGAAGACGGTCCAGTCGACTCCGTTGGTCGAGTAGCGGACGACATAGTCCGTGATCGGCGAGCCGCCGACCCACTCCGGTGCGGTCCAGTCGAGTTCGACCGCATTGATGCCGGAGGTGGCGGTGTCGAGCACCGGGGCGCCCGGCGCCGTTTCGACGTTCATCTGGATCTCGAAGTCGGTGGCGACGGTGACACCGTCGACGGTCATCGAGACCTCGTAGGCCTCGCTGTCGTCGACGACCATGGCCTCGGCCAACGCGTCGTCGACCTCGGCGCGGTAGTTGCCGGTGGCCGATTCGACGTAGAGCGTCGACCAGGTGCCGACGACACGACGGTCGTAGGTCACGCCGTCGAGTTCCCAGCTCCCGGTTTCCGAGTCGGTGATGTCGAACGCCTTGACGTCCTCATCGGGATCGTCGCCGGTGATGGTGCCGGTGATCGGGGTGAAGTCGTCGTCACCCTCGAGGTTGTTGAACACCGCGGCGGCGGGGTCGTCGATCGACGGTGCGTCGTGCACCGGGGTGATCGCGATCTCGAACGTGTCCGTCGCGGTGCCGTCGACCTGGCTGACGGCATCGATGGTCACCGTACGCGTGGGCGTCGGGGCATCGGAGCCGTTCTCATACGTCAGGAGACGGGCGATCTGCTGGACGGCAGCGTCGTTCACCTTCGAGCCGTAGACCCGCACGTTGTCGATGTGGAGGGCGGCACCGGCAGCGTTGCCGCAAGTGGCGTCGTACGTGCCGCTGACGAACACGAACTTGTACGTGCCGTCGGCCGGGATCGTCGTGGCCTTGGTGACCCAGTCCGTGTTGGACGTCGAGTTCGTGTAGGTGTCGAGCACGACGGTCTCATTGCCCGCTTCGTCGATGATGTAGCCGAACACGTGGTACGCGTCGGCGCCGGAGAACGCACGCCAGTCGAAGAAGATCTCATCGCCCGAGGACGCCTCGAACCCGCCGCTGATGGCGGCGGGACCATGGACGACGTCGCAGCTGTTCAGCGTGGTCATACCAGACGAGGAGAGGCGCATGGAATAGGTGCCGGCCGACGCAGTGCTGCTGTCGGACGTCACCGAGAAGGTGCCCGGCCTGGAGGGGAAATCGTTGTCGTTCCCGCCGGAGTTGGCCGGGTAGTCAGCGCTGTCGGGTGAGGTGAAGCCGGCGAGCTCGGTCACACCGAGGTCGACGACGCCTTCGACGAGCGTCCAGCCGTTGGTGCTGCCGCCGTCCGTCTCGAAGCCCGGGTTCTGGAAGTCGGAGGTGAAGTTGATGCGCAGCTTCTGGCCGTTGGTGCCGTTGAAGACGCCGTCGATCGAGGCGATCACGGTGGCGGCCGCGCCGTCGCCGAGATAGATCGACGTGCCGACGACCGAAACGACGCCGTTGGTGACGTCGGGGGTCTCGACGGACTGGAGGGCGAGGATCTCCTCGGCCTGCTGCGAGTCGAGCGAGAAGTCCATGAACTCGCCGTCGTAGGCGTTGCCCCCGTTGATGGTGATCCCGGGCGCCGCCAGGAAGGCGGGGTCCTGCTCGGTGTACTCGTGGTCGGTGAGCCCGCCGATGGTGGTCACGGCCGCAGCCACGCCCTGCCCGGCCAGCATCAGGAGCACGGTGAGAACGAGAATCGCCCTTCCGGCTCGAGGTGTGCGTTTCGATGTCATCTGGATGTCCCTTTCGCCCAGCGCGATTGCCGGTCGGGTCACCGTCGGCACGTCGGGCGGCTCCTTTAGGCAGGAGATCGACCAGGGCCGAAATCCCTCGGGAGCGCGAGGACATCGGTCGTCGGCGGACACTGGAGGTCATCTGCGGCCGGGCACTGCCGCAGGGCGGTTCGCCGGAACGTTCAGGCCATGAGACGTGTGTAGGTCTCGGCGAAGCTCGACGGCGCAAAGAACCAACATTCCACCGCGAGCCTGGTGGTCGTCAGGCCGGGGACGGCAGCGGTGCGATGGACGAAACGGTCGTCGAAGAAGATCGCGTCGCCGGCCCTGAACACGGGGTTCACCACCGGCGTTGTCACGGCGATCTCGTCGACGGTCTCGAAGGGGATGGCGTGGGGCACGATGCCGCCGGTCGTGTCCAGGATCTCTTCGACGCGCCGGGGAATCATCTCCATGCCGGCGCCGCCGGTGTCGCCGCCGCAGTCCGTGAGTGCCACCCAGAGGTTCATCGCCCGCACGTTCTCGCCCATGAAGGCGCCGTCCTGGTGCCACGTCGTGAGCCGTTCCGCCGGCTCGACACTGCGCATGGTCGACTTCTGCAACGAAATGAGTGGCGGCTCGCCGAAGTGTTCGCCGAGCAGGCCGGTCACGCCGGCGCGCGCGAGAGCGCCGAGGTAGCGCTCGGTGGCTCTCGGCGAGTCGGCCAGCCACACACCGCCGATGTCGGCGTTGGACTTGCGCAGTACCGCGTCCATCTTCGAACCGGTGTCGATCGGGCCGAACCAGTCGTGGTCGCAGGCAATTCCGTCGTAGTGGCGGGCCTGCTCGGCCCGGGCCCGGCGCATTGCGTCGATCATCACCGCGACATCGTCGTCGGCCAGGAGGGAGCGCACGATCAGGGCGCCGTGGTGCTGTACGGCCCCACCGAGAATCGAGACGTCGAGCATCGGCCGATCGATCTCGACGAGGCCGCCGCCGATCGCCGGGAACGGGTCGGCGTAGGTCGGCGGCCAGGGCGCGCGGCCGACCCCGGTGTAGTGCTCGGCCGCCCGGATGCGGTCGTCTCGCCGCTCGCTCGGCGGGCGGCCTGCGGCGATCGGTGGAGAGCCCATTGCCGCCCGAGAGTACTGTCCCCTTGCCCCCGCGGCCAGACCGGTGGGCGAGCCCGATTGAGCAGCGCTTCGTCGCGCCGTTACACTCGTCGCATGATGATGCAGACGATCATCGCGATTTCGTAGCGCACGCCGTCGGCGTGCGCATTCGACCGTCCACTTCGGTGGACGGTTTTTCATTTCTCGGTCTCTTCACTCACGAACACACAAGCGAGCACTCATGACACAGCAGGTTGGTCCCCACCGGGTCGGGATCGTCGGCGGCGACGGCATCGGTCCCGAGGTCATCGCCGAGGGCCTGAAGGTGATCGCCGCGGCCGGGATCGATCTCGACACCGTCGACTACGACCTCGGTGGCGACCGCTACCTGAAGGACGGGGTCGTGCTCACCGACGAGATCGTCGCCGAATGGCGCGGCCTCGACGCCATTTACCTCGGCGCTGTCGGCACCCCCGACGTGCCCCCCGGTCTCATCGAGCGCGGGCTGCTCCTCAAGATGCGCTTCGATCTCGACCTCTACATCAACCAGCGGCCGTTCGTTGCTCCTTCGCACGACTTCATCGTCATCCGGGAGAACACCGAGGGCACCTATGCGGGGGAGGGCGGGTTCCTGCGCAAGGGCACGCCCGAGGAGATCGCCACACAGGGATCGGTCAACACCCGCCACGGTGTCGAGCGCTGCATTCGCTACGCGTTCGAGCTGGCGATGACCCGCCGCAAACACCTGACCATGTGTCACAAGACCAACGTGCTCACGTTCGCCGGTGACCTGTGGGAGCGCACCTTCAACGAGGTGGCCGAGGAGTTCCCCGACGTGGACACGGCCTACAACCATGTCGACGCGGCGTGCATCTACTTCGTCGAAGACCCGCAGCGCTACGACGTGATCGTCACCGACAACCTGTTCGGCGACATCCTCACCGATCTGGGTGGTGCCGTGAGCGGCGGCATCGGCTTCGCCAGCTCGGCCAATCTGCACCCGGGTCGGGTCTCGATGTTCGAGCCGGTCCATGGCTCCGCCCCCGACATCGTCGGAACCGGCAAGGCCAACCCCACCGCTGCCGTATTGTCGGGGGCACTGATGCTCGACCATCTGGGAGAGACCGAGGCCGCCGACCGCATTCGGGCGGCCTGCGCCGATCCCGACACGCTGACCGGCTCGACCTCGGAGATCGGCGACCTCATCGCCGGTCGTCTCTGAGGGCGAGGAAACAGGAGACGAAATGCCGCTCGAACCCACGCCCCACATCTGGATGAACGGTGAGATGGTGCCGTGGGCGGACGCCAAGATCCACGTCCTCACCCACACGTTGCACTACGGCACCGGCGTCTTCGAGGGCATTCGTGCCTACGAGACCGACGACGGCCCTGCCATCTTCCGGCTGACCGAACACATCGAGCGGCTCTACAACTCGGCCAAGATCCTGGGCATGCCGATGACCTACTCGGTGTCCGAGATCGTGCAGGCCTGTAAGGACGTCGTGGCCGACTCGGGGCTCGCCGCCTGCTACCTGCGCCCGATCGCCTACTACGGCTACGGCGAGATGGGCCTCGCCACCGGCGCCTGCAAGGTCGACATCTCCATCGCCGCCTGGCCGTGGGGTGCGTATCTCGGAGACGACGCCGTCACCAAGGGCGTGCGCATGAAGATCTCGTCGTGGACCCGCCACGATCACAACATCATGCCGCCGGCGTCGAAGACCACCGGCAACTACGCCAACAGCACGCTGGCCAAGATGGAAGCCCTCAACGCCGGCTACGACGAGGCGATCATGCTGAACAACGCCGGCCTGGTCAGCGAATGCTCTGGCGAGAACATCTTCGTCGGCAGGGGCGGCGTGGTGCTGACTCCGCCGTCCTCGTCGGGCGCGCTGCCGGGCATCACGCAGCACACGGTGATGACCCTGGCCGAGGATCTCGGCATCGACATCCGGGTGGGCGACATGGCCCGCAGCGACCTCTACATCGCGGACGAGATCTTCGTCGTCGGCACGGCGGCCGAGGTCAGCGCGGTGAACTCCGTCGACGATCGTGCCGTGCCCTGCCCCGGGCCGGCAACCAAGGCGATCGCCGAGGCCTACGCCGACGTCGTGCGGGGCAAGAACGACAAGTACCGCTCGTGGAACGAGCTGGCGTCGTGAGCGCCGACGGCGGCCCGGTGGACAGCGACGACGTCGTGATCGACCGCTCGCCGGTCCACGATCCGTCGTGGCCGACCCGGGTGGAGATCTACGACACCACCCTGCGCGACGGCTCCCAGCTCGAGGGCATCTCTCTCACCGTCGACGACAAGCTCCGCATCGCCGAGCAGCTCGACCGGCTGGGCGTCGGCTACATCGAGGGCGGGTGGCCGGGTGCCAACCCGAAGGACGACGAGTTCTTCGAGCGGGCAAAGACCGAGCTCGAACTCACGACGAGCGAGTTCGTGGCGTTCGGATCGACCCGCCGCCCCAGGGGCAAGGTCGATGCCGATCAGACACTGGCCAATCTCGTGGCCGCCGGGACCAACGTGGTCTGCATCGTCGGCAAGTGCTGGGACTATCACGTCACCGAGGCGCTCAAGACCTCGCTCGACGAGGGCGTCGCGATGGTGCGCGACTCGGTCGAGTACCTCGTGGCCCAGGGCAAGCGGGTGTTCTTCGATGCCGAGCACTTCTTCGACGGCTACAAGCGCAACCCCGAGTTCTCATTGTCGGTGCTCGAGGCGGCGGCAATGGCCGGCGCCGAAGCCGTGGTGCTGTGCGACACCAATGGCGGCTCGCTGCCGCCCGATGTCGAGTCGGCCGTGCGGGACGTGGTCGCCCATGTCGACTGCGCGGTCGGGATTCACCTCCACAACGACACCGGGTGCGGTGTGGCCAACGCGCTCGCTGCGGTGCGGGCCGGGGCCACACAGGTGCAGGGCACCATCAACGGCTACGGCGAGCGCGTGGGCAACTGCGATCTCGTGCCGATCATGGCCAACCTCGAACTGAAGATGGGCATCTCCTGCCTGCCCGAGGGGCGCCTCGAACACCTCACCTCGGTCGCTCACCATGTCGCCGAGCTGGTCAACTTCACGCCCGATCCGCAGCAGCCCTACGTCGGTTCCACCGCATTCGCCCACAAGGCGGGGCTCCACACGAGCGCACTCAGCCGCCGGTCCGATGCCTACGAACACGTATCCCCGGCCTGGGTCGGCAACGGCACCCGGGTGTTGGTGTCGGAGATGGCCGGCCGGTCCACGCTCGAGATGAAGGCCGCCGACCTCGGCATCGAGCTCGACGGCAACGGCATGGGCGGCAAGGTGCTGGGCGACATCATCGACACGCTCAAGCGACTCGAGCACGAGGGCTACCACTTCGAGGCCGCCGACGCGTCGCTCGAACTCCTCATGCGGGGCGCGACCGGGTGGGAACAGCCCTACTTCGAGCTCGAGTCGTTCTCGGTCGACATGGCCCACCGCT
Source organism: Acidimicrobiales bacterium (assembly GCA_040219515.1). Lineage (NCBI taxonomy): Bacteria > Bacillati > Actinomycetota > Acidimicrobiia > Acidimicrobiales > Acidimicrobiales bacterium. Next base: position 369,593 of record JAVJSI010000005.1, read on the forward strand.
CCGGAACCGGCGCGCGTATGTGGAACGACGTGGCGGTCGAGGTCGACACCCAGGCCACCGTGAAGCTGTGGATCGGACCCGAACGCAAGATGGCGGTGGGTGAGGGCAACGGCCCGGTCAACGCCCTCGACGCCGCGGTGCGTGCCGCCCTCGACGGGCGCTACCCGGCGCTCGATCGGGTCAGCCTGACCGACTTCAAAGTGCGGGTGCTCAACACCGAGAAGGGCACCGGCGCGGTCACTCGGGTGCTGCTCGACTCCACCAACGGCGACCGCAGCTGGTCGACCATCGGTGTGTCGGAGAACATCATCGAGGCGTCGTGGCAGGCCCTCGTCGACTCGCTGGTCTACGGACTCCTCCACACCACCTGATCCACTACCGTTCGCGACGACAGGGCTTCCGACAGCATGGCCTCCAAGAGCAGGGACTCAAAAAGCAGCGACGCGCCGCGATGGCTCCAGGACGCTCGCGATCACTGGACGCATCGCGGGGCCGAACGGCCCGCGTTCGCCGAGGAACCCGGTCGCGGACAGGAGTCCGTGTGGGACTACCCACGGCCGCCGGCGGTCGTGCCGGACTCCCGCCGGGTCGTGGTCGAGGACGGCGACGGGGTGATCGCCGACGCGGCCCACTCGATCCGCGTGCTCGAAACCTCGCATCCGCCCACCTTCTACGTCGCCCCCGAGTTCGTGGTCGCCGGACGGCTCGCGCCGGTGTCGGGTTCGTCGCATTGTGAATGGAAGGGCATCGCGGAATACGTCGGTGTCACAGGGTCCGAGGAGCCGATCGGGTGGCGCTACCCGAAGCCCTATGCCGAGTTCGCCGACCATGCCGGCTGGGTCGCCTTCTATCCAGGTCGGGTCCGGTGTCTGGTCGACGGGGAAGTGGTTCGTCCGCAGGCCGGCGGTTTCTACGGCGGCTGGATCACCGATGACGTCGTCGGCCCGTTCAAGGGCGATCCCGGGACATCGGGCTGGTAGCGGGTCCGGTACGCTCTCGCCCATGTCGGCACCCACGCACGTTCCCGGTCGTCTCAACCAGCCGAAGGTCTACAGCTCGCCGCCCCGTCGTGACGGATCCTGGCGAGCCGATCGCCCGGGCGAGGTCATCGGCACGCCCCAGCCGTCGGGGCCTGCGGTCGGCAACCAGGGCCCGGACCAGGGCTACGTGTTGAAGCTGGCGACGACCTTCGCCGATCAGCTCGTGCTCTCGCCCGGCGAGCACGCTGCTGACGTGTTGACCGGTGCCTGCGCCGTCGCCCTGCGGCGGGCCTCGCTCTACGGCCGTGCGCCGATACGTGGCGACCTCGAGATCGCGCTGACCCTGTTCGGCTACCTGGGGCCGGCGCCCGACGAGCTCGTGACGCTCCGCCGCAAGTACTTCGACGAGGTGCACCACACGACGATCCACTACTTCGCCGAGCGCGAGATCGCCGATCTCGTTCCCGAGGCGACGCTGCGGATGTCGCCCGGTGGCGTCGCGGCCGCATGCGCCACCGACTGGAAGGCCCCGCTCGGGCTGTAGGTCGTTCACGGCGGAACGACGTGGAACGCGCCCTCGTCGTCGATCTCGACCCGCCAACCCTGGTGATGGATGAGGGTGTGGCCGTGGTCGCACACGAGCACCAACTGGTCGATGTCGGTCGGTCCTCGGGCCGGTGGGGCCCACGCGGTCACGTGGTGAGCTCGACAGCGAGCCGGGTCGGCCCCGCAGTGGCGGCACCCACCGTCGCGGTCGATGAGCGCATGCCACTGGTCGTCGGTGGCCAGGCGGACGCTGCGGCCCTGCGACAGGACAGCGCCGTCGGCGCCGTAGACGGCGCCGATGAACGCGCTGTCGCAGGCGATGCGCTCGAGCGTCGACTGTGGGATGGGTGTGCCGTCGACAAAGGCCGCCGTGCCGCTCGGGTCGGCGGTCGTACAGCGGCTCAGGTCGACGCGTAGATGCGTGGTGTAGCGCGGGTGCGGCTGCTTGGCGCGCGATGGCCTGCAGGTGGGGCCGGCGGCGGGCCCCGGCGATGACGACGGCGTGCGGGTCACGAGGTTGGTGAGGGCATCGGCACCGCGCTGGGCGTAGGTCCGCGTCGTGGCCGGGTCGGCGTCGCGTCCGCCGTCGAGCCGGTAGAGCCGGTCCATCTCCTCGTTCCATGCCGCGAAGACGGGGCCGCCGGCGACCGGGTCGAGCTCGCCGCAGATACCGATGCGGCCGTTCTTCTTTCGCCAGAGGCGCCCGTCGCGCTCACGGCGGGCCCGCTCCTGGCGAGATTCCGCCGCCGCTTCGTCCTCGTTCTCGCCGGCCCACTCGCGGGCCTTCTTCGCGAACCGATCGGCCGGCAGGAGGGTGGCCAGCTTCGTCAGTGCCGTGTCGGCGGCCTCGGGTGAGACCCGCTCCGCGGCGGCCGCAGCGGCATCCGCGTGCTCGGGCGAGATCTCGCCCTGTGCGAGCGCCTCCCTGAGCGCCGGCATCATCGTGATCTGGTTCGCGGTGGCGGCAGCCCGCTTCGAGGACTGCGACGATTCACGAGTTCGGGCCCGGTTGGTATCCGCCGGCGCGGCCCCCTCGTCGGCGAGATCCGCCAGCGCGGCCAGCGTGGAGAACTTCTTCGACGCGACGAACGACGTCAGCCGGCCACAGCGCTCGAGAGCGGCTTCGAGCTGCCGACGGGTCTTGCCCGCCGGGTCGAACCCGCACAGCTCCTCGAAGTCCACCGTGTCCATACCCTCGATCCTAGCGAACACATGTTCGCCCTACACACCAAACCACAGGAAAACAGGTGAAATGAGCTGGAATGTCTAGCCGAGAACGATCAGGAGCGCGAGCACGCCGCCGGCGATGCCGATGTAGCCGACGATCAGGCCGATCATCGCGTTGCCTCGGCCGACTTCGCGCCCCTCGGACTCCTTGATCTGCTGCATGGCCAGGTGCCCGAAGATCACGCCGAGGATCGAGCCGATGAAGAACACCCACGAGATCGAGAGCACCAGCGACGCAAGAGCGAACTGATTGTTGCGAGGCGGTCCGACGGGCTCCTCGATCACCGGCGCCACGTTGACCGGCGGCATCTCGGGTGACGCGGCCCACGCGGTGCCGTCCCACCATCGCTCCACGGCGTGGTTCCGCGGGTCCGGGTAGTAGCCGGCCGGCGCCGGTTCGCTCTGTCGCACGGCATGGAAGTTAGCGCCGTCTGCTGGCCGATGAACGGCGGGGGATAGCCTCGGCCCCGTGACCGCGCCCCGAGTACGTTTCGCCCCGGCACCGACGGGCTTCCTCCACGTCGGCAGCGCCCGCAGCGCGTTGTTCAACTGGCTCTACGCCCGCCATACGGGGGGCACCTTCGTGTTGCGGGTGGAAGACACCGACGAGGCGAAGACCACCCAGGAGTTCGTCGACGCGATCACCGAGCCGCTCACCTGGCTGGGGCTCGACTGGGACGAGGGTCCCCTGTTCCAGTCCGAGCGTCGGACGCAACACGTGGCCGCCGTCGACCAACTCGTGGCCGACGGCAAGGCCTACTTCTGTGACCTCAGCCGTGAGGAGATCGGACAACGGGCGACCGACGCAGGCCTGCCCGCCGGCTACCACGGTTGGTCTCGCGATCGTGACGTGGCCGACGGTCCCGGTGTGGTCGTGCGGTTCCGGGCACCCGACGAGGGCAGCACGGTGATCGACGATCTCGTGCGGGGTCGGGTCGAGGTGGCCCACGACACCATCGAGGACTTCGTGATCCGCCGTGGCGACGGCTCGCCGGTGTTTCTGATCGCCAACGCGGTCGACGATCACGACATGGGCATCACCCATGTCATCCGCGGCGAGGATCTGCTCAACACCACACCCAAGGTGAAGCTGCTCTGGGACGCGCTCGGTTTCGGCGAGTCGCCCACCTACGCGCACCTGCCGCTGCTGGTCAACGAGCAACGCAAGAAGCTGTCGAAGCGGCGCGACGATGTCGCCCTCGCCGACTACGTGGCCAAGGGCTACCTGCCCGGAGCGATGCGCAACGCGCTGGCGCTGCTCGGCTGGGGCCCCAAGGACGGGGTCGAGATCCGCCCGATCGAGGAGATCATCGAGCTGTTCGAACTCGCCGACGTGAACAAGGCGCCGGCCTTCTTCGACCCGAAGAAGCTCGATCACATCAACGCCGAATACATCAAGGCGATGACGCCGATGGCATTCCTCGAGGCCGCCGAGCCGTGGTTCGTCGCCGACGACGCCCCCTACCCCGTCGCCAACTACGACCGCACCATCGCCCTGGCGCTGGTGGAGGACGTGCAGCAACGGATCTCGACGCTGGCCGAGGCGCCCGCCTGGCTCGACTGGCTCTTCGTCGATTCCATCGACGACTACGAGGAGAAGGCCTGGACCAAGGCCATGGTGAAGGGTCGGGTGCCAGATCGGGTGCTCGACGACATCGCGGCCGCCCTCGCGGACGACGACTTCACCGACCGCGACCGGCTCGAGGCGACCGTGATGGGCGTCGGCACCGCGCTGAGCGAGGAGCTCGACGCAAAGGTGATGTCGCAGGCACCGCTGCGGATCGCGCTGACCGGGCGTGGCGCGGGCATTCCGTTGTGGGAGGCGATGACGCATCTCGGCCACGACGTCTGCCTCTCCCGCATCGCCGCGGCCCGTGCCCGGCTCGACGCCTGAGCCATGCAGGTGCGGCGGCCCACCTGGCTGACCGCCCGTGTCATCCGGCGCGCTGCGGCCGTCGCCGGTCTGCTCGGTGTCCTCTATGTCGGGGTCACCTTTCTCCAGGTGCTTCGCTCCGCGGGGGAGGACGAGCGGTCCCCGGTCGACGCCATCGTCGTCCTCGGCGCGGCCCAGTACGACGGTCGACCCTCGCCGGTGTTCGCCAGCCGTCTCGACCACGCGCTCGAGTTGTGGCAGGCGGGTGTCGCCGACATCGTCGTCACCACCGGGTCGAACCGTCCCGGCGATCGCTTCACCGAGGGCTTTGCCGGCTTCGAGTACCTGCGCTTCGCGGGCATACCCGAGGAGCAGATCCTGGTGGTCACCGACGGCGACTCGTCCTGGCAGCAGCTCGCCGCCACGGCCCGGGTCCTGCGCGGCGAGGATCTCGATTCGGTCGTGCTCGTGAGCGACCCCTATCACGCTCTGCGCCTGCGCCAGATCGCCGATCAGGTCGGTCTGCGCGCCAACGTCTCGTCGACCGACGGCTCGTCGTCGGCCAAGCAGCTCGCCCGCGAAACCGCCGCCGTCTCCCTCGGCCGCATCCTCGGCTACCGCCGCGTCGACAACTGGCTCGGCAGCGTCGGCTGACCCCCCCAGTTGGGACGCTGGGGTCAGACCCCCGTCCCAACTGCTGTCCGACTCGGTGAAACCGGGTCGGCACCGGCGGTCGGGTCGGGTAGCATTCACCCGTCCTTCGGGGATGGTGTAATCGGTAACACAACTGGTTCTGGTCCAGTTATTGGGGGTTCAAGTCCTCCTCCCCGAGCTCGGCGAAGCGGCACCCTCCGGGGTGCCGCTTCCGCGTTCTCCCCGGCCCGGTGGTCAGGCCGCTGAGACCCCGCGGGACGCGGACGCGACGACGAACTCGCCGGAAACTCGATAGCCGTTTCCGTCTCGAAACGGCGCGAGCGATGCGAGGTACTCCTCCTCGACCGCCCGCTTGGTGTCGTCGTCGAATCGGCCGTAGGGGAGAGCCACCGGCCCGCCCAGGAAGGCGGCCCCGATGGCGTCCTCCTCGTTGCGGTAGGCCAGCTCGACCACGAGCCGCGTGACCTCGACATCGCGGAAACCGGCGCCGGTGAGGACCGACTCGATCGCCCCGGGCGCACCGAGCGAGAAGAACATCGGACACACGTCGGACTGCACCCGGTGATCGACGATCGGGAAGATCTCGGCCCAACCGCAATTGCGGCGTTCGCCCCACACCGACACGGCGATGCGTCCTGCCGGCACGAGACAGCGGTGCATCTCCTCCACCGCGACCGCTGGCAACGGCACGTACATGAGCCCGAGCGAGCACAGCGCCACGTCGTAGGCCGCATCGTCGCAGCCGAGTTGCTCGGCATCGGCGCGGCGGAATGTCACATTCTCGGTACCCCGCTCGGCTCTGTCCGCGTCGGCTCCAGCGACCATCTTCGCCGAGATGTCGAGACCGAGGACGGTGCCCTCGGCGCCGACGGCCTCCGCCGCGCGGAACGTGATCTGGCCGCTGCCGCAAGCGACATCGACCACCCGCTCGCCGGATTTCAATGCCGCCTTGCGGACGAGTTCGTCGTGGGCGGGGCGGAGTTGGTCCCGCCAGAAGGGCTCGTAGGAAGCGGCGGCCCGGTCCCAGCCGTATCGCTGCACCCGGCGTTGGAGCTTCGGTTCCACTCAGACCCCCGGCGGCCGGATCGACACCTGGCGCTGCATCGGTGTGGTTGCCGAGAAGACGTCGAGGTACGGACTCAGCAGGTCGCCTTCGTCGATCACCCGCTGGATGTCCGCTTCCGGCGCGTCGCTCTCGACGGTGACGTGGTAGCGCACCTCGGAGTAGCCGGGTCGCGCGTCGGCATCGGGCGACAGCATGCCGGCGACGTCGTAGTCGGCCTCGATCTCGACTCGAATCGACAAGACCGGAACGCCGAGTCGAGCGGCCCGCATCTGGTAGCCGATCGCCAGGCAACTGCCGAGAGCGGCCCGGCCGAGCACCCCGGGGGACGGGCCGGAACCCTCCCCGCCGAGGGTGTCGGGGAGGTCGGTCTCGAACCGCCAATCTCCTTCCTCGGACGTGCACCGCAGCCCGCCGGTGACGGTGCTGACCGATCGCTCGGTGTCGCGGCCGAACTCGGGACGCCTGGAGAGGACGGCATCGAGACGATCGTGCGCCTCGCGGATGCCCTGGCCCGAATCGGACTCCGTGGTCATGGTGCACCGTACCGCAGTGTGCTGGGTCTGTTCTCCGGACCGGAATCTGCGTTGGGCCGCCCCGCCGAGGGGGCTACACTCACCCAGTCGCAAACCGCCTCGGCGGATTGAACGGGCCCCGTTCGTCTAGCGGCCTAGGACGCCACCCTCTCAAGGTGGTAGCACGGGTTCAAATCCCGTACGGGGTACCAGCGAGCGACGGTCAGTGGCCGTACTCGTGCTACTCGCCGAAGAGGCCTCAGGGCTACGCGACTCAGACACGTCCGTTCGCGCGGCGCGGCGACATCACCCGGAGGGTCGGCGCAAGGCCGCAGAGCTCTATCAGGCGCCGAACCGGGGTCGAGGCGATGATGTCCGTGGGCCGGTTGCCGGTGATCGCGAGCAGCAGTGAGATGCCGCTGGCATCGATGAAGGTCACGTCTCGGGCATCGATCATGCGCACGGCCACGGGTGCTGCGTGTCGCAGTGCGACGAGGTCGTGGGAGGTCGTGTGCATGTCGAGCTCCCCGCGCAGGATCAGCACGGGTTGGGCGCGGGCAGCATCGATCGTGAAGTGTGCTCTGGGCATGTCGCTCCGAGGGTCGCGGCGACCGCGAGCCAGTCCAGTCCCACACTCTTTCATCGCGCCCCGGGCGCGCCTCACCCCTAGGGGTGATTTGGGTTGCGTTGGCCGGCCTCGGCTGTGACACTCCCACGGTGACGTCGTCAACGGGTGTCAGCAGTAGCGCGCCGGTGCAGGTGGCGATCGTCAACGACTACAGCGTGGTCCTGGCGGGGCTCCAGGTGATCCTGGAGCCGTTCGCTCATCGGTTCGAGGTCGCCGAGATCGACGCGAACATGCCGGTTGCCCAGCCGGTGGACATCGCGCTCTACGACACGTTCGCCGAACCCAACACCGACTTTGCCACCCTCCAGCAGCTCATCTCCAACGACCTGGCGGCGCGGGTCGTGGTGTTCACCTGGAACTTCCGGCCCGACCTCATCACCGCGGCGCTCGGCCTCGGCGCGGTGGGCTATCTGTCGAAGCACATGTCCGGCGACGAACTCGTCGATGCGCTCGCCAACATCATGCACGGCGACGTCGTGGTCAGCGACCCGCCCCGTCGTCGGTACTCGAATCCGGATCTCGAGTGGCCGGGGCGCGACGCCGGGCTCAGCGAGCGAGAAGCCGAGATCCTCGCGCTGGTGACCCAGGGCAAGACCAATATCGAGATCGCCGCGCTGCTCTACCTCAGCATCAACACGATCAAGACCCACATCCGCGGCGCGTACCGCAAGATCGATGCCACCACGCGGGTGGAGGCGGTTCTCTGGGGCACGGCCAACGGGATGAGCCCCGACCGTCAGCGGTTGGTCGAATAGACGTTCCGGTCCAGCTGTCGAGGTTTGGCTCCGGGTCGGACGGGGTAACAGCGCTCATCATGGGCGCGAGCACTCCAGCACTTCCCTCGCAACCGGCGACCGCGCCCGATCCGAACCTCGCGCTGATGGCGAAGGTGGCGGGTGGCGACCAGCAGGCGTTCGCCGACCTCTACGACCAGCTGGCCCCCTCCGTCTGGGGCCTGGTTCGCAATGTGGTCGACGACCCGATCGCCGCGCAGCAGGCCATGTTCGACGCCCTCGTGAGCGTCTGGGCCCACGCCCGCTTCTTCGAGCCCGGGACAGGTTCGGTGCAACTCTGGGTCAGCTCGATTGCTCACCAGAGAGCAGTCGCCCACCGCGCCCGCTGAGAACTGTCCGAGGGGCGACCCACGCTGACCCGCCTGGCGATGACACCGTCGGTCGTCGGCATCGTCAGCCTCTTCCCGCAGCTGATCGCCGGACCGATCGTGCGGGCCACCGACATCGGCGCCGAGATCACCCGTCGTCGGGTGGGGCGGACCCGGCCGGCGAGGAACGGGATCGGGCGGCGTTGCCGGCGCTGTCTTCGTCACCGGTCGACACCGACACGTGGGCTGCGGTCGACGCCTGGTACCGGGACCGCATTCCGTTTCGCAACGACCTGATCGAGGTCGAAAGCGACCTGAACGACGTCATCGACGACCGGCCGCCCACCGCGGCCGCACCGACGCCACCTGTCAGCAGCGGAACCGCGCCGCCTTGGAATCGACCGTGCTCGCCGACCCCAACGCGCGGCTCGTTCGACGACGATCCCGGGAGGGGCCCGGCGGCGCTACTGTCGCCTCACCCCTGATCCGGAGACATGCGACATGTCCGCTGCGACCGTGCCCACGCTGACGTATCTCTATGGCCCGCCGGCAGTCGGGAAGCTGACCGTCGCCGAGAAGCTCTCGGAGCTGACGGGGGACCCGCTGTTTCACAACCACCTGAGTGTGAACGTGGTCCGGCCGATCTTCGGCCTCGGCACCCCGTCGTTCAACGCGGTGATCGAGCGGCTGCGGGTCGATGTGTGTGCGACGGCGATCGCCGAGGGCATGTCGCTCATCTTCACGAACAGCTCGGCGTGGGGCGGTGACGACGGTCGTGATCGGTTCGTTTCGTTCGCCGCCCGGGTCACCGATGCTGTCGCCGCCGCCGGCGGTCGCAGCCTCCTGGTGCGCCTCACCGGCGACCCCGCCGATCTCGAAGCGCGGGTGGACGGCGACTCGCGCCAGGGCCATCACAAGCTGACCGATGCCGTGCGGCTGCGCGAGATCCTGTCGACCTTCGACGACTCGCCACTCCCCGGCACCGCCCTCACCGTCGACACCTCCACCACGACCCCAGCCGCGGCCGCCGAGGCGATCGCCGCCCTCCCCTGAGTTGGGACGCCGGGGTCAGACCCCCGTCCCAACATCGCATGATGACCTCCGAGGTCGGACACGAGGTGGGACAGGGGTCTGACCCCAATGTCCCAACTGGCGGCGGTTCCTGGCCACAAGGGGCCACAATACGAGCATGGAGAACGACCTCAACGATGCAGTTTTCGACATGGTGGTGGAAATCCCGAAGGGATCCCGCAACAAGTACGAGATCGATCACGAGACGGGGGCGATCTGGCTCGATCGTCACCTGTTCACGGCGACGTCCTACCCGGCCGACTACGGGTTCATCCCCGACACGCTGGGCGAGGACGGCGACCCGCTCGACGTGCTCGTGTTGCTCGAGGAACCGACGATCCCCGGGTGTCACATCACCGCCAGGGCGCTCGGCGTCTTCTGGATGCGCGACGAGATGGGCCCTGACGCCAAGGTTCTGTCGGTCCCGGCCGGCGACCCCCGCTGGGACGAGATCAAGTCGCTGAGCGACGTCTCCGCTCATCTCCGTGCGGAGATCAGCCACTTCTTCGAGATCTACAAGGCCCTCGAGCCGTCGAAGTCCACCGAGGTGGGGGACTGGGGCGGGCTGAGCGAAGCGGTCGCGGAGATCGCCGCGGCTCGGGCTCGCCATGAGCAGATGGGCGCTCACGAGTAGGGCGCTCACGGGTAACGTCGCGCCATGGAACTCCAGGGAAAGGTCGCCGTCGTCACCGGTGGGGCGAGCGGCATCGGCGAGGCGTTGGTCGAGCGCTTCCATCGAGAGGGCGCCGCCCATGTGGTCGTGGTCGATCGGGACGAGGCGGGTGCGGCCGCCGTGGCGTCGACCGTCGGCGGCACGGCGGTGGGTTGCGATGTCACCGACGAGGCGGCGATCCGGGCCGTCGTCGACGAGACCGAAGGCGATCACGGTCCCATCGGACTCTTCGTGTCCAACGCCGGCTACGTCACCCTCGGCGGCCTCGAGGCGCCGGTCGAGGACCTCACCCGGATGTTCGAGGTGCACGTGCTCGCGCATCTCTACGCCGCCCGGGCGGTCATCCCCCACATGGCCGAGCGTGGTGGCGGCTATCTCCTCAACACCGCCTCGGCGGCGGGTCTGCTCTCCCAGTTCGGGTCGCTGCACTACACGATCACGAAGCACGCGGCGGTGGCGCTCGCGGAGTGGGTGGCGATCACCCACGGTCATCAGGGCATCAAGGTCTCCGTGCTGTGCCCGCAGGCCGTGGCTACGAACATCCTCCCGAACAGCCCCGACGTCGACAAGCTGGTCGGCCCCGGCGCCGATGTCGCGGGCGCCGATGGCACGCTCAGCTCGACGGACGTGGCCGACAGTGTCATCGAGGCCCTGCGCGACGAACGATTCCACGTGCTGCCCCACCCCGACGTCGCCGAGTACGTCACCCGCAAGGGCGCCGACGTCGACCGATGGATCGGCGGGATGCAGCGCTGGCAGGGTTCGATGTTCCCGCCCGACCTGCACCCCGCAACCTGGTTGACCGGGCGCTGAGTATCGCCCACCTCGGCAATGTGCGACGAACCAATGTGTTGACAGTTGGACTGTCACTACTTAGGGTCCGTCCATGGTGAGTGTCGTCAGAAGCCGGGTGATCGCAGCATCGTCCGATGAGGTGTGGGCCGCCCTGTCCGACTTCGCGAGCATCAGCGCATGGGCCCCGAATGTCGACCACTCCTGTCTGCTGACCGAGCAGACCGAGGGCGTCGGCACGACGCGCCGAATCCAGACCGGCCGCATCACTCTCGTGGAGACCGTCGAGACCTACGAGCCGGGCCGCACGCTCGCCTACCGCCTGACCGGGCTTCCCCCGGTGATCAGGTCGGTCACCAACACCTGGCAGTTGGCGCCATCAGGTGATCAGACGTCGGCGACGCTCACCTCCCAGATCGATGCCGGCCCGCGGCTCCCGCAGAAGGCGATCGCCCGGGCCGTGGGACGACGGCTCGGCGCGGCGTCGGAGCAGATGCTCGACGGCCTGGCCGCCCACTTCGCACCGGAAGCCGGGGCATGACCGACCGACCCGATGTCGTCATCTTGATGAGCGACGAGGAGCGCGCGGCCCCGCCCTACGAGACCGACGACGTCGCCGCGTGGCGGCGTCGAGTGCTGGCCGCCGAATCCTGGTTCGACGACAACGCCGTGAATTTCCGGCGCCACTACACCGGCTCGCTCGCCTGTGTTCCGAGCCGGCCCACACTGTTCACCGGGCAGTACCCCGGTGTCCACGGTGTGACCCAGACCGACGGACTCGGCAAGATGGCCGACGACTCGCGGATGCGCTGGCTGCGCGAGGGCGAGGTGCCGACGCTCGGCCACTGGTTCCGGGCGGCGGGCTACGACACCCACTACGACGGCAAGTGGCACATCACCCACGCCGATCTCGTCGATGACGACGGCGAGCGGGTGACGACCAACGACGACGCCGGCAACGTGATCCCGGAGGCGGTCGAGCGCTACCTCGCCGCCGATCGGCTCGACCCCTTCGGCTTCTCCGGCTGGGTGGGGCCCGAGCCCCACGGTGGGGCCTTGGCCGACTCGGGACTGCGCCGTGATCCGCTGATCGCGGCGCGGGTGGTCGCCTGGCTCGAGCACCGCTACGCCCGCCGCCGAGCCGGCGATGCCGACGCCCTCAGGCCGTTTCTGCTCGTCGCCAGCTTCGTGAACCCCCACGACATCGTTCTCTTTCCTGCCTGGCTTCGGCGCAACCCGCTGCAACCGTCGGCTCTGCTCGATCCGCCGCCGATCGACGAGTCGCCGACTGCCCACGAGGATCTCGCGACGAAGCCCGCCGCGCAGATCGCCTACCGGGAGGCGTACCCGGGCGGCTACGGGCCGGCGCCCGCCGTGGCTCGGCTCTATGCCGGCAATGCCCAGAAGTACCGCGACACCTACTACCGGCTCCATGCCGAGGTCGACGGACCGCTCGACCAGGTACGGCGGGCCGTCGTCGCCGGCGCCGAGAACGCCGTCGTCGTTCGCACCTCGGATCACGGCGAACTGCTCGGTTCCCACGGCGGCCTCCACCAGAAGTGGTTCCAGCTCTACGACGAGGCGACGCGGGTGCCGTTCGCGATCGCCCGGGTCGGGCAACGGGCCACATCCGGCTCAGCCGTCGTCGACGCGCCCACCTCCCACGTCGATCTCGTTCCCACCCTGCTCGGTGCCGCGGGTATCGACGAGGCCGAGGTCGCGGCGACCCTGCGCGCGTCGTTCTCCGAGGTCCACCCCCTCCCCGGCCGCAACCTCATGGCGGTCGTCGACGGCGAGGTCACGGCCGACCGCGACCGGGCGGTCTACCTGATGACGAACGACAACATGCTCGAGGGTGACAGCGGCGCGTCCGGCGTGGCCCGTCGCTTCGGCCGCACCGAGAAGCCACCGATGCCGCTGCGCATCCAGGTGCCGGCCCACGTCGCCGCGACTTTCGAGGGGATCGTCGCCCGCGTCGCCGACACCGAGGCGTCGGGCGGTGACGGCCACCTCTGGAAGCTGGTGCGAACGTTCGACGATCCGTCGACGTGGACCGAGCCCGGGGTCCGGCATCTGGCCGCCGATGGTCCCGCGGGGCCGCAGTACCGCACCGAGGCACTCCCGGATCAGTGGGAGCTCTACGACCTCGACGCCGATCCGATCGAGGCCGAGAACCGCTGGCGCGACGAGGTCGCCGCAGCCGTGTCGGCCCACCTCCGCGTCGTGCTCGAAGACGAACGTGCCCGATCCGTTCCCGAGCGGAACACCCCGTGGCCGTATGCGTCACGCCGTCCTCCCCGAGGCCCCATGACCAAGACCCCGCCGCCCCCCGCCCGTCTGGTGCGCAAGCTCCTCCAGAAGGTCGGCATGCATCCCGATGACACCGATCCTGTCGAGTTCGACCTTCCCGGCCGCCGAGCGCTCGTGGTCGCGACCAACGCCGGCGTGCTCGACATCGGCAAGCCGACCGGCGTGTTCGCGAGCGAGATGACCGTGCCGTACTACGCGTTCCTCGACGCCGGCCTGTCCGTCGACATCGCCAGTCCGCTCGGCGGTGTGGTCCCGGTCGACCCCCAGTCGCTACGCGCCCCGATCCGCACCCCCGAGGACGACCGCTTCCTGGGTGACGACGAGCTCCGTGGGAAGGTCAGCGAGTCGCTCGCCATCGGTGATCTCGACATGAACGACTACGACATCGTGTTCCTCGCCGGTGGGTGGGGCGCAGCCTTCGACTTCGGATTCTCCGAAGTGCTCGGCGAGAAGATGACCGAAGCCAACGCGGCCGGCAGGCTGATCGGCGGCATCTGCCACGGCCCGCTCGGCTTGATCAACGCCAAGGGAACCGACGGTGAGCCGCTCGTGAAGGGCCGCAGGATCAGCGCCGTCACCGACAAGCAGGTGCAGGAGCTCGGTATCGGCTCGACGCCACATCATCCGGAGACGGAGCTGCGCAGGGTCGGCGCCGAGTTCGAGAGCGAAACCCGTTTCCGCGATCCGTTCGCCAACCACTGGGTGGTCGACGGCAACCTCGTCACCGGGCAGAACCAGAACGCGGGCCCGATGGTCGCGCGCGAGCTTCTCGGCCTCCTCGCCGCCCGCACCTGAGAGGTCGAGGACGGGGCCGGGGGACTGGCCCTTCCCTGCATGCGACATACAGCGTAAGGTGACGACACCGGCGAGTCAGCGAATCAGGGGAAACACCATGGCCATCACCGACGTCACTGCGAAGATGCGGTCCAACGAGGAGATCATCGGTCGCGGCGACCTCAACGACGCCGAGGCGATTCTCGCCATCACGACACTCGATGAGACCGACGTGATCCACGCGGTGAAGGACAATGCCGAGGCGATCTTCACCTGGGGCTACGACAAGGGCGAGCGGGCCAAGCTCGACAAGCTCTACGAGAAGGCGAAGACGTCGCAGTGGAACGCCACCACCGATCTCGACTGGTCGACCGAGGTCGACATCGAGAAGATGGTCCGCGACCAGAACCTGGCCATCTCCGGATCCGACGAGCTCGCGCCGCCGTTCGACCTGTCCGACACGCCGCTCAAGAACTGGGGCGACAAGGAGTTCCTCGAGTTCGGTATCGAAGCCCAGAACCACCTCCTGAGCCAGTTCATGCACGGCGAGCAGGGGGCGTTGCTGTGCACCGCCAAGATCGTCGAGACCGTCCCGTGGATCGACGCGAAGTACTACGCCGCAACCCAGGTCGTCGACGAGGCCCGCCACGTCGAGGTCTTCTCGCGCTACCTCGACGAGAAGCTCGAAGGCAACTACCCGATCAACGCCCACCTGCGGATGCTGCTCGACGACATCATCAACGACAGTCGCTGGGACATGACGTATCTCGGCATGCAGATCATGGTCGAGGGACTGGCCCTCGCCGCCTTCGGCATGTTGCACCAGACCACCAGCGAGCCGCTGCTCAAGAAGCTGTTGCGCTACGTGATGAGCGACGAGGCCCGCCACGTCGCGTTTGGCGTGCTCAGCCTCGAGGAGTACTACCAGGGCCTCTCGTCGGCCGAACTCCGTGAACGCCAGGAGTTCGCCTTCGAAGCTGCGGTGCGCATGCGCGACCGATTCCTGCAGCAGGAGGTGTGGCAGCGCTACGACATCGACGTCGCCCCGCTCATCCCGCTGATCCAGCAGGACCCGGGCCGCATCCTCTTCCAACAGTTGCTGTTCTCCAAGATCGTGCCCAACTGCAAGAAGCTGGGTCTGCTCGACGCCGGCGTGCCCGAGGGCCAGAAGGGCTGGCTGCGCGAGCGCTTCGAGGAGATGGACGTCATCCAGTTCGAGGACATGGCCGACACCGGCGACGAATACCTCGAACTCGACGCCGTCGCCCAGGATCGCGAAGCCGCCACCGCCTGACCCGTCCACCCCGTCGTCCTGCTGCGTTGGTTCTGGTGGACCAATTGCGCGGAACACGCGCAAATGGTCCACCAGAACGGAGAACTGACCGCGCCTGAAGTATGGTTGGTTAACAGTGTTCACCGGGGGGACCGAACCATGACGGCAGTCGACGACATCAGGCTTGCGACGACGGACGCACCGACCATGCACGGGGCGCTCGCCAACCTCGACGAGGAGCACAGCTATTGGCTCGAACAGATCGAGGGCGAGGTGCCGTCCGACCTCGAGGGCACCTTCATCCGCAACGGTCCGGGCCGGCAACGCATCGGTGACACGCCCTACGGACACTGGTTCGACGGTTGCGGCATGCTCAGCGTGTTCTCGATCGCCGACGGGTCGGTGCACTTCAAGAACCGCTACGTGCGCACGCCCAAGTACGTGAAGGAAACGGCGACCCAGCAGATCCGCTACCGCGGGTTCGGCACCCAGATCCCGGGCGGCCTCCGCAAGAACATCGGCCGCATGCCGGGCAACCCGGCCAACACGAACTCCGTGTACCACGCGGGCAGGTTGCTGGCCCTCTATGAGGGCGGGCGACCCTTCGAGGTCGATGCCACCACCCTGGAGACCGTCGGCGAGTACACCTACGACGGCGAGCTCAAGAAGTCCAACGTCTTCAGCGCGCACGGCCACTTCCACGGCCCGACCGGGCACTGGGTCAACTTCGGGTCGGGCTCCATGGGCATGAGTGCCAAGGGACCGAAGCTCTGCTTCAACATCTTCCGGATCGACACTGCCGGAAAGATGATCGCCAAGGGGCAGCTCCCCGTCGATCACTTCCCGTTCGCCCACGACTTCGCGCTCTCCGGGAAGTACGCGATCTTCTTCATCAACTCGATCACGATGGGTTCGATCGGTCAGGTCATGCTGGGGCGGCGATCGATCTCCGACGGCGTGGCGTTCGACGAGTCGTTGCCGATGCACGTGGCCGTCGTCGACCTCGACACGATGCAGGAGGTACGCCGAATCGAGACGGCGCCCGGCGCCATCATCCACTTCGGCAACGCAGTGGACGAAGGCGACGAGATCGTGGTCGACGCCATGTACTCGGACCAGTTCGAGGCCAACGAGTCACTCAGCGACATCTTCAACGCCAAGGCGCTCAAGGGCGGCGAGTGGCGGCGCTACCGGATCAACGTGGCCACCGGAACCCTCGACTTCGAGGTGATGACCGAGACCAACTCCGAGTTCCCCACCTTCGACCAGCGACGGGCGTGCGAGCGCAACGAGCTGACGTTCTCGGCGGCCTCGGTGGACAACGGCCACGACAGCTTCTTCAATGCCTTCCAGCGGATCACCCGCGACGGCGAGGTCCAACTCCACACGCTCGCACCCGGGTTCTACGGGTCGGAGCCGCTCTTCGCCCCGTCGACGAACAGCGCCGACGAGAACGACGGCTATGTGCTCGAGGTGGTCTACGACGGCTTCAACCACACGAGCTCGCTCGTGATCTTCCGGGCCGCCGACATCAGCGAGCCGGTCGCGTCACTGCCGCTACGGCACCACCTGCCCCACCAGTTCCACGGGTTCTGGCATGACGAGGTCCTGCTGAAGGAAGCGCGCCGCTAGGAGCGCGATCTCAAGCGATGTGCTGGCCGGCCGTGACCTGGATCTCCTGACCGGTGATGTTGCGTCCCCGCGGTGACGCCAAGAAGAGCACCGCCTCGGCGATGTCGTCGGGGTCGACATGGCGGCGCAGCGCAGCGCCCTTCGCGAAGCGGGCGCTGACCTCTTCGGGTGTGCGGGACTGGGCGACGGCCATGCGCTCGAACATCGCGTCGAGCTGCGGACCGTTGGTCATGCCGGGGGTGACGATGTTGACGCGAACGCCGGCCGGGCCCATCTCCTTCGCCATGGTCTTCGACATCGACTCCATCGCACCCTTGGTCGAGGTGTAGCGGGCCATGTCGGCCATCAGCGTCGTCGCGCTCAGCGCCGAGATGTTGACGATGGAGCCGCCGTCGCCCTGGGCCATGTGACGCGCCGCGGCCCGACAGATCTCCATGGTGCCGATCACGTTGACCTGCACCGATTCCCGATAGTCGTCCCAGTCGATCTCGATGACGGACGCGGTGGGATTGCCGCCGTGGGTCGCCACGTTGACGACCACATCGATGCGGCCGAACTCCTCGACGGTGCGCTCGACCGCCGCCCGGCACTGGTCGACATCGGCGATGTCGGTCGGTACCGCGAGCGAGCGGCGACCGGTGGCCTCGGCGATCTCCTCCGCAAGGGTCACGAGCGGTTCGGCCCTTCGAGCGGCGACGACGACGTCGGCGCCGTCGTGGGCCAGCGCGAGGGCACAGGACCGTCCGATTCCGGCGCCCGCGCCGGTGACGAGGGCAACCGCGCCCGTGAGCGTGCGTCCGGTCATCGGTGGTCGACTCCAAGGGTGGTGACGGCCTCGGCGGCTCGCTCCATCGGCGCGGCACCGAAGGGCGGCTGGAAGTAGGCGATGGGCTGGTCGATGCCGGCCTCGATGGCGGTGCCGAAGTTCTGGGCGATCTCGTCGACCGACTGGGTGTCGAGCACGAAGATGTGGCTCGAGTGGCGGATCGTGGACGGGTCACGGCCGATGTCGGCACAGTGCTGCGCGAGGGTGTCGCAGCCGGCGCGATACGCGTCGACATCGAAGTAGGGCGTGTTCCACCAGTCGGCGAAGCGGGCCACCGCCCGCAGGGTGCGGGTGGGGCCGCTGCCGCCGATGGTCACCGGCGGCGGGATCTGCGGCCCCTTCGGCGCGAGGTACGCGTCGGTGATGGTGAAGTGTTCGCCGGCGAAGTTCGTGACGTCGTCGCGGAGCAGGCCGACGATGATCTCGCAGGCCTCGTCGAACAGGTCGAATCGGTCGGTGAGCCTCGGTGGCAGCGTGAGATCGTAGGCCTCGGCCTCGGCGACGTGCCATCCGGCCCCGAGTCCGAGCTCCAACCGCCCGCCGCTCACGATGTCGATGGTCGACGCCATCTTCGCCATGACCGCAGGGGCCCGGTACGGCGTCGCCCCCACGAGACAGCCGAGCCGTACCCGGTCGGTGACCTCGGCGAGGGCGGCGAGCATGGTCCAGCCTTCGAGGCACGGGTCGGAGAGTTCGCCGTAGATGGGGTAGAGGTGGTCGAAGTTCCAGCCGATGTCGTAGGCCTCGGTCTGGTCGGCCAGCGTCCAGAGTTCGCGCAGCAGCGGCCACTCGATGTTCTCGTTGGCGATCTTGAATCCGATGAGGGTCATTGGGCTACCAATCGAGGTCGGGGAGGTGCATGGTCCATGCTTCGGCGATCCGGCCGTCGGTGACGCGGTACTGCGTCATCCAGGTGAGGTCGAGCTGGTTGCCGGTGTCGAGGTTGACGCCGGCGAGATGGACGCGGGCGAACACCATGTCGTCGACCGACGCGATGTCGACGATCTTCACCTCGGTGCCCCGGATCGTGCGCACCACCCCCGAGAGGTGGCGGATGTATTCCGTCGGCGAGGCGGACACGGTGCCGTCACGGGTGTGGCGGATGTAGGGGTCGGCGACGATGTCGACGAGATCATCGATGTCGCCCGACATCCAGATCGTGTGCCAGAGGCGGGTCACCAGGTCTTGGTTCTGTTGTGTCATCGCGAGCCTCCGGGGCTTGACGGGTCGTGCGTCAGAGATCAGGAATGTCGGGTTGGGGTTGGCGCCGGCGCCAGTAGTCGCCGGCGAGCACGCAGGCTCCCACGACGAGGCCCATGCCGGCCATGGTCTCGCGGATTCCCAGCGAGTCGGCGAGGAGACCCATCGGCAGCGCCATGAGACCGAAGCCCGTGAACGCGAGCATCAGCAGGCTCTGCACCCGGCCGTGGTACTCCACGTCGGCGATCACGAGCGCCTGGGAGTTGTTCATCGACTGGAACGCGGATGACGCGCCGCCGACGATCACCATGACGAGCACGCCGCCCCAGTATTGGGGCACAGCGGCGAAACCGATGAGCGAGACACCGAACATCACGCCGGCCTTGAACTGGAGTGACGAGAGCCGCCTCGTCTCCACGTTGGCGAGGAATAGCGACGCGCCCACCGCGCCCACCGCGGCGGCGCCGGTGAGCACGCCGAGCGCCCAGGCGTCGAGCACGTAGACGTCCTGGATCATGCCGGGCAGGAACGTGATGTGGGGGTAGCCGAACATGATGACCAGCACGCCGATGATGAGCAGCCGCTTCAGCTCCGGCCGGTTCCGCACATAGTTGATGCCGTCGGCCAGGTCACCCAACGGGGTACGGCCCGACGAGCCACGTGGGTTACCGGGCGGGAGGCCGGCGGTGGCGACCAGCGAGAGCGCGGCCAGCGCCGCGCCGAGGAAGTAGACGCCGCCGATACCGACCGGTTCGACGGCGATGAGGACCCCGGCGACCACCGGGCCGAGCACCCGAGTGGCCTGGATGCTGCCGTTGCTCAAGAAGATGGCGTTGGTGAGAATCCTTCGGTCGACCAGTTCGGCGGTCATCGCCAGGCGGGCCGGCGCCAACATGGACACCCCACTGCCCTGGACCACCGATGCGGCGATCAGCATCCAGTATTCGATGGTGTCGGTGGCCACCGCGATGGCAATGCCGAGTGCCGCGGCGCCCATGGCCGTCTGGGCCCACATCATGATCCGACGCTTGGGGAACCGGTCGGCGATCACGCCGGCGCTGGGCACCGCGATCAGACTCGACACGCCGAAGCCGAAGATCACGCCGCCCAGACCCTTGTTGCTCCCGGTCAGGTCGTAGGCGAGCCAGCCGCGGGCCACCTGTTGGGCCTGGCTGGCGAGAAACACGAAGATGCCACCCCACCACAACCGGCGGAACTCGCGCACCGAGAGTGCGGCGAATCGGCCGCTCAGCGCACGGTCGCCATGAGGGTCGGCGTCGGGGTCGTCGGAAAGGCCGTCGGCGGGGGCGCCGGAAGTAGCATCGCTCACTGGTTGGACCGTACTGCGGGGCAAGCATGCCGCACGCAATCGCCGGGCCTAGACATCCCACGGGTCGTAGGTGTCAAGCGGCGAGTTCGTGGCGGTGTGCCCAGGCGGTGTGTTCGTCGTAGTGGGTTTGGTGTTTGAGGCAGCCGTGGAGGATGCCGACGAGA
>JAVJSI010000006.1 GCA_040219515.1 Acidimicrobiales bacterium
CCAACATGCCGGCCGACAGCGCGGCCCACACATCGGGCAACGTGACCGCCATCCGGGTACCGCGCTCACGCGCCGCAGCGCGCGACGGCGACAACCGGCCACAGTGACGCACCATCGTCTTCGCCGACACGAACCCATCCGCCGAATACAGGCCTGACCCGTCGAGCTCACCCTGCACACGCACCTGCACGGCCCGCAACTTGCGAGCGCAGGCCTCGACCGAACGCACCAACGCCGCACCCTCGGCCCACGAGTCAAGCGCGATCGGCGTGACCAGGAGCTCGTCGAGCGCCTCGTCCATCGCCTGCAGCAAACCCTCATCAACCATGCAATGCACACTAGCGAGGGGGTATGACACCGACCTCGGGCTTGCGCCACACCGACACGTGCGAACGGCTCGTCGCGGTGTACGGCTCGCCTTTCCAGCCACCCCAACGCTCGACGAGTTCGAGCCCGGCGATCCGAGCCATCAGGTCGTATTCCGCCGGCCACGCGTAGCGGTGCGTCGACGAGAAGGCCTGAGAACGTCCCTCCTCGATCCAGTGGTGGTGCGAGGTGAGCCGCTGGGCGACGACATCGAACTCGTCGATGCCGATGTGACCATCCGACACGACGAAGGGCAGGTAGGTCTCGCCCACCCCCAACCGCTGGAGCCGCGGCACCCCGGTCTCGATCACGAACCTCCCACCGGGCAGCAGGTGCGCGGCCGCATTCTCGAAACAGGCGACCTGCTGGTGTTGTTCGAGGAGGTTCGTGATGGTGTTGTAGACGAGATAGACGAGTGTGAACTCACCGTCGACGCGCGTGGCCGCCATGTCGCCGATCGTCACCGAGATGTCGGCGCTCTCAGGTTTGGCTGCGAGGATCGCCGCCATCGGCTCGGAGAGCTCGATTCCGCTAACGGAGATGCCCCGCCGACTCAGCGGTACCGCGATGCGGCCAGTCCCGATCGCGAACTCGAGTACAGGGCCGCCCGCGGCCAGTTCGGCCAACTTCTCGACCACGGGTCCGATGGCGTCCGCCGAGTTCATCGGATCGGCGGGACTGTCGTAGCGAACCGCGATCTCGTCGTCGAAGAAGGTCATCGCAGCAGGCTCTCAGGCCTGCGGCTCGAGTGCCCGGAATTGTCAGGTCCGCCGGTTGCATTGCAGTCGGCGAGAACCCGGCCGGCCCAATAGGGTCCCGTCCATGAGCCTCACCGACACCACCATCGTCATCGCCGGAGCGACCGGGCAGGTGGGCACGCCCGTCGCCAAGGCGCTCGCCGCGCAGGGCAACGAGGTGCACGGCCTGGCCCGGTTCAAGGACCCGGCCAGCCGGGAGGAGATGGAGGCGGCCGGCGTGACCTGCCATGCCGTCGACCTGATCGACCCGGACTTCTCCACCGTGCCGACCGCCCCCGACCACGTCCTCAATTTCGCCGTGACGAAGACGGGCCGCTGGGACAAGGACCTGGCCGCCAACGCCGATGCGGCCGGCCTCCTGATGCAGCACTGCCGAGAGGCGACGACCGTGCTGCACTGCTCGTCGACCGCGGTCTACGCGCCCACGGGCGGCGAGCCGATGCGCGAGGACTCGGCGCTCGGCCAGGACCACCACCAGTACATGATGCCGACCTACTCGACGGCGAAGACCGCGGCCGAGTCGGTGGTGAGCTTCGCGGCCAAGGCGTTCGACCTCCCCACCACGATCGCCCGCCTCTGCGTGCCCTACGGCGACGAAGGCGGCTGGCCGATGTTCCACCTGCTCATGGCCCAGGGCGGCCAGCCGATCCCGGTGCACACCGACGGCAGTCGCTACAACGTGATCCACCACGAGGACATCATCAACCAGATCCCGGCGCTGCTCGAGGCGGCGACCGCACCGGCCACGGTGCTCAACTGGGGCAGCGACGACGTCGTGTCGGTCGAGGAGTGGACGCGCTACATGTGCGATCTCACGGGCGCACCCGAGCCGACGTTCGCCCCCACCGACCACACGATCCCGAGCGCCGTGATCGACACGACGAAATCACGTCCGGTGCTGGGACCGAGCACCGTCGGCTGGCACGACGGCTTCCGCCGCCTCGCCGAGATCTTCGGCTGACCCGCAACCAGCCCGAGGTCGGGCCGGGTCAGAAGTCGGTGACCGTCGCGGCGAGCGGCTGGAACACTTCGGCCGCCCAGGCTTCGGTCCATGCGGCCATGTTGCCGCCCGTCGGCCAGAAGGCCGCCACCTGGTGGGCCCGGAAGGTCTCGAATGCCCCCAGCGCCGGGTCGGTGTTGGGGATCCACGACACGATCGCCTGGCCCGACGCGCCGTAGAAGTCGCCGTCGCCCCAGCACTCGTTGAACGGCGGCGTGGTGTCGTCGACGTAGACCTGCTCGAGTGTCGGGACGTAGGAGCCGGAGAAGGTCCCGGCGAGGCTGATGTTGCCCTGTGGTCCCTCGAGGTACTCCCACTCGGCGAGCTCGGTGCCGACCGTGTCGGGCGAACCGTCGACGGTGACGGTGCCGCTGAGCGCGCTGCTGCCGTAGGTCATGCCGCTCGCAGCCGCGCTCCAGTCCCAGAACGACATCACGCCCGGAATCGCGTGGACCCGCAGGTCGGTGACCGTCTCGTAGCGGTCCTCGTAGAAGATCTCGGTGCGCTGGGTGAACGGCCCGCTGTTGGCGCCGATGTAGGAACGGATCGCTCGGATCGGGCCGTCGATGTTCGCGATGAACGCACCTTCGGCATTGGCGAACGTGGCGTTGCTGCGGCCGCAGGTGGAGAACGCGAACCGTGACTTGTGCCCGTCGAGGATGTCGACACCGGTGCCCCACCCGATGCGCAGCTCGTCGGTGATCCAACGATCGCTGAACCCCATCGAATAGTTGTCGGTCGTCACCGTCGACGACTCGGGGTTCGGCCCGTCGGCTCGGAGGTAGTCGTCCTTGTAGTCGCCGGCGTCGAGCGAGAAGTCATAGGTGACATGGTCGACGCCGGCGCTCGGATCGGCGCCGACGTTGCCGTAGTAGAAGTACACGTAGCCGGCGGCGCCGCCGTCGGGATCGACGACGGCGACCTCGCGAGCGAGGCTCACCGCGACGCCACCGGGTGGCGGGGTGCCGTTCGGCGCCCGAGGGCCGGCGTCGCGGGCGAGCACCACGATCTCGTCATCGCTGTCGACGGTCGGGTCGGTGTCGGCGCCCACCCATGTGCCGGGATCGGCATACACGAGCGCGGTCACCCCGCTGTTCGAGCCGCTGCCGTAGACCGTGCCGGTGACCCCGGGTGACGAATTGTTGCCGGGCACACGGCCGAAATCGGCCACGACCCGCTCATCGACCTGGACGGGGATCTGCACCCACCCGGCGCCGTCGGCATCCCAGCGGAAGGCGAGCGCCCGTGCGGGCTCGAGCCCGAGGCCGTCGACGCCGAGCTCTGCGCCGGTGAGCACGAGCGCGCCATCGACGCGGGCGAGGAAGGGGACATAGGCGTAGTCACACGCGGAGGCGACGAGCCCGACCAGGGCGACGAATGTGAGGAGTTTCCAACGACCAGCCATGCGAGAAGACTGACACCAAACCGCGGCCGACGTCGACTTACGTACGTCCGCGACCATTCCCGCCGGCATTACCCGGCGACTCCGGTGGACCACCACCCGGCACCCCACCCGAACCACCCGGCGACTCCGGTGGACCACCACCCGGCACCCCACCCGAACCACCCGGCGACTCCGGTGGACCACCACCCGGCACCCCACCCGAACCACCCGGCGACTCCGGTGGACCACCACCCGGCACCCCACCCGAA